>JBPOHC010000308.1:0-1640 GCA_052035985.1 Myxococcota bacterium | reverse complement strand
GGGACCGGCTCTATTTCATCGTGCCGGGCGTCGGTCTCGTGCAGAGCCTCACGCCGGGAGAGTTCGTGCGGTATTTCTCGGGGTTGGCCTCTGCTGAAGATCTTGCGCCGCTACTCGCACGGGGCATCGAGAGCACCTACGCGATTGCTGAGGGATGGGGCTGGACTCTTCAGTGAACGGCGCAGGCTGAGCCGAGGCACGAGTACGGCGCGCAGGATCTCCCACACATCCCGCAGTTGTTTCGGTTCGTCCCGAGGTCGACCTCGCAGCCGTTCGACGGATCACGGTCGCAGTCCGCAAAGTCCACCATGCAGCGCATCGCACACGCGAGACCGCCGGCGTCGGCGTCGCACGACACCACTGCACCGGGCAACGACGGGCACTCCGTCGCGCCACAGCAGATCGTTCCACCGATCGGCGTGCAGCCGCGGTCCGCCGGCGGCGCGTCGACCACGTCAGCGCCCGCGTCGCGCACCGCATCGGCGACAGCGACGTCGCGCGGCGCGTCGACGGCCATCACGTCGGGCGCGAGCTGCACTTCGACCACGTCGGCGACTGCAACGTCGGCGGGTGCAGCAGCGTCGGGGCCCTCGCACAGGCACGGCCCGAAGCCTGACCCGTCAGCGGCGCAGCGCTGAGCACCCTCGGAGCCCCCAGGGCACGCACACGAGGTCTGCACCCCCGCGGTGCAGTTGGTGATCGGGACGGGGTCACCCGCGCAGGCGACCAGGGCAAGAGCGACGAGGGCGAAGCGCATGGTCCGCGAGGGTACGCCCCACCCCCAGGGCGCGAGCAACCCGTTGACACAGACGAACGACAGGACATCACAGAGATGGACAGCCCCCAGACATTCAGCGCAGGCCTCGAAATCGGGGCGGCGTTTCTCAACTTCGTACAGAAGATCGGCGTTGCGCAGCGCCCCGCGAGCCACGGCGACCTCACCACGATGACACAGGGCATCGAGGCGCGGGTGTACCAGGCGACCGCGGACATGACCGACGGCACGCTCGTCACGGTCTGCAACAAGACCATCGAGGTCGTCGACACGCTCTCCGATCCAATCGCGCTCACCACCGGGGAGGGATCCGCGTGGACCGACAGGCTCATCCTCGGCGTGTACCGCCCGATGGGCGGCGCGGGTGAGCTCGCGGGCGGCGCGAACGACTACCTCTTCGACGACGGCGCGCTGACGACGTTCTGCGGCTACACGGGCCTCGGCGCGTACGACGCCGGCGGTACGAACCCGCCGAGCGCGGGCAACCCGCCGAACCGCGCGATGGGTACGTCGTGGGCCATCAAGGTCGTCAACAACCTGTGGCTCTACGTCGATCCGTCGGACGGGTTCCTCAAGCTCTACAACTACACGGGGTCGACGATTCGCACGCCGTTCCTGTGGTTCTTCGCATCCGCGAAGCTCAGCAAGCGCTGACCAGCGCACACCGCACCTCACTCGCACTCGCAACAACGGAGACACACGCATGTCGATCCCTCGATCGCTCGCGGAGCGCATCAGCGTGCTCCCCTTCGCGTCGGATTCTGAGCACCGACGCCTCGACCTGAGCACCACGCCCGGCAACATCTCACTCGCCGCGCGCGCGCACGAGGTCTACAACGGCGGCTCGGTCGTCGCGTACCGGCGC
>JBPOHC010000313.1:0-1622 GCA_052035985.1 Myxococcota bacterium | reverse complement strand
CGGCGTCGCAGTCATCATCGCTGTGCGCGGTGTACTCGGGGATGATCTTGCCGTCGCGCTCGATGGCGGTGACGGTCACGCGGTCGGTGGAGAGGGCGGCGAGGGTGTCGATGAGAGCGGCGGTCGTGGTCATGGTCTGTGATCTCCTCAACGCCGCGAGCCCCGCGACTCTCGTCAGCGGGGCGTTGTGCGTGCGCCGGGGCGCTGTGGGGTTGGGGCGGTCAGAGGCTCGCGTTCCACGCCTTCTCGACGGCCTCGTTGAGCGCCTCGGGGACGGGGATCGAGTACCCGAGAATCTGGAGGTCGCCGCCCACGGAGCGCTCGTACGTCGCGAGCGCCTCACCGCGACGCGGCGCGCGAATCGTGACGTCCCACCCGTCGGAGGCGAGAGCGGCCTGCACCTTCTCTGCGAGATCGGCGTCGACCCACTCGCCGCCCGCGAGGTCCGCCGTGATCTCGTAGCGCCGACCCTCGCGCGCCGCGCAGCGCTCGCACGCCGCGTCCCCCTCGTGGTCGGTCGTCGTCGCGGGCGAGGTGCATCCGTCGTAGCAGCAAAGCGAGTTGATGTCGGTCGTCATGGTCGTCTCTCCGGTTCGTCGCGTCGCTCTCTGCGTCGCTGACAACGAGGACTCTAGAGGCTCCACGATTCCGCGTCAACGATTATTCGTCACTATTCTGCATTGTGCCTTGTTTCATAGCGTTTTCGCGCGTCGATTTCCCCGGCGACGACGGCCTATGCGCGGCACTTCCTGACGGTGGTGTCGCCCGACTGAGACACGCGGGGCACGCGCCCCGTCTCAGGCTCCCGCGAGCGGTGGTCTGAGACGACGCGCGTAACAGAACGCGAGTCGAGACGTAGAGACGAGAGACGAGAGGGAGACGATGATGCGAGTCACGAGCACGAAGCCGAAGAAATACGCGACCGTGGAGCACTACGCGCTGCACCGCGCGACGGTGACGGTGGTAGGCGCGACCGTCGATCAACTCGACCTCTGCGCCGCGGTCGCCATGCGCGAGAAGTGGGCGACCCGCAGTGCTGCCGACCCGTGCGTGTGGGAGGTGCGGCAGTCCTACGAGGGGCGCCCGTCGTGCCTCGGACCTGCCGACCACGACGCGGTGAAACTCGCCGCCGAGGAGATGGTCGAGGAGATGCGCGAGGCCGTCTCCGCCGACGCGGGCGAGTGGCGTGGCGTTGGGGTGGAATCGTGAACCCCGACGAGACCGTAGTGACCTGCGCGCTGTGCCCCGCGAAGCACACCAACACGATCGTGTGCGACGAGTGCGCCGACATCGTGGCCGCAGACCTCGACGCGGAGACCGACGGCGGTTCCGCTGACCGCCTGCGCGATGTGCTTCGCCTCGCGGGCTGCGACGTGGCGGTCTCGCGCATCGATGAGGTGCGCGCGGCGAGAGCGATCCTGTTGGCGCCCGACGTGGCGACGGTGCCGTGGGCGAGAGACTTCGAGGTGACGACGTGAGCAGAGCAAGCGAGAGACGCATGGACCCCGCGACCGCGGCGCTGTCCGAAGCGTGCGGTGGGCAGCCCTACTTCTGGAACCGCGGCACCGACGCGCGAATCGTCGCGGCGCGGTCGCATGAGTCGTCGGTCATCGTGTCGGTGC
>JBPOHC010000513.1:0-9167 GCA_052035985.1 Myxococcota bacterium | reverse complement strand
ACCGCCGGGTCTTCGCGCGCATCTCGCCCAGCTCCTTCGAGCGAGCGTTTCGAGGGTGGATCGGTGAACTGATCGGGGACCTCACCGAGCATCAGATCGCCATCGACGGCAAGACGTCGCGAGGGGTGGCGCGCCATTCGGAGTTGGGCCGGAGCCTGCATCTGGTCCACGCCTGGAGCGTCACCAAGCACCTGCTCCTGGGGCAGGTGGCGACCGACGCGAAGTCCAACGAGATTACCGCCATCCCCGAGTTGATGGCGCTGTTGGACTTGGAGGGGGCCGTGGTGACGATCGACGCGATGGGCTGCCAACGAGCGATCGCCGCACAGATCGTCGAGGGCAAAGGGGACTATGTCCTGACGGTCAAGGACAACCAGCCGTCGTTGCTGGCAGCCGTGACGGAGGCCGTGACTCGCGCGGAGCCGACGGCACCGAGCGAAGCGTGCTCGTGGACGATCGACCTGAACGAAGGCCACGGCCGCCAGGAGGTGCGCCGGGTGATCGCGACGAGCGCCGCGACCCTGCCCGTCGCGGAACGCTGGGAAGGGCTGCGGAGCTGCGGGGTGATGGAGTGCACGCGCACGGTGGGCGAGCACACCTCGACCGAGCAGAGGTACTTCATCACGAGTCTCGTGCATGACGACGGCGATCGGCTGGGGGCGATCCTTCGTGGACACTGGAGTGTCGAGAATCATCTCCACTGGACGCTCGACGTGGCGTTCCGAGAAGACGCAAGCGCGGTCCACGAAGGACATGGCCCCGAGAACCTCTCGCTCCTTCGCAAGATCGCCCTCGTTGCTCTCAAGGCAACGACCTCGTTCAAGGCTGGCATCGCGCGTCGCCGAAAGAGAGCTGGCTGGGACGACGAGTACCTGCTGGAGGTGCTTCGTAGCGGAATCACATGAGAATTGATGCGCTCGCCCTGCCCCACTGCTCGGGAGACATGTAATCCGGCGTGCCGATGACCGCGCGGGTCTCGGTGGCGACGCCGTCGGGGCCGATGATGCCCGCGCTCGCGATGCCGAAGTCGACGACCTTGAGCACCTCGTCGTCGGCGCCGGGCACGATGAACATGTTCTCGGGCTTGAGGTCGCGGTGCACGACGCCGAGGTCGTGCGCGGCCTGGATCCCCGCGCAGGCTTGCACGAGCACCGCCACGAGATCGGTCTCACGGAGCACCCCGGCGCGTTCGATCCGCGCGTCGAGGGTCTCGCCCTGGAGCCACTCCATGGTCATGTACCAGGTGCCCTCGTGCTCGCCGAAGTCGAACACGCGCACCACGTTGTCGTGCTCGATCTTCGCGAGCACCTGCGCCTCGCGCATGAAGCGTCCGGTGATATCGATGCGCTGCGTGAGCGCCTCGCGGATCGTCTTGATCGCCACCGTGCGGTCGAGCCAGCGGTGGCGCCCGCGGTACACCTCGCCCATGCCGCCGTGCGCGATGGCCCGCTCCACCACGTAGTTGCCAACCACCTGTCCGGGGGACCATCGGTATGTGTTCGCCATGGCCTCGTCTTCGGAGGCTCCGACGCTCGCACCGCGCTCCGCCCCCTCTGACATGGGATCGCACTCCGCCTCGGCTGATGTCAACGCTTCACGCACTGTGACAGCACGTAGAGCAGGGCCCGCGCCATCTCCCTCCGGCGATGCGGCTCATGCGATCTCGCGCACTTGGGGATCACCCCTTCCGAGGGTCGTCTCCGACCTTCCTCGGAACCCCCTTCCGACGATCCTCGGAGGCACCATCACACAATCATCGAAAGCTCGGATGACATGGTTGACAGGGGCTTCGCGCGTGTGGCTCCCATGAGGATGAAAGGAGTCACCATCTCTCATGCCAGATCCGTTGCAGTTGGAGACCTACGTACGCGCCCCGGTGATCACCGTGGCGGGCGGCGTGGCGCTCTCGATCAAGCTTTTGGGACGCGTCCCGAAGGGCGCCCCCGAGGGGGTGAAGAAGCGCGCCAGGGCGCTGCGGGCGAAGACCGTCGCGCTCCAGGGAGCGTGGGCCGCGCGCGATCGCGTCGAGAAGGGCGTCGACACGCGTCCTTTTGACAACGCCAACGACGTGGCCTGGGGAGCCCTCATCGATCGGCTCACGGCGTACTCCGCGCTGCCTCGCGACCGCTACCCCCGCGCCGAGCGCGCGGCGGCGCTCCTCACGACGCTCAAGCTCACCGAGCGCTCGTGGCTCACGATCGAGTATCACGAGCAGTGGGCCGAGGGAGACAAGCGCATCAAGCGCATCGCGGCCGAGGGCCTGCACGCCGAGCTCGTCGAGCTCACGGGCGAGGACTTCATCGCCGAGGTCGAGCGCACCCACAAGGAATACGGCGACGCCCTGGGCATCACGGGCGACAACATCGCCACGTCCGTCGAGGTGGCCGACCTCGCGACCCTGCTCCGCGACACCGGACGCGCCATGGCCGACTACGCCGTGCAGCTCCTCGCCATGCACGACCCCGACGACGCCGAGAACGATCGCGCCGTGCGCCACGCCCTCGAACCCATCGACACGCACCGCGCTCGAACGAAGCGCGCGACCCCGTCGACCGAGCCGACCCCCGACGATCCCCCGGTGGACCCGCACACGCCCGTGCCCGTCCCGAGCTGAACCCGCCGCGAGATGCCAGTGGGCTTCCTCCGATCGCTTCAAAGCCGTCCGCGGAAGCCTCCAGGGCTTCAATATTGAGAAAATTCTCGACTTGAGAGCCCCTGGGGTCTTCAGCGATCGGTCGAACGGCGATCGTGAAGGCTCCGCGGTCTCTCGCGCCGGGTCTCGACCGACGGAGGGATACCCGGAGGCATCTCACGGTCGCTTCGCGCTGCGTCGCCCGTTCGGGATCATGTACCTCTCGATGTCATGAAGGTGCTGCTTCGTGTCCGTGGGATGGAGGGCTCGCTCCGCGCGGAGGTCGCGCCGGGGGAGGCGCTTCTCTTCGGCCGTTCGCCCGATCCGTCACGGCTTCCCGAAGGGCTCCTCGCGGCGCCTCCGAGGAAGGTGACGGTGCTCTCGGATCTCGTGTCGACCAACCACGTGCTGGTCGTCGCGAACGAGGCGGGCGCCTGGGTGCTCGACCTCCAGAGCCGCAACGGGACCTCCGTGCGACACGAGGGCGGCGCGCTACACCTCGAGCTCGGGCCGCAGGCGAACGCCGACGCGCAGCGAGCGACCTTTCCTCTCCGCGCGACGTGGAACACCGATGATGACTTCGCGCGCGGCGTCTTTCAGAGCGTGGCGAAGTGGCTCGACGACGCGGACATCGACGCCGACGTGACGCTGCTACCCCGCGGGAGCGACGCCCCCGAGCGGGGCGCGTTGAAGCTCGCGACGGGAGCGCATCTCGTGGTGACGCCGCGCGCAGGGACCCACGCGCTGCGACTCGCTGACGACCTCGCGACGGTCGCGCGCTTCGTCGAGAGCCAGAACGCGCTGCGCGACGAGGAGCGCGGTCACGAGCCCGGCTTCGTGCTCCGCTCCCAGAGCGCGAGGGAGTCACACCACGCGGTGTGCGAGGCGGCGCGTCGAGGGCGCGGGCTGCTTCTGCTCGGCCCCTCGGGGACGGGCAAGGAGCGCTTCGCGCGCTGCTACCACCAGCACTCGTCGCGGGGAGACGGGGCCTTCGTGGCGATCAATTGCGGCGCGCTCCCCGAGGCGCTGATCGAGAACGAGCTCTTCGGGAGCGTCCCTGGCGCGCATCACGGCGCGGTCGACAAGCGCGGGCTCTTCGAAGCCGCCGACGGGGGAACGCTCTTTCTCGACGAGGTGGCAGACCTCTCGCTGGCCACGCAGGTGAAGCTCCTGCGGGTGCTCGAAGACGGCACCTTCCGCCGACTCGGCGACGTGCGCGAGCGACGCGTCGACGTCCATGTGGTGTGCGCGACCAACCGCGACCTGCGCGCTGCCATCGAGGCCGGACGCTTTCGCGAGGACCTCTGGTTTCGCCTCGCGCGCTACGAGGTCACGCTCGCCCCGCTGCGCGAGCGCCTCGACGACATCGACGCCCTGCTCCGCGCGCAGCTCGTCGCGCCCGGTCGCACCGCGTGGGACGCGCTCTCCCCCGACGCGCGCGTGCTCGTGCGACAGCACCCGTGGCCCGGCAACGTGCGGGAGCTCCTGAACTTCGTCGGTCGCCTCCCCGATGCGCCCGACGCGGTGACCGACGCGGCGTCGTGCAGACAGCTCCTCGGAGGGCGCGCCTCGGAGACGCCGCGCGTCACGCCGACGCCCCTTGCACCGCCCACCACCGCGAGCGACTGGCACCACATCGAGGCGCGCGTCTGGAACGCCTGGCGCCGCACGCACGACGGTCCACCCGCGACGTTTCAAGACCTCGGGCGCTTCGTCGACGACTACCTCAAGCCCGCCTTCGTCGCGTGGCACGGGAACGTCCCCACCGAAGCCACCACGCTCGACGAGCTCCCTCGCAACGCCGTCGCGAAGCGCCTCGGCATCGACTGGAACACCGCCAGCAAATGGCTCTCGCGCTACCTCGACACGTACGTCCGCGGCGGGCGGTGACCTCATCGCTTCGCAGCGCCGTCTGACAATCACCGGCGCGTACGCCATCGTACAAGCACCGGCGCGTAAGCGCCGGAGGGCCAACACCAACACATCACCGAAGCGACACGATGCGCGGAGTGTCTCCGTGCGACGACTGCTGACGTTGGCGTTCGCCCCTCGGCGCTTACGCGCCGGTGCTTGTCAGACGCGCTGTTCTTCAGCGCGCAGTGACGCAGTGCACGGCCTCGCCCTGCGCGCGGCCGAGCGCGAAGTGCCATGCGGCGGCGGCGCGGCGCCAGTCGAGCAGCGCGTCGACCTCTCGCAGCCCCGCCTCCGCGGCCGCCGTCTCACGGAGATTGAGCACCAGCAGCGTCCCGTCGCCGAGGCCGAAGCGCTCGCGCTCGCGCGTCGCAAGGTCGTGCGCGATCGTGAGCTCGCGCCGCGCCACATCGACCCGCTGACGCGCCGCTTCGAGCGCCGAGAGCGCGTCGCGCACGTCCGCGTTCACGCGCTCGACGGCGAAGCGGCGCTGCGCCTCGGCGCGCTCCATCGCCGCAGAGGCGGCGCGCGCTCGGCCCGTCGCCGTGCGGTTCAGGATCGGGATGTCGACCATCACGCCCGCTTCGAGCACCACGCCGTCGCGGCTCTGCGGACCGGGACCGAGGTCTTGTGACGCGGCCACCGACACGTCGATCGCCGGGAGCCGCTGGTTCTCGGCCCACGTGCGCTCGACGCGCTCTCGCTCTCGCTGCGCTTCGAAGCGACGCGGCTCGGGACGCCTCGCAGAAGCATCCCGCGACGCGCGGTCGACACACGTCACGTCGAGCGTGGCGGGCTCCGTGAGCGCGGGAGGGAGCTCGTTGTCCGTCGGCAACCGGGGCTCACCGCGTTCATCGCGGAGGTAGAGCGAGAGCTCGATGGCGGCCTGTTCGACGGCCCGGCGCGCGCTCACCACGGCGCCCTCTCGCTGCACGATGGCCCTGCGGTTGTCGGCCCGTTCGAACTCCGGGAGGTCTCCGCGCGCGACGCGCTCCGCGAGGCCCGCGTCACGCTCCGACGCGAGCGTGAGGAGCGCGCGCGCGACCTCGAGCCTGCGACCTGCGGCGACCCACTCCCAGTAGCGCAGGGTCGCGGCGCGCGAGGCTTCGAGGCGCTGCTGACGCGCGCCCATCTCGGCGGCGGTGCGCCCGTGCTCGGCGCGCTGGATGTTGGCCCGCGCGCGGTCGATGGGGCCGTTGCGGAGGAGCGGCACGGTGAGCCCCGCGCGCACCTCGCCGTAGTCGTTGGTCTCGATCTTCCCGTCGTAGATGGGGATGCCCGTGTACGAGAGCCCTTGCCCGAAGCGGTATCCGGCGAAGAGCTGCGCGCCCCAGAGGCGCGTGGGCTGCGTCACCTGCGTGTCGAGCGTGAGCGGGTTGTAGTACCCGACGGGAGCCCCCGCGGCGCGCGTTCTCCACTGCGGATCGAAGGCTCCTTCGGCCGCGAGGAGCTCGGCGTCGGCGGCGTCGCGGTCTCGATCGGCCGCCGCGATGAGCGGAAAGTGCGTCTCGACGGAGCGCAGCACCGTGTCGAGCGGGAGCGCCTGCGCCGACGCGAGCGACGGCAGCAGCGCGAGCGAAGGGAGCAGCGCGAGCGCGAGCAAGAGGGCGGAGCGCCTCACTTCGACTTCTCCTGCGTGCTCGCCTCGGGGTTCGCGAGCGCCGGGGGAAAGCCGTTGAACTGACGCCAGAGCTCGTACGCGAGCGTCACGCGGTTGAGCAGGATCCACCCGTTGGCGCGCACGCCCTGGCGGAGGTAGCGCCCCGAGGGCCAGCGCTCGTTTCCGTCGGGAACCACGAGCACGCGGAACTTCCCCTTGCCGTCGTCGGCCGCGTCGATGACCGAGATGACGCCGCCGAAGGTGCCCACCGCGACCGAGGGCCAGCCCGAGAACTGAAGCGCGGGCCACCCCTCAAACTGCACACGCACGTGACGCCCCTCGCGCAGGAGCGGAACGTCGTTGCCGTCGACCCAGAGTTCCACCGCGCGCGCGTCGGTGTCGGGCACGAAGATCACCAGCGGATCGCCCGCCTTCAAGAGCTCCGCGCCCGTCCCTCCGAGCACGCGGAGCACCGTCCCGTCGCGGGGCGCCGTCACCCGCTGCGTCGACTGTCGCGCGAGCCGCACCTCGATGCGCGCGAGCTCCGCGGTCGAAGAGGCCACCTCGGCCATCGCCGCGGCGCGGTTGGCCCTCGCGTCATCGATCGACGCGAAGCCATCGGTCCCAGCGCGCGCGAGGTCCGATCTCAGCGCCAGCTCCTCGGAGCGCGCGGCCTCGAGCGTGGCCCTCGCGCGGTCGACCTCGGTGCGCGCGCGGACGTGATCGAGCTCGGCGAGCTCCACCGTGCGCGTCGACGAGAGGCCCGACTGCCCCAAGGACATCTGCCGCTCGACGTTGCGCCGCGCGGTCTCTGCGACGGCCTCCGCGGCCTGCACCGCGCGATCCGCCGCGCGCACCCGCTGGGTGGCCATCTCGACGCGACGCGAGGCCGCCTCGGTGGCGCTCTGCCGCGACTCCGTGAGCCGCTCGGCGCGCGATCCGATGGAGTCGGCCCTCGCCCGCGCGGCCTCGAGGCGGGCCACCACGGCGTCTCGCTCCTGACGGAGCCGCTGCATGATCTCGGGGTCGTTGTCGGTGATCTCCGCGAGGAGGTCACCGGCGCGGACGTGCGTCCCCTCGCGCGCGGCGAAGCGCACCACGCGGCCCTCGATGGGCGCGTCGATCACCTGCTGCCGCTCGACGGGCGCGTAGGCCACCACGCGTCCGTGACCCGTCGAGGTCTGCTGCCAGGGGAGCGCGAAGAGGCACACCACGAAGGTCACGAAGAGGGCCGCGAAGACCTGCGCCAAGACCCGCGCGGCGCGGGGCGTGCGAACGAGGTCGAGCGCGCTCGGGGCCATCGCAGCGGAGCGGTACGGGGAGATGAGAGCCTCCATGTCAGACCTCCCTCCGCGCGGCGGCGGGGGTGAGCGTCGCGCCGTCGAGCCGATGCACCACGGCGCACATGGCCGCGATCTCGTCGCGGTGGGTGAGCACCAGGAGCGTCCACGGCGCGCCGGGCGCGGTGAGGGCGGCCATCACGTCGCGCACGACCTCGGCGTCGAGGCCGTCGAGGGCGCCGTCGACGACGATCATCCGCGGCTGCGACGCGATCGCGCGGGCGAACATCAGCGTGTGGGCCTGCGTGGCCGAGAGCGGCGCGCCGCGCGTCGAGAGCCACGTGTTCACGCCCTCAGAGAGGGCCGCCACCTCGTCGTCGAGGCGCAGCGCCGAGAGCGCCGCGCGCACGTGCTCGGGCGTCACGTTGGGACGTCCCACGGCGATGTTCTCTGCGACGGTTCCGTCGAAGATCTCGACGTCGCGCACCACGGCCACGGCGGCGCGCACGGCGTCGAGCGAGAGCTCTCTCAGGTCGGCGCCCTCGATGAACACGTTGCCCGACCGGGCGACGCGGCGTCCGGTGATGAGCTCCGTGAGCGTGCTCTTGCCGCTGCCCGAGCGTCCGAGCACCGCGGCGCGCGCGCCGGGCGCCACCGCGAGCGACACGTCGCGCAGCGCGTCGGAGCGCCCGTCGTGCGAGAAGGTCACCGCGCGCAGCTCGAGCCTCACGCCGCGCGTCGAAGCGTCGGGGACCTCGTGTCCGTCGGTGCGTTCGAGCGGGAGGTCGGTGAGGTGCCCGAGC
Organism: Myxococcota bacterium; assembly: GCA_052035985.1. Classification (GTDB taxonomy): domain Bacteria; phylum Myxococcota_A; class Polyangia; order Polyangiales; genus CAISKJ01. The sequence continues at coordinate 941 of JBPOHC010000513.1, read as the reverse complement.
TTGTCGGCCGCGGTGACGAGGTCGTACCAGCTCTCGAGCTGCTTCGCGAACTTGGCCATGCCCGCGACGACGGCGGTCACGACGAGCTCCGCGGCGGCGAGCTGGCCGATGGTGAGCCCGCGCTGAATGACCAGCCACCCGCCGACGCCGAGGAGCGCCGCGCTCAGCACGGCCTTGAAGGTCAGCGACCCGACGTGCTGCCTGAACACGATGGCGAAGTGCGCGGCGCGCGCCGAGAGGTAGCGCTGCGAGAGCTGATCGACGCGTCGCTCGGCGAAGTCCGCCGGGGCGCCGCCGCGAAACGCGTGGGTGAGCCGCGCGATCTCTTCGAGCCACGCGGCGACGGCGTACTTGGCCTTCGACTCCTGCACCGAGGTGTCGATGGCGCCGCGGCCGAGGGGCACGAGGATCACGAACATCCCCGCGACGAGCACCGCGTCGAAGGCCAGCAGGATCGGGTGATAGAACGCCAGGAGCAGCGTGCCGATGAGCGCTTGCAGGAGCACCGCGAGGCCGTCGAGGAGCAGCGTCGCGGCGGTCTTCTGCACCGTGAGCACCTCGAAGAAGCGGTTGACGAGCTCGGGGCCGCTCGCGCGATCGAAGGCCGTCGCGTGGACGCGCGGGAGGCGCCGCGCGAGGTCGAGCGCGACCTTCACGAAGATCCTCCGCTGGAGCACCTCGACGACCCAGAACTGGAGCGCGCGCATGAGGCCCTCGAACGACAGCCCCACGAGCACGAGGAAGGTCAGCACCACGAGGGGCTGGACGACCGTGCCGAAGGAGACCGTGTTCACCAGCGAGGCCGTGGCGATGGGCACCACGAGGGAGAGGAGCCCGACGCCCACGGCGTAGGTGAGCACAACCCAGAGGTCGCGCGCCTCGCCGCGGAGGAGCAAGAAGAGCCGCTGCGTCGGAGACGGGCCGTGCGGGTGCGCGCCGTG
>JBPOHC010000018.1:0-12230 GCA_052035985.1 Myxococcota bacterium | reverse complement strand
GGATGTTCATCCGCTCGGCCTCCCTCCTCGACCGCCTCCCCGAAGTCCGTCGCGTGGTCTTCGACAAGACCGGAACGCTCACCGAGGGCGTGCTCGAGCTCGTCGACCCCGAGCGCCTCTCGGCCCTCTCCGACGACGATCGTTCGGCCCTGTACAACATCGTCGTCCGCAGCACGCACCCCAAGAGCGTCGCGGTTCGGCGCGCATTCGAAGCGAGCGACACCCAGCGATCGTACGTGGCCGAACGAACGGTGACCGAGACGCCCGGCGCGGGCCTGGAGCTCACCGCCGACGGCGTCACCTGGCGCCTCGGCCGCGCGACGTGGGCCGCCACCGACGCGGCCCCTGACGCCGACCTGGTGTTCGCGCGAGACGGTCACGCGCTGACCGCGCTCTCGACCGCCGAGGTCATCAGGCCCGACGCGAAGGACGAGATCGCGAAGCTCTCGCGCTCGGGCCTCGACGTGTGGATGCTCAGCGGCGACGAGGCCGGACGCGTGCGCGAGATGGCCGTCTCGCTCGGCGTCGAGGCGGACCACGCCGTGGGCGGCGCGTCGCCCGACGACAAGGCCCGCTGGATCACCGAGCACGACCGCCGCGACACGTGGATGATCGGCGACGGGATCAACGACGGCCCCGCGGTCGAGCGCGCCTTCTGCTCGGCCACGCCCGCCGCCGACCGACCCTTCATGCCCGCGCGCACCGACGCGTGGTTCGTGAGCCCCGGGCTCCGCCCCGTGCGGCTCGCGCTGCGCGTGTCGCGCGCCCTCGTCGCCGTCAACCGTCGGAACCTCGCCGTCGCGACGCTCTACAACGCGGGCACCGTCGCGCTGAGCTTCGCGGGGGTGATGTCTCCGATCCTGTGCGCGGTGATCATGCCGCTCACGTCGCTGTCGATCATCCTCGCGACGATCGCAGCCCTCTCGCCGTCGAGGTCGCTGTGGAGATCGTGATCATGTTGAGCCTCTTCGGGCTGCTGCTCGCCGGGGGGGCGCTCGCGCTCTTCGCCCGCACGCTGCGAGATCGCACGTGGCAGCACACCGACCGCCTCGCGCTGTTTCCCATTCAGGAAGACGCGCCCCGACTCGCTGCAACGGAGCAGCGCCCCGAGGGCGCAGGTAGGACGTCATGAGTACCGAGAACGAGAAGGCCTCCCACGGGGAGGCCGAAGCGTCCAAGGTGAGGATCACGTACGACGACGGCCTCGCACGCATGTTCGTGTGGGCCTCGGTGATCTTCGGAGTCGTGGGGATGCTGGTCGGGTTGATCGTCGCGCTCCAGCTCGCCGATCACCGAGCCAACGTCGCGCCGCTCCTCACCTTCGGACGGTTGCGCCCGCTGCACACGAACGCTGTGATCTTCGCGTTCGTGGGCAACATGCTCTTCGCGGGCATCTACTACTCGACGCAGCGGCTCTTGAAGACCCGCCTCGCGTCGGACCTCCTCGGGCGGATTCACTTCTGGGGCTGGCAGGCCATCATCGCCTCGGCCGCGATCTCGCTCCCCCTCGGGTACACCCAGGGCAAGGAGTACGCGGAGCTCGAGTGGCCCATCGACATCGCTGTGACCCTCATCTGGGTGGTCTTCGCGGTGAACATGTTCTGGACCATCGCGAAGCGCAGGGAGAAGCACCTCTACGTCGCGATCTGGTTCTACATCGCCACGATCGTCACCGTCGCGATGCTCTACATCGTGAACAACCTGTCGATCCCGTGGGGGCCCTTCAAGAGCTACTCGCTCTTCGGTGGCGTGCAGGACGCGCTCACGCAGTGGTGGTACGGCCACAACGCCGTCGCGTTCTTCCTCACGACCCCCATCCTCGGCATCATGTACTACTTCTTGCCGAAGGCCGCGGGGAGGCCCGTCTACTCGTATCGCCTCTCGGTGATTCACTTCTGGGCCCTGGTGTTCGTGTACATCTGGGCCGGTCCTCACCACCTGCTCTACACGGCGCTCCCTGACTGGGCTCAGACCCTCGGCATGATCTTCTCGCTCATGCTCTGGGCCCCGAGCTGGGGCGGCATGCTCAACGGCCTGCTCACGCTCCGCGGCGCCTGGGACAAGGTCCGCGCTGATCCGGTGCTCAAGTTCTTCGTCGCCGGCGTGACCTTCTACGGCATGGCGACCTTCGAAGGCCCGCTCCTCTCGATCAAGTCGGTCAACGGCCTCGCGCACTACACCGACTGGATCGTCGGTCACGTCCACGAGGGCGCCCTCGGCTGGAACGGCTTCATGGCCGCCGGCATGTTCTACTGGATGGTGCCGAAGCTCTACGGCACCAAGCTCCACTCGCGGAGCGCGGCCGACACGCACTTCTGGATCGGCACCGTGGGCATCCTCCTCTACGTCATCTCGATGTGGGTGGGCGGCATCACGCAGGGCCTCATGTGGCGCGCGGTCACCGACCAGGGGACGCTGCAGTACCCGACCTTCGTCGAGACCCTCATCGCGCTGCGTCCCATGTACTGGACGCGCCTCGTCGGCGGCACGCTCTACTTCGTCGGCTTCATCATGATGGTGTGGAACCTCGTGATGACCGCGCGCTCCGGCGCCGCCGTCGACGGCGAGGCCGAGGTCGTCGAGCTCAAGCCCGACCCCAACGAGATCCCGTGGACCAAGGTCGCCTTCGGTCCTCCGGTGCTCCTCTCGGCGGTCGTGACGGCGCTCGTGCTCTCGCTCGCGGTGCTCAGCCAGATGGCCAGCGTCGCGATGGCCGGCATCGCGCTCTTCGTCGCCATCGCGGGCACCATCGCGCTGCAGCTCTCGAAGGTCGACGGCAAGCCCAACTGGCACCGCCTCGTCGAGGGCCGCGCCGCCGTCTTCGTCGTGCTCACCGCGCTCGCGGTCTTCGTGGGCGGCATCGCCGAGCTCATCCCGTCGCTCGTGATCAACCGCGCCGAGGCGCGCGTGGTCTCGACGCGCCCCTACACGCCCCTCGAGCTCGAGGGCCGCGACGTGTACATCCGCGAGGGTTGCTACAACTGCCACTCGCAGATGATCCGCCCGATGCGCTTCGAGACGATCCGCTACGGCGAGCCGTCGCGCCTCCAGGAGTCGATCTTCGACCATCCCTTCCAGTGGGGCTCCAAGCGCACCGGCCCCGACCTCGCGCGCATCGGCGGCAAGTACCCGGGCCTCTGGCACTTCCGCCACATGCAGGACCCGCGTTCGACCTCGCCGGGCTCGAACATGCCCGCGTACCCGCACCTCTTCACCTCGCACGTCGACAGCTCGAACATCTCGTCGCGCGTCGACGCGCAGCACTCCGCGGGCGTGCCCTATCGCCCCTACGAGATCTCAGGCGCCGCGAACATCGCCTCGGCGCAGGCCCGCTTCATCGTGCAGGACCTCGCCGCGGCCGGCGCGCGCGCCGACGCCGACTCCGAGATCGTCGCGCTCATCGCGTACCTCCAGCGCCTCGGTCGCCCCACGGGCAACCCCGACACGCGCGAGGTCGTCGAGACCGCCACCCGCGCCGCGCAGGAAGGGCGCTGAGAGGGACGAGGTCATGTACCGCGAATTCTTCGTGCACAGCCCCGTACTGGTGCTGCCCATCATCTCGCTGCTGATCTTCATCACGGTGTTCGCAGGCATCGTGGTGCGCACCATGCGACGCCGCCCGTCGACCTTCGACGGCGTCGCCGCGCTGCCCCTCGACTCGGGGGAGGAGACGAACTCGTGAGCTCTGAAATCCATCAGCCCGGCTCTGCCTCCACGGGCGCTCCCATCACCTCCACCAAGGCCGCGAAGGGCGCGTACGAGGACAAGGTCGTCCACGCCTACGACGACATCGAGGAGTTCGACAACCACCTCCCCAACTGGTGGCTCGTCACGCTCTACGGCGCCGTCGTCTTCGCGATCGGGTACTGGTTCCACTACGAGGTCTTTCACAGCGGACCTACGAGCAACGAGGCATACGAGCAGTCCGTGGCCGTCGACCGCAGGGCCGCCGCCGCGAGGGCTCGCGCCGCGGGCGCCATGACCGACGACGCGCTCGTCACCCTCTCGCACGACACGGCCTCCGTGGCCGCGGGTCAGCAGATCTTCACGACCAACTGCGTCGCGTGCCACGCCGCCAACGCGGGCGGCATCATCGGCCCGAACCTCACGGACAACGCGTGGATCCACGGCGGGCGACCGACGCAGATCTTCCAGACGGTCCTCAACGGCGTGCCCGCCAAGGGCATGGTCGCGTGGGGCCCGCAGCTCGGTATGGAGCGTGTGCAGAACGTCGTCGCGTACGTGCTGACGCTCCGTAACACCAACGTCGCGGGCGGCAAGGCCCCGCAGGGCGACGTCTTCACGGAGTAGTCTCCGCCTCATGTCCAGGCACCTCCCGATCGTCGAGACGCGTAGCTCCATTCGAACCGACGGCACCCGCAACACGGTGCATCCGGCCGACGTCTCGGGCCGCTTCGACACCGCGCGCAAGGTCCTCTTCGCGGTGTTGCTGGTGGTCTACCTCGCTACGCCGTGGGTGACGATCGGGGGGCACCCGGCCGTGCTCCTCGACCTCCAGCAACGGCACTTCTACCTCTTCGGCGCGGTGTTCAACGCCCAGGACGTCTGGATGATGTTCTTCATCCTCTCGGGCGTCGGCTTCGCGCTCGTCTCGCTCACCACCCTCGCGGGCCGCGTGTGGTGCGGCTACGCGTGCCCGCAGACGGTCTTCCTCGAGTCGGTCTTTCGCCCCGTGCAGCGGTTCATCGAAGGGCCGCGCGAGAGGCGCATCCGACGCGAGCAGAGCGGGTGGGACTTCGATCGCGCGTGGCGTCGCGCGCTCCTCTGGATCATCTACCTCGGCGCCGCCGCGGCCATCGCGCACGTGTTCCTCGGGTACTTCGTGCCCATCAGGAGCCTCGGCGCGATGATCAAGGCGGGGCCCTCGGCGAGCCCCGAAGCCTTCGCGTGGACCGTCGCCATGACGGGCGTGATGTTCTTCAACTTCGCCTGGTTCCGCGAGCAGACCTGCCTCGTGGTGTGCCCCTACGGGCGCCTCCAGTCGGTGCTCACCGACCCCGACACCATCGTCATCGGCTACGACGAGCGGCGCGGCGAGCCCCGCGCGCGCTCGAAGGGCCGCGAGAAGGTCGAGGGCGCGGGCGACTGCGTCGACTGCAACCGCTGCTTCGTCGTGTGCCCCACGGGCATCGACATCCGCAACGGCCTCCAGCTCGACTGCATCGGCTGCTCGCGCTGCATCGACGCCTGCGACGACGTGATGGACAAGCTCGGTCGCCCGCGCGGCCTCGTCCGCTACGACTCGCTCAAGGGCCTCTCGCACGAGCCCAAGCGCTTTCTCAGGCCGAGGCTGTACCTCTACGCGGTGCTCGGGCTCATGGGCGTCATCGCGAGCACGGTGGCCTTCCGCAGGCACACGCCCTTCGAAGCCAACCTGCTGCGGCTCACGGGCGCGCCCTACGCCCTCGACGCGGGCGCGGTGCGCAACGCGTACAACATCCACATCGTCAACAAGCAGAATCGCCGCGTCACGTTCACCATCGCGCCCGAGAACCCGGGAGCCGCGACCTTTCTCATCCCGATCACCAGCGTGACGCTCGAGCCCTTCGCGGGGAGCAACGCGCCGGTCTTCGTCTCCGTGTCCGAAGCGAGCTTCCACGGAGATTTTCAGGTGCGCTTCAGGGTCCGCGGCGAGGGCCTCGCCGCCGAGGACACCCGCACCATCGTCGCGCCCTTCCTCGGCCCCTCCCGATAGCCCCCACCGTCATCTCGGCGAGTCGAGTTCGCGCGTGCGCCTGTGCGCGCCGCTCGATCTCGTAGATACTCCCGCGCCATGCGATGGACGTGGTGCTCCCTGCTCGGCGTGACGGTGGTGCTCGGCTGCGGCGACGACGCGACGACGGCTCCCGTCGCGCCGGTGCCCTCGTTCCCCGATCGCGCGCTCGGCGCTCGCGAGGTGTTCAGGCCCGCGTGCGACGCGTCGCGAGGGATCTTCTGCGCGCTCCCGTGGCCCTCGAACGCGCTCACCGCCGTCGACCGCGCGAGCTCGACGGGGCTGCGCGTGTCGCTCCCGCCGTCGGTCGTCGCGCCCGGTGACGACGCGCGAGAGATCAACCGCGCCGACGGCTTCTCGCGGCTCTCGCCGGTGATGTTCGGCGTCGAGGGAGAGGTCGACATGGCCTCGCTCGGCGCCACCACCGGAGGCGCCGTGCGCCTCTACGCCGTGCGCGCGGACCGCACGCTCGCGCCTGTTCCCCTGCGGTATCGGCTCGTCGCGGGGACGGGCGTGTCGCCCGAGACGCTGGTGATCGCGTACCCGCGCGTGCCCCTCGCGGCCGCCACCGATCACATCGCCGTCGTGCTCGACGGGCTTCGAACCACCGCGGCCCCGCTCCGCGCGGACGCCTTCACGCGCGCCGCCACGGGCGTCGCCGCGCCCGCGACCGAAGAGCAGTCACGCGCGAGGGCGTACTTCGCGCCGACCGTCGCGATGCTTCGAACGGCGGGCGTCGACGCGGCTCACGTCGCGCGCGTGTGGGACTTCACCACGCGCTCAGAGGACCAGCCCCGCGCCGCGCTCCGCGTGATGCGTGAGCGACTCTTCGCGGCGGTCGACGCGGGGACCATCGGCGTTCAGATCGACCGCGTGCGCGCGCGCGCCACGGGGCCCTCGGCCGTCGAGGTGCTCGGGCATCTCACCAACGTCCCCGACTTCGTCGACGCGGACGGGCGGCTCGCGCGCGACGCGTCGGGCGGTCCCCGCGTAGCCGACGGCGCCGAGGGGATTCACACGGTGCCCTTCCGCGTGCTCGTCCCGAGCGGAGCGGGCGACTACCGCGTCGCGATGTGGGGGCACGGCACCGGCGGCGACGAGGCCGACGACTCGTTCGACGCCGAGATCACGGGCAACGGCGCGGCGAAGGTCAACATCCGCTTCGCGGGCTGGTGGGGCTCCGAGGTGCTCAACACCTTCGCGTCGTTCTCGCACATGCTCCTCGGCGTCGAGCGATCGACGGCGGGGCTGCTCCAGTCGGTGGCTGACGGGCAGGCGCTCTTCCGCGCGCTCGTGGGCTCTGGCGACGACACGTCTCACACGGCGCCCCTCGCGCGGGTGCTCGCCGCGCCGATGCTCGGCGACATGGTCAACCCCGTCGCGGGCCGCTATCCCCGCGCGCAGGGGGCCATCTGGACGGGCGGCTCCCTCGGCGGGACGATGGGCCTCGTCTTCACGCGCTCGGAGCCTCGGATGATCGCGGGCGTTCTCAACGTGCCCGGCGCCGCGTGGTCGCACTTCATCACCGGGTCGAGCCTCTACCCCGCCGCGCGCCTCGCGCTCCTGAACAGCTATCCGTCGGGCGACTACGAGATTCACATCGCCGTCGGGATGAGCCAGCTCAACTTCGACGAGGTTGACGGCGCGACGTGGGGCGGCGCCAACCCCGAGCGCCCGATGCTCTTTCAAGAGAGCATGGGAGACCCCGTGCTGCCCAACATCGGCACCGAGATGGCCGCGGCGAGCGCGGGCGCCTCGCAGGTGGGCGTGGTGCTCGCCGAGCTCCCCGACGCGCGGCGCGTGAGCGAGGTCACGAGCGGCAGCGCGCTCACGCAGTTCAAGGTCCCGACGACGGTCGTGGGGCCCTACAACGTGCACGGGTTCGCCGCGCGTGACACGCCCGCGGGCGTCGCGGCGCGCGAGCAGATCGTGGGGTTCATCCGCTCGCTGTGGGCCGGCTCGATGCGCGTCACGATCCCCTCGGGCTGTGCGATGAACACGCCGCCGGGGAGCTGCGATTTCTCGTCGGCGCGGTGATTTCAGCGCGTCGCGCGCAGGGCCGCCTCGATCGCGCGCAGCTCGGTCTCGAACTCGCGTCGTGATCGCGTCACGCCGAGGGCGGCCTCGAGCTCGGTGATGCGCGCGTGCTGGAGCGCGACCAGCGCGGTGAGCCGTCGCGCGACCTCGACCCATGACTCGGCCTCTTCGGCCTCGTGCGAGGGCCCCGCCGTCGCCTTCGCGGCTCGGGGGCTCGAGGGACGCACACCCCGCTTCACATCGACGCGCGCGGCGCCGACGGTTGGGGCGAGCTTCGCGACGAGCGCGAGGTCGAGGTGTGCGGTGAGCGAGGCGTCATCGAGCGTGGTCGCGCCCTCGAAGACCGACACCGAGCCGTCGTCGTCGAGGCGCACCGAGAGGTCGCGGTCGGCGCCGAGGCGGGCGCGCGCGCGTTCGAGGAGCGAGGCTTCGAGCCGCTCGATGGAGAGCGCGCGAACCGTGGCGTCGAGGTCGGGGTCGGCGAGCACGTCGCGCACCATGTCGGCGATGCGGCGGACGCCGTCGGGGGACCGTGATTGCACGTTGGGCTTGTGAGGGGAGAGGGGCGATCGGGGCTACTCGGTCTCGTTGTAGACCGTGAGCGTGCGGGAGAGCGACGAGACCTCGAAGCGCGAGTAGATCCCGTCAGCGTCGAGGTCGCCCGCGGCGCAGGCATAGAACCACTGGCCCTGCTGCGCGGCCGGGAGCGAGGTGTATCCGAGGTTGCCGCTCGTGCCGACCGAGGGCGTCACGGCGGGGTTGCCCGCGATGGTTTGAAAGGAGTAGCGGACGAGCTGCCGGGGGCGCACGCCGAGCTGGTTCCACGAGGCGGGGAGGCCCGTGTAGAAATCGATCTGACCGCCGGTGCCGGCGGCGGGAGCTCCGAGCGCGGGCCACCACATGCCGAGGGAGCCCGTGGCGCCGTTGTTCGTCGGCATCGAGAGGGCCAGGTCGTTTGAAGCGTCGGAGTACATGTTGAACTCCGCGCGATACGCCTCCTGCGCGTTCACGATCTGCGAGAGCGTCTCGGCCGCCTCGACGGCGAGGGCGCGGTAGCGGTGGCGCGCATACGCGGGACCCGCGACGGCCGCGAGGATGCCGACGATCACGACCACGATGAGGAGCTCGACGAGCGTGAAGCCGCGCGCCGTGAGGCGACGAGGGCGACGCAGAGACCGGGGGCTGTTGCGATGGTCCATCGATCTACTCCAACGGCGCTTCGAGGGCGTTCGTTGAAAACAGTATCGAGGTGAGGCGCAGGAATCAACCCGACGGCGCGTCAGGGAGTTTTCTCCGGCGCGTCGACTTCGGTCGCCGGTCAGCGACGTGAGGCCATGTCGTAGAGGCTCGCCCCGGTGTGAATCCGACGAATGGCCTCGGCCAGGAGCGGCGCCACGCTCACCACCTCGATGCGGGGATCGACCTTCGAGGGCGACAGCGGGATCGAGTCGGTGACCAGAAGCCGACGGAGCGACGAGGCCCGCAGGCGCTCCATCGCGTTGCCCGAGAGGACGGGGTGGACCACGGCGGCTTCGACCGAAGCGGCCCCCATGCCCATGACCAGCTCGCCGGCCTCCATGATGGTTCCGCCCGTGGCGATCTCGTCGTCGACGATGAGGGCGTGGCGGCCCTTCACGTCGCCCACGATGGAGTTGGGAACGGCGTGCTCGTCGTCGCCCGAGCGGCGCTTGTCGATCACCGCGAGGGGGAGCTTCATGCTGGCCGCGAAGCGTCCCGCGTCTTTGGCCTCGCCGATGTCCGTCGCCACCACCACGCGCTCGCCTTCGCCGCCGCCGCGGAGAAGCGCCTCGCACAGCACGGGGATGGCCGTGACGTGGTCGATGGGGATGCGGAAGAAGCCCACGATCTGCGGCGAATGAAGGTCCATCGCGAGGACGCGGTTGGCGCCTGCGGTCTCGAGGAGGTCGGCCACGAGGCGCGCGGTGATCGAGATGCCGGGCTCGTCCTGCTTGTCGCTTCGCGCGTAGGGCAGATAGGGGAGCACCGCCGTGATCCGCGCGGCCGAGGCGCTCCGGAGCGCGTCGATGAGGATGAGGGTCTCCATCAGCGACTCGTTCACGGGCGGACACGACGTCTGCACCACGAAGACGTCGCGCTCGCGCACGTTCTCCTCGATGCAGACCTTGAGGTTCTCGTTCGAGAAGCGGTTGAAGCGCACGCGGCCCGGCGTGGTGCCGAGGATGCTCGCGATGCTCGATGCGAGCTCGCGGTGCGTGCTCCCGGCGATGATCACCGGGCCGTTGGCGTCGTGGTGGGTCATGGCCGCGCCTTCGTACACCATTGCCGCCTCGCGTGGCGTCGGGTAATGCCTCGGGTCGCTATGTCGTACCGTCCGAACGAGATCGAACCCCGCTGGCAGTCGCACTGGGACAAGCACGGCACCTTCGTCGCCGTCGAAGACCGCGCGAAGCCCAAGTTCTATGCGCTCGACATGTTCCCCTACCCGAGCGGCAAGGGGCTTCATATCGGCCACCCCGCGGGCTACACCGCGAGCGACGTCGTGAGCCGCTACAAGCGCGCCCGCGGCTTCAACGTGCTGCACCCCATGGGCTATGACGCCTTCGGTCTGCCCGCCGAGCAGAAGGCCATCGACGAGGGGATTCCTCCGCAGGTCTCGACCGCGGAGGCCATCAGCACCTTTCGCCGTCAGCTCAAGATGCTCGGCTTCTCGTACGACTGGACCCGCGAGGTCTCGACGGCCGACCCCGGCTACTACAAGTGGACCCAGTGGATCTTCACGAAGCTCTATGAGCAGGGCCTCGCGTATCAGGGCGAGGCGTGGGTCAACTGGTGCGAGGCCCTCGGCACCGTGCTCGCCAACGACGAGGTCATCGACGGCCGCAGCGAGCGCGGCGGTCACCCCGTGGAGCGCCGCAAGCTCTCGCAGTGGATGATCCGTCAGACCGCCTTCGCCGAGCGCCTGCTCGACGGCCTCGAGAAGATCGACTGGCCCGAGGCCACGAAGGAGAAGCAGCGCAACTGGATCGGCCGCTCCGAGGGCGCGCACGTCGACTTCGCCATCGAGGGATCTGACGAGCGCATCACGGTCTTCACCACGCGTCCCGACACGCTCTGGGGCGCGACCTACCTCGTGCTGGCGCCCGAGCATCCGCTCGTCGAGAAGATCACCGCCGAGTCGCGACGCGACGACGTGAGCCGCTATCAGCGCTACTCCGCGAGCCGCAGCGAGAAGGATCGCCAGGCCAACAAGGACAAGACCGGCGCTTCGACCGGCGCCTTCGCGATCAACCCCGTGAATGGCGCGAAGGTGCCCGTGTGGGTCGCGGACTACGTGATCTACGGCTACGGCACGGGCGCCATCATGGCCGTGCCCGGACACGACGAGCGCGACTGGGAGTTCGCCCGCGCGATGGGCCTCGCGATCGTCGAGGTGATCTCGGGCGGTAACGTCGAAATGGCCGCGCACACGGGCGAGGGCGCGATGGTGAACTCGGGCGAGTTCAACGGAACACCCACCGCGCGCGGAGAGGCCGTTCGAAAGGTCATCGCGTGGCTCGAAGGGCGCTCGCTGGCAAAGGGCGTGGTGACCTTCCGCATGCGCGACTGGGTGTTCGCGCGGCAGCGGTACTGGGGCGAGCCCATTCCCGTGCTGAAGAAGGACGGTCGCGTGGTTCGCGCGCTCACGGAAGATGAGCTGCCCCTCGAGCTGCCGCATGTGAGCGATTACAAGCCGCGCTCGGGGGAGTCACCGCTCGCGCGCGCCAAGGACTGGGCGACCGTCAACGACGAGAAGACCGGCGAGCTCCTCGATCGCGAGGTCGACACGATGCCGGGCTCGGCGGGGTCGAGCTGGTACTTCCTCAGGTACTGCGATCCGCACAACGTCGCGCACTTCTGCGCGCGCGACCACAGCGACTACTGGATGCCCGTCGACCTCTACATGGGAGGGCCCGAGCACGCGGTGGGGCACCTCATGTACGCGCGCATCTGGCAGAAGGCGCTGCATGACCTGGGGCTCGTGCGCGATGACGAGCCCTTCGCGAAGCTGCGCCACCAGGGGATGATCCTCGGCGAGAGCTTCTACGACCCCACGATGGCCCACGTGGAGAACAAGGGCATCACGCCGCGGATCGAGGTCGAGGAGCGCGAAGGGAAGTTCTACCGCAAGGGCACGGGCGTCGAGCTCGAGCGCCGCGTCGAGAAGATGTCGAAGCGCAAGGGCAACGTCATCAACCCCGACGAGGTGATCCGCGACTACGGGGCCGACGCGCTGCGCGTGTACATCTGCTTCATGGGTCCGCTCGACGCGGACAAGCCGTGGCAGACCAACGGGCTCGAGGGGCAGTTCAACTTCCTCAAGCGCGCGTGGCGCGTGTTCTTCGAGGGTGACGAAGACGTCGCGCGCGCGGCCGACGTGGAGCCCACGGAGGAGGAGCTGCGGATCATTCACAAGGCCGTGAAGAAGGTCACGCTCGAC
>JBPOHC010000521.1:0-3681 GCA_052035985.1 Myxococcota bacterium | reverse complement strand
GAGCCTCGACGTCGACATGGTCGCGGGACACCTCAGGCTCACGCTCCGTGTGGTCGATGAGCGCGGCGAGGAGGTGGCGCGCAGCCGTGACATCCGCGATCTGCTCTCGCGCTACGGTGCCCGCGCGCGCTCGGCGCTCAAGAGCACCACGCCCTCGACCGAGTGGGAACGCAAGGGACTCACCGCGTGGACCTTCGGCGCGCTCCCGCTCTTCGTCACGCGCCGTGTGGGAGGCGTCGACGTGCGGAGCTATCCCTCGCTCGTCGACCGCGAGACCTCGGTGGATCTCACGCTGCTGGAATCCTCGGGCGCTTCGGAGACGGCGACACGCGCGGGCGTTCGAAGGCTCGTCTCGATCGCCGCGAGGAGCCTCCTCGGCGCGGCGGCGGCGAAGGTCCCTGCGCCCTTTCCGCGGCCCGACGGCGCGCCGCCCTCACGCGGAGAGGGAGATCGCTTTCGCGACGTGGTGCTGCGACGGATCATCGACGACGCCTTCGCGATCGGCGGTGATGCTCCCTTGCCGCGCGTGAGAGAGGACTTCGAGCGGCTCGTGCGTGACGGTGCTCCGCGCGTCGATGCGACGGCGCAGCGTTACGCCGAGGCGATCAAGCTGACGTCGACGGAGCTCGCGAAGACGCTCCAGGCGTTGCGTTCGGCGTCGAAGCATCCGTCGGGCGCGACCGCGCTCAAGGAGATGCGCGCGCAGCTCGAAGGTCTCTTCACCGCGGACCTGATGGAGACCGTCGCGCTCGCGCGATTGAGTCATTTCCCAAGGTATTTGCGCGCGATCCAGGTGCGGCTCGGGCGCGCCGTCGACAACCCCCAGAAGGACGCCGCCAAGCTCGCGCCCTTCGCGCCCGTGTGGGCTGCGTTCGCGGCGAAGGCGCCCGCGGCGCGGGACCGCGAGGCGGTCGATGATCTGCGGTGGTGCTTCGAGGAGCTGCGCGTGTCGATCTTCGCGCCGGAGCTCACGACGCCGGTGTCGGTCTCGCTCGCGAAGCTGTCGGCGTCGGTGACGGCGCTGCGCTGAGGCGCGGGAGGCTGCTCAGGTGCCCGGCCGCGGGCACATCGGGCTGCGCGTGAGGGTCGTCCCTCTGTTGCATCAAACGCGTGCCACCACGTTCTCCGATGCGACGAGCACGTATTCTGTCGTGGGTTCACCGGTCGACGGGGCCTGAACGATTGCGCGCGGTCGCTCAACGAAGTAGCGACCCGCGGCGTCGCGGCGAGGAGACGATCTTTCGATGCGTCGAACGCAGTGCGTTGGTGCGGTGCTCATCGCGGCGATGTTCGCAGGGTGCGGCGAAACGACGTCGGGCGCACCGGCGGGCGTGCTGCGGTGCGTGCCCGGAGCGTCAACGGCGTGCGCTTGCAGCGACGGGCGCGCGGGCGCGCAACGATGCAACGCCGCGGGGACGTTTGATCCGTGCGTGTGCGAAGGCACATCCGATGGCGGCGCCGACGCGTCACCGGGTGATGCGAGCGCTCCCTCTCCGTGCGGGCTGCCGCACTGGATCGACGCGAGCCTCGCGGGGACGAGGCGCGGGAGGGTGACGTCCATCGACCTCGATCAGCGAGACTTCATCGCGGGCTCCTACGCGGTCGTGCCCGCGGGGTGCGGGCGCGACTTCGCCGTGGACCGTCGGCTCGCGCTTCGCTACGTGATGCGCCGGGATGGACACCTCAGGGTCACCGCCGACGTGAACCTCTCGAGCGCCGGACCGCATCCCGTCGATCGCATCTGGCTCGCGTCAGGGTGCGCGACGTCGGCGTCGGTGATCGCGTGCGAGGGGCCCAGCCCCCAGTCGCCGGGCGAAGAGTCGTACGTCGGCTCGCTCCGATCGCGAGCCGTTCTGCACCAAGGCGACGAGGTCTGGATCTTCATCGCCGCTCCACCGACGATCCTCTTTGTCAACGTCGCCGAGGTGGCGGACGAGGCCGCGGTCGGGAGCTGGTGCGACCTCCGCGAGACCGCGAACGTCTGCATCGACGGCGCGAGCTGCGTCGCGACCGCGACCGGGCCTCGCTGCGTCGCCGACGGGGCCGAGTTCGCCAGATGTCGCGCGGACTCCTCGTGCGACGCATCGCTCACCTGCCTGCACGGCGAGGGCGCGACCTCGGCGGACCGATGCGTTCACGTCGCGGCACCGGGCGACGCCTGCCAACGCACGTTCCCCGACTCCGCGCTCGGGACTCTGCCGCCGGGCACGGCGTTCTGCGCGGGCGGTCGTTGCGCCAGCGCCCCGTCAGGTGACACGGGACGTTGCGCGGTCGACGGCTCCGAAGGGGGCGGGTGCCTCCCAGACGGCACGTGTGCGGCGGGCCTCGCGTGTGTTCGATCGTGGGATGGATGGGGTTGTGCGCGGTCGAACGCGGAACCGGGAGCCCGCTGCGTTTGGGGGGTGACGGTGTGCGCGCAGGGCGAGTCGTGTCTTGACGGTCGCCTCGAGCCGTCGTCGTGCGCGCGCGACGGCGCCAGCTTCGGGCGTTGCCGAGCGCAGGCTCCGCAATGCGACCAGGGGCTCTACTGCTTCGACCCGGTGCTGGGGGCGTCGCCGTACTGCGTCCCCGTGCCGAGCTCAAGGAGCTGCGACCCGAGTCGAGCCGACTCGTGCGAAATGGGCGAGTCATGCTTTCGAGGAGACGAGCGCGTGTCGTGGTGCGCGCCCACGCGCTTCGAACGACAGCTCTGCAATCCGCTTCAGGGGGGCTGCCAGTCGGGGCTCTCGTGCATCGGGCCGCTCTATCGCGACGACGGCACGTGCGCCGCGACGCCGCCGCGCGGGGCCCTCGGCCAATTCTGCCGTGCGACCGGCCAGCTCTGCGACGCGCCGTGGGTGTGTCTGAGGGGGTTTTGCCTCCACACGTTACACGCAGGCGACGCGTGCAACGTCGGGATCGGATGCGGCCCAGGCTTGACGTGTGTGGGCTATCCGATGGCCACGTGTCGCGACGACGGGACCGAGAACGCCAACTGTCGCACGGGCGCCCCCGCGTGTGACGCGGGCCTCGAGTGCACGCCAGGGCTGGTGTGTGTGCGGCCGGTCGCGCGCGGCGGCATCTGCTCGTCGTCTCAACCGTGCGAGCGTGCGTCGTGGTGCGTGTCTCCCGCGAGTCGATGCGCGGTCGATGGAGCGTCAGGCGGCGTGTGTCGAACCGGAGGCGCACCGTGCGACGCCGGGCTGTCGTGCGTCGACGGGCTGTGCGCGCGCGTCGTAGACGCGGGGGAGCCCTGCGATGCGCTCAACCGATGCGCAGAGGGAATCGCTTGCGTGTCCTCGGCCCGCACGGCCGGGGCGGTGTGTATCGCGCCTGGAACACCGGGCGGCCTCTGTCGCACCGCGGGAGCAGCGTGCGACGGCTCCGCGCGGTGCGTGACCGGTACGTTCACGACGCTCGCTCCGCGTGTGCTCGATGGCGCGTTGCAGGGCGTCACGACGACGCTGACGCTGCCGCATTGCGAGCCGTAGTGCGCCTCCTCGCACGCCCCCTCCATGACGCCGGGCTCGGGATGCCCCATCGAAAGAGGTCCCGCCGTCGCTGAGACGGAAGCGTCGAGACGGCGCCCGCGGCGCGGGACCGCGAGGCGGTCGATGATCTGCGGTGGTGCTTCGAGGAGCTGCGCGTGTCGATCTTCGCGCCGGAGCTCACGACGCCGGTGTCGGTCTCGCTCGCGAAGCT
>JBPOHC010000282.1:0-24741 GCA_052035985.1 Myxococcota bacterium | reverse complement strand
CGACGACCCCGATCGCAACCACAACCCCGACGTCGATGCGTGGGAGCTCGTTCGCGGCGCGGAGACCGTCGCCGTCGAGGGCGAGACCGTGACGCTCCCCCGCTGCGCGACGAGTTCGTGCGGCGCGTGGACCGTTCGCGTTCGCCCTGCGAGAGACGCGTCCGAGGTGACGTCCGAGGGGCGCGAGTCTCTGGTGGCGTCGTTCTATGCGACCGACGGGGAGTTCGACCGCCCGCGCGACGGAGCGGACCCGGGTGTCGTTCGTCCGCTCACGGCGCAGTGGACGGTGCGCGACGGCGCGGCCGGAGTCAGGATCGCGTTCGTGTTGAGGGATCTGCGGGGCGGGGAAGCGGCGGGGCGGGCTGCGGTCGCGTGGCGGTGAAGACCGCGCGGGTCACTGGCAGCGCGCGTTGACGCACATGCGGCCGGCGGTGCAGTCGGCGCTGCGCGCGCACTGGGGCATCTGCTCGTTGGTGTTCGTGCAGAGCGAGCGGCCCATGCCGTCGGCGCGGCAGAGGTTGAACTGCACGTCGACGCGCATGCAGTCACCGTCGGGGGTCACGGCGGGCATCGGGCAGAGGCGACGGCAGGCGCCGTTGTAACAGATCGAGTCCGTGTTGCACTGCGAGTCCATGGTGCAGAAGGGGCGCGGGCGCGTGTCGACGCGGCAGACGCCGTGGTCGCACATGAAGCCCGAGCCGCACGACGCGTCGGTGGAGCAGGTCGCGAGGCACACGCCGCTCGCGCACACCTGACCCGAGGGGCAGGGCGTCGAGCAGGTCCCCGTGGAGGGGTAGGTGCAGCGACCGGCGGTGCAGGTCTGGCCGGTGGCGCAGGTCGCGGCGGTGTTGCAGCCGACGACGCAGCGTCCGTCGACGCACGCCTGACCGGCGCCCGTGCACTGGTAGTCGAACTGGCACTGGCTCGTGCGGGGCTGGCAGCTTCCGCCGAGGCACACGGGGGTCGTCGGGGTGGCGGCGCACTGCGCGTCGCTGGTGCACGATCCGCCGGGTACGCAGGTGTGCGTCGTGGTGCTGCACACGAGGCCCGCGCCGAGCGAGGCGCAGTCGGCGTTGGCGCCGCAGCCGCCGGGGACGCAGATGCCGCGACCGTCGCAGAGGTACGACGCCGGGCACTGCGCCGCGGTGGTGCACTGAACGCCGCTCTGGCAGCGCATCGAGACGCGGTCGCAGTAGCCGCCGGGGCACTCGCTGTTGGCCGAGCACGCGCCGGGGATGCCCGAGTCGACGGGGACGGGGGGCGCGCCCGTGCGCTCCTCGCCGCCCCAGACGGGACAGCCGGTCGTGAGGGCCATGCAGAACAGACCGGCGAAGGTGAGACCGGAGAGGGAATGTCCGAGCGTGCGCATTGCGATGCCTCCGTCGTGGAACCAGGTGTTGAAACGCCACGCGGGTTCCTGCGAGCGTCTGTGGGATGTACAGCAGTGTTCGTGCCGAAGCCACTCGCGTCGAGAACCGGGGTCTCGGGGGGCTCGTCGGGGACCCTGTGAAGCGCGGTTGACGGTGCGTGTGTGAAATCGACCGGGAGGGGGAGTGCCCTCGTCCCAGCGTTGGGACCCTCCGAACCGGGCAGAGGGTGCCATGAGTCGACGAAACGTACCTCCTGCGCGACGCAGAGGGTCGGGGCGCGCGTGCGCCGTGTCGATGCGCGCGGAGGGGGCCGTGGAGCTCCGCGGGGCGTGTGTGGCGGTGCGGGGACGCAGCGGGTGTCGTGGCCCGGGCGTTGGGGCCGACGCGTCGCGCACGGACCTCACGCCGAGAGGGAACCGGGTGGGGGCTGAGTGAAACGTGAGGTGCCGCATCAACCTTCGCGTGGCTGATGCCGATAACCAGAGTCGAAGGCGGCGCGAGGTGCGCCACCCACAGAGGACGGACGCGAAGGGAGGGGCGCATGGATCGATACATCGACAACGACGAGACGCAGATCTACGGATCGAGGTTCAGCGCGGCGATTCGGAAGATGTTCCGCGACGCGGGGCCGGTTCAGACCTTCATGGCGTGGTGCGCGGATCAGGTCGACGCCTCGACGGAGACGCTGCGTCACGCCATGGCGAGCGAGCGCGCGCACGGGTCGACACGCACCGCCGCCGCCGAGGAGAAACTCCCCGTGGTGCAGGCCGCGCGCGACGAGCTCAAGGCGTTCAACCTCCACCTCGCGGCGCGCAAGGCCGACCAGCGCCACCCCTGGAACGGCGATCTGGAGGTCTTCTTTCCCGGCGGGCTCAAGAAGATCGGCAAGGGCGCCAGGGCCATGAGCGTGGCGCTGTGCGTGGCGCGCGATGCGCTCCGCGACGACAAGAACGCCCCGGAGCGCGCGTCATGGAGCCGACGTCTCGACGAGCAGATCGAGCTGCTCGCGCCCTTCGTGACGCGCGTCGATGAGGTGGGCCGGGCGCACCGGAGCGCGCTGTCGGAGCAGTCCGTCGAGAAGCGCAACTGGCTGCGCACCTATCGCGGCGTGTCGCGGGTGCTCGAAGGCGTGCTGATCCTTCTCGGGCGCGAGGCCGAGTACAACGCCGCGGTGCCCCATCTCAGCGTCGCTGGCAGCCGCGCGAAGGCCGCTGCGCCCGCGCCCGCGCCGGATCCCGCCTGAGCATCGTGACCTGAAACCGCTGCCATCTCCGTCATCCGACGGCTTCGACCGAGAGTGCCGTCGTCGACAGAACGAAATCGTTTCTGTTATGGTCCGCCGGGATTTCGGCTAAACGGGTGACGGGTACTCGATGGATGTCGTCTGCGATCGTTGCCGGGCCGAATATGAGTTCGATGACGCGCTCGTCTCGGAGCGCGGCACGACCGTCAAATGCACGAGCTGCGGTCATCAGTTCAAGATCTACCGGATGTCGTCGCATCCCGACGCGGTGCGATCGTGGAACCTCCGACGACCTGACGGGACGGTGATCCCGTTCGACTCTCTCGCGGTGCTCCAGAAGTGGATCCTCGAGGGGCGCGTCAGCAAGATGGACGAGATCTGCCGCGGCAACGAGCCGTGGAAGCCGCTCGGCGCCATCGCCGAACTCGAGAGCTTCTTCTCCACCGCGGAGATCCGCGCGTCGAACGTCCCCGCCGTGCCGCCGCGACCGACGAGCCGCCCGGTTCCCACGGCCAGCGCGCGTCCCGGTGCGAGAGAGGGGACGCCGCCGTCACCTTCGGGCGCAGCGCGCTCGGGTGCCCCAGCGCCGGCCGGCAGCACGCTCCGCCCCGGGGGACTTCCTCCGGTGAACACGGCGCATGGCTACCCCGCGCCACCACCTCCGCCGTCGAACCGCGCTCCGCCCGTCGACCACGGCCGCACGGCCCCCATCGGCACGCCGGTTCTCCCGCCCAAGGTCCCCGTCACCGACGACTCTCCTCCCGAAGCGCTGAACACCGCGTCGGGTTATGCGCTCGGCGCAGGCTCGGGGGCCGCGATCGGAGCGCCTCCGCCGCCGCCGCGACCGGCGCCCCCCGAGCCTCCGACCACGCCCATTCGCCGAGAGCCCGAGCGCGTCGATGACGACGACGTCGAAGAGTTCACCGCGCCGAAGCCCTCGGGCTCCAAGGGCGTCGCGTGGGCGCTCGCGGTGGGCGTCCTCCTCGCGGGCGGCGCAGGCGTCGCCGCGTGGAAGCTCGGCTACCTCTCCGCGGGTCCTCGCGTCGAGCACGCGCCGCCCGCGCGTCCCGTTGTGGCACCGCCGCAGCTCGACGCCGCGCGACGCCTCGAACGACGTTACACCCGCCAGGCATTCGAAGAAGCCCGCGAGGAGCTCGCGCGCGCCTTCGCCGCCACGCCCGACAACGCCTCGGTGCACGCCGCCCGCGCGCACGTCATGGCCGTGTGGAGCGAGCTCCTGAAGCAGCGCGCCGATGACCTCGACGCGAGGGCGAGGGCGCCGGGCGTCGACGCCGCCGCGATGCGCGCCGAGGCGGCGGTGCTGCGCCGCGACGCCGCGGAGCGACTCGACCGCGCCCGCGCCGACGTGCAGCGCGCGGAGTCTGGCGCGTCGACCGTTCACGGCCCCGAGCGCGCCGCGATCGAGGCGGCCCTCGCAGACGTCGCGCGCATCGGAGGCGACGCCGCGACCGCTCGTCGACGACTCGACGCGGCCCTCGCAGAGGGACCCTCGACGCCCGACGTCGACCTCGTGTCTGCCCTCCTCGCGCGCGACACGGGCCTCTCGACGCAGGCGGTCGACGGGCTTCGAAACACCGTCTCTCACGCTGAAGATCACGTGAGGGCCCGCCTCGCGCTCGCGAGGATGCTCGCCGCGCAGGGTGACGCCGACGGCGCGCGGCGCGAGCTCGACGCGGTGACCCGCGCGATCTCCGATCACGACGACGCGCGATGGCTCGCGGAGGCGCTCGCGCGAGGCGAGGCGCCGATGCTCGCGCTCGCTGCGCCGGGCGCGGAGCGTGACGCCGCCGTGCCCGCCGATGTCGCCGTGGCCGCCGTGACCAATCCCACGTCGACGACCAACCCGACGCCGGCCGCGGGGCGCTCGTATGACCAGCTCGTCGACGACGGAGACAGCTTTCAAGACGAGGGGCGCTCGGCGCAGGCCAGGGAGCGCTATCGCATGGCGCTTCAGATGCGGCCGTCGGGCTGTGAGGCCCTCGCGGGGATGGGCTTCGTCGACCTCGAAGACCGGGAGCTCACGTCGGCCGTGTCGAACTTCCGCAGGGCGCTCAGCGCGAACCCCGCGTATGGCGAGGCGCTCATCGGGCTCGGCGAGGCGTACTCCGCGCAGGGCAGCTACGAGCAGGCCCTCGCGGCCTACAACCGCTACCTCTTGAGCAACCCCGGCGGGCCGCAGGCACACATGGCGCGCCGTCAGGTGGAGTCTCTCCAGGATCGCCTCCACGGTCAGGACCACGCGACCGGGGCAGACTCCGGAGCCCCGGGGAACTGACCGATGTCGCTCGCGTCCACCGTCGGGGCCGGTGTCGCAGGAGAGCCTGACCCCTTCGACCTCTCGCTGCCTTCGCCGCTCCCGCGTCCGCTGCCCGCGAGCCCCGACGCCGACGACGACCTCATCGTCGCGGAGCGCTCGGTCTCGCGCGCGGACAAGGGCGCCGACCGCGACGAGCGGGTGCGGTCGCGCGTGGCCTTCGCCGACGCGGCGGTCGCGCAGCACCTCATCGGCCCCGCCCTCGACGCGCTGCGCGCCGCGGAGAAGCTCGACCCCGAGAGCCTCGAGGTGCTCGACCGGCTCGCGCGTGTGCTGCCGCGCGCCTCGATGATGAAGGAAGCCGCCGTCGCGCGCCGCGAGATCGCGCGGCTGCGGCCGACGCCCGCGACGCTGCACGCGTCGGCCTGCGCGTGGCTCCGCACCGACGACCACGCGGCGGCGCAGACCGCGCTCGATGAGCTCGCGCGCGCCGCGCCTGAGGACCCGCGAACGGCCTCGCTGTTGGTGACCTTCGCGCGGCTGCGCGGCGGTCCGTCGAGCGTGCCGAGGCTCGTGGCGACGCTGCTCGAGTGCGCCGCGCACGCGCGGAAGCGCGAGGATCGCGAGCGCTGGAGGGAGCACGCCCTCAACGCGTGGATCGAGTCGAAGGGGGCCGATGGCGGCGAGCTGCTCGCCGAGGCGCTCGCGTCGACGGGGAGGCCCCGCGCCGCGGTCTATGTCGCCGCCGAGGCCGCCGCGCGCGCGCTGCTCGGCGCGCCTTCGGACCTCGCGGCCGCGTCGAAGCTCCTGGTCCGCTGCGCGCGGCTCGCGGAGAGCGCGGGGCTGCCGGGCGAGGCGGCGTCGGCGTGGACGGTTCACGCGCTCCTGCCCGCGACCGTCTCGAGGGACGCGCGCGAGTCTCTGCGCGACGTGCTCGCCGAGCAGGGGCGCTCCATCGAGCTCGCGGCCCGTCTGCGTGCGGACGCCCGACGCGCTCCGCCCGCGGCGCGCTCGGCGGCGTGGAAGGGCGTCGCGGCCATCGAGATCGGCGTGCAGCCCTCTCAGGCCGCGCACGCGCTGGCCGAGGCGATTCGCAACCAGCCCGATGACACCGAGGCGCTCGAGCTCCTCGAAGCGCTCGCGGAGGACATCACCGTCTCGGCCGCGGTGCGCGACGCGCTCTGGGGCGTGGTGCGCGACGCGACGATCGACCGCGCCGCGCGGACGAGGCTCCTCCTGTGGCTCGCGCAGCTCGAGGAGCAGTCGGGAGACCCGGTCTCTGGCGAGACGGCGCTCGCCTCGATCGAAGACCCCGCGAGGGAGGCGTTCGAGGGGCTCGCGAGGCTCCATGAGCGGGCCGAGCAGGTGGTCGAGCGGGCCGAGCAGGCGCTCGCGACGTTGGAGTCCGCGCCGCTCGAAGACAGCCCCGCGCTCGACGCGTTCCTGTCGGAGTTCTTCGGGGTGCCGGGGGCCTTTCGCGACGGACGGCGCGCGGCGAAGGTGCTCGGGCCGTGGGCGCTCCGCGACGAGCGCGCGGCGACGCTGTGGTTCCGCGTCGCGCGCCGCCTCGATGATCCGTCGCAGTTGACGACGGCGCTCTACCGCGTCGCGACGCGCGCCGAGCCGCTGCCGCTGCGCGTGCGCGCGACGCTCGAGCGCGCGGAGATCCTCGATGCCGCGGGGCAGAGCGCAGAAGCCGCCGAGGGGCTCGCGCTGTTGCTCGACGAGGCGCCGTCGGAGCCCGCCGTGGCCGCAGCGCTCGCGGGTCTCGCGGAGCACTCCACCGCGACGGAGCTCTCGGCCGACGCGCTCCGTGTGGTCGCCAACGCTTCGACCGACGCGTGGGAGCGTGACTTCCTCCGACGCTTCGGCGGACGCTCGGACGGCATCTTCGCGGTCTTCGCGTCGTGTCTCTCGGAGCCCGCCGCGACGAAGCAGCGCTGCGATGAGCTCGCGCAGCTCCACGACCTCGTAGGCGACAGCGCCGCGCTCCTCGCGCTTCGAACGCGCGCGCTGATGGCGCAGTCGGGCTCCATCTCGCAGGCGCTCGAGGTCTCTCGTCGCTTCGCGGCCTTCGCGCCGCTCTCGCCCGAGGCCACCATCGCGTGGTTCGGCGCGGCCAACGTCGCGGGAGACATCGACCAGGTCGCCGACGCCGCCGTCGCGGCGGTGCGCTCGCTCGCCTCGGTGCGCGACGTGAGCGCCATCACGCGCACCGCGATGGCCCGCCTCGAGTCGCTCGGAGCGCCCGAGCGCGCCCGGCAGCTCGCCGTGGAGGCCGTCGGCTCCGTGGGCCTCGCCGATCGCGCGCTCCGCACGGCTGTCCTCGAGCTCCTTCGGCGTTCAAAGGACGCGCCGGAGGTCCTCCCGCTGGTCGAGCACCTCGCCGCCTGCGCGGGCGCTGTCGACGAGCAGGTCGCCTCCCTCCGATCGCTCGTCGACGGGTACCGCCGCAGGGGCTCCGCGGCGCTCGAGGTGTCTGCCCTCTGGCGGCTCCGCGCGCACGCGAAGGACCACACCACCGAGCGCCTCCTGGTGCTCCTCCCTCGTGTGGGAGACCACGCGCGCATGGCGCAGCTCCTCGGCGAGCAGCTCGACGCCGTGCGCGACCCCGTCGCGCGCCGTCAGCGCCTCCTCGCGATCGCCTCGGAGTTCGCCGCCGCCGACCCGCCGCTCCCCACCGACGCGATCGAGTGCGTCGACCGCATCGCGCAGGAGCAGCCCACCGCCGAGGTGCAGGGCCTCGCGGTGCGCGCCCTCATCGCGCTCGGCCAGCCCGAGGCCGCGGTGGGGCGCCTGGCGCGCTGGTCGACCGAGTGCGGCGACGCCGAGGCCGTCGTCAGGATGCGCTGCGCCACCCGCGTCGCGCGCGACGTGATGCGCGCGCCTGCGAGGGCGCTCCTCACGCTCCGCACGCTGCTCCGCCGCACGCCCACGGACCACGAGTCGCTGCTCATGGCCGAGGAGCTCGCGGTCGAGAGCGCCTCGTTCGACACGATCTTCGCGATCTACAACGACCTGTCGTCGATCGCCGCGGGCGAGCACGCGCGACACGCGATCGCGTATCAGCGCGCGTGCCTCCTCGAGCGCGCGGGGCGCGTCGGGGTCGCGCTCGACGAGCAGTTCGTGCTGTTCATGAAGGCGCCCGCGCTCGGGGCTTCGTTCTCCGCCGTCGAGCGCCTCGCGGAGCGCACCGGGCGCTACGACGTGCTGGTGCGCGCGCTCGGGCTCCTGGCGACCTACGCGAGCGCGCCCGAGGTGCGGGCGAGGTATTACCTACAGACCGCCGAGGTGGCCCGCACCCGCTCGCAGGACACCTCGCTCTCGCTCATGCTGGAGCTGCTGTCGTTCCAGAGCAGCCGAGACGCCGCGACGGAGGCGCTGCTGCGTCGGCACGCCAGGGAGCTCCGCTCGTCCGCGCCCGACGCGGCGCGCATCGCGCTCGAACAGCTCGCCGACGAGGCCCTCTCGGCCGCCAACCAGACCTGGGACGACAACGCCCGTCGCACGCACGCCCTCCACGCGCTGGAGCTCACCCTCGGCGACCTCGACGACGTCGAGCGCGCTTCGGAGGCGGCGTCGCTGTTCCTCAAGCAGCACGACGACCCGCCCGCCGCTCGCCGCGCCGTGATCGACCTCCTCGACTGCAACACGCCCTCCGAGCGCGTGCGTGGCGCGGTGACGGCGCTCCTCCCCGCAGACACCGCCGTCGCGGTCGCGCGCGCGCCCGTCGAGGAGGGCGACATCTTCGCCTCGGTGCACGAGCCCGAGCGTCCGCACGTCGCGGCCCCTGTCGCCGCGCCGCCGCGGCCGACGGTGGTGCGCGACACGTTCCGTCCGCCCACGCAGCCCTCGATGCGGCCCATCGCGGCGAAGCCGTCGGAGCGACCGTCGCAGGTGCCTCCGCGCGTGGCGCGCGCGTCTCAGCGGCCGCCCAAGCAGCCCTTCAACCCGCGCGCCGCGATGCAGGCCGGGTACCCCATCCGCACGGCCACGCCGCTCTTCACGCCCACGGGCTCCGTCGCGCCGCGCAGGCCCTCGACGCGCCCGCCCGCCGCGCAGTCTTCGCCGCCGAGCGTCATCGTCGAGCCGCTCCGCGAGCCCGTCGTCGAGGTCCCTCACGTCGCCGTCGAGCGGGGACCGAAGCCCCCCTCGTCTTCGCCGCCGGAGATCACGTACGAGTCCGCGCCGGCCTCGATTCCGCCCCCTCCCAACGAGGCCCCGACGACGGCGATCGCGCCGCCGACGCCCGCGTCTCAGGCGGTGACGCAGCCGCCGATCGCGCCGCCGCATCACGCGGTGCCGCCGCCGCTTCCCCCGAGGGCCGTGCGTCCGCCGCGCGTGAAGATGACCGTGTCGGCGCTTCGAGAGGCCGCCGACTCGGGTGACGATCAGGCCGCGTCGATGCTCGCGAGGCACCTCTCGCAGTTCAGCGACATGCGCGACGAGGCGCTGCTCATCCAGCGTAGACGCTTCGAACAGGACCCCACGCGCCTCGACGCGCTCGAGGCGCTCATCGAGCTCTACGCGTCGCTGCGCATGCGGCAGGAGAGCGCCGCGATCGCGTCGGTTCACGCGGTGCTCACGGGCAAGCCGCTCGCCGCGTGGCCCGATCCGCCCCTGGTCAACGAGCTCTCGGAGCCGCTCGAAGGCGTGGCGAGGGTGCTGTTCCCGCCGCACTACGGGCCCTTCCCCGAGCTCGGGACGATCGTGTGGGAGGCCCTCAACGGCGGTCGACGTGACGCCACGCGGAGTCAGGGCGCGGGCGGCGCGGAGCGCACCTTCGTCTCGCCAGCCAACGAGTTCGGGCGGATGTTCTCGGGCGCCGTGCGGCTCCTCCAGCTCCCGAAGGCGACGCCCATGGTGGTGCGCACCGACCTCGCCGACGGCGCGGAGATGGCCGCGGGGAGCGTTCCCCCGACGGTGCTCGTCGCGCTCTCGCTCGCGCACGACACGCCTCGCTCGCGCTTTCTCATCGGAGTCACGCTGGAGTCGACGCGCGTCGGACACCTCGCCGTGACCGCCCTCGGCCCCGCGGACGGTGAGCGGCTCGTCGCAGCCGTGAAGGCCGCGTTCGGGCCCGCCGTGGTCTCGCGGCTCGATCCCACGGTGGCGCGCCTCGCGACGCGGGTGTTCGAAGCGCTCCCCCCGCGCGCGCAGCGGAACGCGCAGGAGCTCGTCGCGCAGCTCGGCGACAGGCTCTCGTGGCAGGCGTGGCGAGAGGCCGTGGCGCACGCGCAGATGCACGCGGGGATGCTCGTCTGCGGCGACTTCCGCACGGCCGCGGAGAACATTCTCATGGGGGCGCCCGCGGGGGTTCCGCGCGAGCCCTCGGCGGCCCTCGCGAGCTATCCGCCGCTGCGCGCGCTCGCGCGCTTCGCCGTCAGCGAGGAGTACCTCCTGCTGCGGTGGCAGCGCGTCCGTCACGACCGCTGGTGACCGTCGAGGTCTATGGCTTCGGGGCGATGTTGAAGAAGGCCAGGAGGCGGTCGCGCATGGCCTCGGCGTCGGCGCGCCCGAGGTCGATGAGCTTGCGCGCGAAGGCGCCGTCGAAGAGGAGGTAGCTCGCGAGGTCGCTCTCGTCGGTGAGGCCCGAGTCGAGGAGCGCCATGATCCCGCGCGCGATGAGCGAGCCCGAGAACTTCCCGCGGCGGACGTGCTGGCCGGCGAGGCGTCCGATGTCCTGGCTCGGCCGTACCACGAGCGTCTCGATCTTGCGGTACGGCGTGCCCCCGCGGTCGAGCGCGCGCTGGCTCATCCGCTCGAGGAACTCCGGACCGAACACCGCCTCGCCGTCGGTGAGGAGCTGGTTGATGCGCTTCAAGAGCTCGACGTCGGCCTGCACGTGGTCGAGCAGAAAGGCGTTGAGCACCTTGCCGAGCAGGAAGGTCGCCCCCGCGGGCGCGAGCGACGCGTCGCCGAGGGCCTCGGGCACGGCCATGCCGCGCACCTCCTTCGAGAGCCCCACCACGAGGATCTTGCTCGCGCCCATGCGAATCGCGGGCGAGATCGGCGTGTTCTGCCGCAGACCACCGTCGCAATAGAGCTGCGACCCGATGCGCACCGGGGGGAACACCAGCGGGATCGCGGCGCTCGCGAGGGCGTGCTGCGGCCCGACGATCCCGCTCCGCACGACGACGCGCGGGTTGATCGCGTCGGGCAGCGGCACGTCGGGCGCCGTGTCGACGAAGAGCGTCGTGCGCCCCGTCGCGATCTCCGTCGCGCTCACGCTCACCGCGCGGAGGAGCCCGCGCCTCACGGCGCGCGCGAGCATCTTCCACGACACCTCGCGGGTCACGAGGTCGACCATCGGGCGAACGTCGAAGAGCCCCGTGTCGCCGTCGCCGCCGCCGCGGAGCACCTGCGGGAGCTTCATCGCCTGCCGCACGTTGAAGCGCAGCACGCTCTCGAACTGGATCGCCGTCCACAGGTCGACGAGGCGCTTCACGCCCGACACCGGGTCGGCCATGTGCGCCGCGAGGTAGCACGCGTTGATCGCGCCCACGCTCGTGCCCGACACGATGTCGACGCGCGGGATCACCCCGCCGCGCTGCCTCGCGAGCTCGCCGTAGAGGTACGACAGCACGCCGGCCTCATACGCGCCGCGCGCGCCGCCGCCCGAGAGCACCAGCGCAACCGACTCCGCTCCGCTCACGACGCCACCCATTCATCCCTCCGCGTTCGGAGGCGCCGTGGCGGCGACGCGCTGACGCATCACCGCGAGGCGCGCTTCGAGAACCTCTGCGCTCGCTCCGTCGCCCATGTATCGCAGCGCGCGCACGCACGCCGCCACCACCCGATCGCCGCGGAACACTCGCACCGGATCCGCGAAGTGCGGATCGCCGAGCACCGAGTCGAGCCACGCCCGCGCCGACGCCCGGTCACCCAACCCCGCGCACGCCTCTGCTGCGTAGGCCCTGCCGTGCAGCGCCTCGACGACCATCCCCGACTCGCGCGCCACGCGCTCGGCCGCCTCCGCCGCGGCGCGCGCCTGACGATACTGCCGCCGCGCGAGGTGCAGCCGCGCGTCTCCGAGCGAGACCCGGTAGAGCGCGTGGCGAGACTCCAGCGCGCCGATGCCCGAGCGCGCGTGCTCGATGGCCTCCGCAGCGCCCTCGATGTCGCCGCGCTCGAGCATCAGCTCCGCGAGCGACACGTGCACCTCGACAGACACCGCGGGCACCGCGCCCGCGCCGAGCGAGGCGAGCAGGTCGCGCGCGCGTTGCAGCCACAAGATCGCCCGCTCGGGCTGGCCGAGCGCCGCCCACGCCTGACCCGCCTGCGCGAGCGCTGCGGCGATGCGCTCGCGGCTCCCGAGCTCGCGGTCGAGCGTCACGCTCGCGCGAAAGAACCGCAGCGCGTCGGCGTAGCCGCCCTGCGCGAGGCACGCCATCCCGAGCTCCTCGTAGGCCGGCGCGAGGAGCCTCCGCGGGCCGTACGCGTGCGCGAGCGCGTGGGCCTCTGCGGCGGCGGCCATGCACTCACCCATCACCCCCGTCGTGCGCAGCAGCGCGGCCTTCGAGAGCAGCACCTCGACGCGCAGCGAGCGCGCCGCGCGGGCGCCGTCATCGGGCGCGCCGGGGTTGGTGAACTCCCTCGCGCCGAGCGCGCGCAGCGCCGCTTCGAGCTCCGAGAGCGCCTCGCGGTACATCCCGCGTCGACCGCGGTACACCGCGAGGACCCAGCGCGCCTCGGCCTCCGTGCGCGGCTCCCCGGCGCGCTTCGCCGCGCGGACGGCCGCCACGGTGTCGCGGTCGGCGTCGGCCGCGTAGGTCTCGATCTTGTACCTCGCCTGCCGCGTGAGGGCGCGCGCCACGAGCCTCGGATCTCGCGCTTCGACGGCCAGCTCCCGCAGCGCGATGAGCTCCGTGCGGCGCAGCCTCGAAGCGCCCGAGGCGCGGGCGAGGTCTTCGCGGCCCTCCCTCGCGGCGGCCCGAAGCGCGTAGCCCTCGACGTCGGTCGCGCCGCGACAGAGCACCAGCACGCGACCGTAGGCGTGCATCGCCTCGCGAGGGTCCGCGGCGTTCGCCACGCACATCGCCGCGGCCTCGATCCAGCTCCTCGCGGCGGGGCGCTCGGCGCCTGCGGCCTCGCGGTGCCGCGCGAGCGCGGTGAGCAGCACCGAGCGCGCGCCGGGGAGGTTCTTCCTGCGCTCGAGGAGCTCGGCGACGCGCGCGTGCATCGCGGGCACCACCGTCGGCTCGATGGAGTTGCGCGCCACGCGCGCGAGCATCGGATGCGCGAACGCGAGCGTCGCGCGCCCCGTCGCCTCCTGCCCCGAGATCACCAGAATCCCATCAGAAATAAGCCTCGCGCGCACGCGCGGCCCCTCGTCGCCGCCGAGCTGATCGACGAGGTCGACGGTGAGCTCGGCCTCGCAGAGCGAGCTCCAGCGGAGGAGGTTCCTCGCCTCGGGGGAGAGCGCTTCGAGGCGGGCGGTGAGCACCTCTTCGAGCGACGGAGGCAGCGGCGCGTCGTCGTCGCGGAGGATCGCGCTCGCGTCGCTGTAGCGGTCGTCTCCGGGGTCGGTGCCGCCCCGACGATCGCGCGCCCGCTCCGCGAGGGCCTCGGTCACCTCGAGGATCGTGAGAGGGTTTCCGCCCGCCACCGACGAGACCTCGCGCACCACCTCGTCGGAGGGGTCGTCGGTGCCGAGCGCGGTCGCGATGAGCCTCCGCCGCGACTCCGCGTCGAGGGCTCCGAGCGCGATGGTTTGCAACCCCGCCAGCTCGCGCGAGAGCGGATCGTCGTCACGAAGCGCCGCCACGAGGAGCACCAGCCCCGCGGGCGGCTTCCGTAGGAGCTCCGAGACCACCGCGCGGCTCGGCGCGTCGGCCTGCTCCAGCGCGTCGAGGAGCAGCACGATGGGCCGCTCTCGCGCGGCGTCGGCGAGCATCGGGCGCAGCACGAGACCGAGCTCTCGCGTCGTGGCCGCTTCTGCGCCGACCTCTTCGAGCTCCATCCCGAGGCACACGCGCAGCACGCGCAGCGCAGCGCGACGCCCCGCAGGGCCCTGCCCGTACCGCTCGCTCACCTGATCGAGGAGCTGCGGGAGGCTGTCCATCGGCACCGCGACCTCGCCCGATCCGCGTCGGCGCGGGAGCGGCGGCGGGCCCTTCGGTCGCTCTGGGGCCGGCGCGGCGGGCCCGGCGGGCGCGGCGGGCGTCGAGCCCTTCGCCGCGTGGCGGAGCGCGAGGAGGTGCCGCACGAGCTGTCCCGCGAAGCCGTACCGGACGCCGTGCGCCGAGATGGTCCCGTCGACGCGGATCACCTTGGATTCACCGAGGATCCCCTGCGTGGTCGTGACCGCCGCGGCGAAGGCCCCGAGCAGCGTGGTCTTGCCGATGC
Source organism: Myxococcota bacterium (assembly GCA_052035985.1). GTDB lineage: Bacteria > Myxococcota_A > Polyangia > Polyangiales > CAISKJ01. The sequence goes on along the minus strand of JBPOHC010000282.1, from coordinate 10,505 downwards.
CGAGCTCGCCCGTGACCAGCGCGGCGCGGCCCTGCCGCGTCACCGACGCGCCCACGAGCGCGTTGCGAAGCTCCCGCAGCGGCGTCTCTCGCCCGAGGAGCCGCCAGCCCTGCGACTCAGACGTGCGGTCTCGCTCGGTGCGTGAGCGCGCGCGCTCGAGCGCGAAGGCGCGAATGCCCGAGGGGCCGCCCTTCGAAACGTGCTCCCGCAGCACGAACGCGCGGCGCACGATGCGGTAGAGCCCGCCCGCGACGAGGGCCTCACCCGCGCGCGCCGACGCCGCCAGCGAGCTCGCGAGCGAGGCCGCGTCGTCGACGAGCTCGTAGCTCAACATCGTCCCCTCGGCGTCGCGCGCGCAGCCGGCGACGCCGCGCGCCATGCCGAGCATCACGCCCGCGACCTCCTCGTCGGTGTCGACGAGGTCCGTGGCGAGCGAGCGCGCCGCATCGAGGATCTCGAGCGCGAGTCGCGCGGCGCGGAGGGCGTCGTCGACGTGCGGACGGAGCACGCCGAGCACGAGCACGAAGGCGTCGTCGCGGGTCCACTCGAGCGTCGCGTCGGCCTTGAACGCGAGCTCTCCGATGAGGTGCACGAGCGCGCGCGACGCGGCCGCGGTCATCGGCAGCGTGAGCCGTCCCGCGACCACCGCGACGTGCACGCGCTCTCGCAGCACCGCGGCGGTGTCGACGAGGGGCACGCGCGGCGCGGGCACGCTCGGCATGAGCATCGCGGGGAGCGTGACGAGGTTGGGCAGCGGCTTCGGCGGCGTGCGGGCCTTGCCGGGCACCGTGGCCTGCGGCGCGCCTGCGAGCGAGGGCATCGGCGGCGGACGCCCCGAGGGCGGCGGCATCGACGCGTGCTTCGGCGGCATCACCCGCACGAGGAAGTGCTCGAGCGCGCCCGCGTCGGCCGGCGCGTCGAGGCCGTGGAGGTAGTGCGACAGCGCGTGCACCACGTCGCGCGCCGTGGGGAAGCGCTCGTCGCGGTCGGCCTTCATCGCGCGCACCGCGATGGCCCGCAGGGCCTCGGGCGCGTCGTCGAGCATCGCGGCGGGGTCGGGCACGCGCCCCTCGCGCACGCGGTCGAGCACCTCGGGGCCGTGCGCGACGTCGTGAAAGAGCGTCCTCCCCGCGAGGAGCTCCGTGAGCAGCACGCCGAGCGAGTAGATGTCCGCGCGGCGGTCGACGGACTCGCCGCGCGCCTGCTCGGGGGCCATGTACCCGTACTTGCCGCGCACCGTGCCGGGGTTCTCGAACGACGCTGAACGAACGCGCGCGATGCCGAAATCGCCGAGCTTCACGGCGCCCTCGTAGGAGAGCAGCACGTTGTTGGGCGACACGTCGCGGTGCACGATCTCGAGCGGTCGGCCCTGCTCGTCGAGGCGCTCGTGGGCGTAGTGCATCCCGCGGGCGACCTCGCGGAGGATGTACGCGACGAGGGGCGGAGGCACGATCTCGCCCGCGTGGGCGAGGGTGTTCACGAGGTGGCCGAGGTCGGGGCCATCGACGTGCTCCATGATGAGCAGCAGCGTCGGGCCGTCGGATTCGAAGCCGTAGACCTGGACGATGTTCGGGTGGTTGAGGCGCAGCGCGACGCGCGCCTCGTCGACGAACATCGCCCGAAAATGAGGGTTTTCTGCGTAGTCGGGGAGGATGCGCTTGGCGACGAGGAGCTTGTCGACCCCTTCGGCGCCGCGCGAGCGCGCGAGAAAGACCTCGGCCATCCCGCCGATGCCGAGGCGTCGCAGAACGCTGTAGCGACCGAGCCGCGTGGGGGAGGGTTGAGGAGAGGCGGCCATCAAACGCTCGCGGAGTCTAACGGGATTTCCCCCGGCGCATGGGAGTGTTTTCTCGCCGCGCGCTTCGAGGGTTCCGCGGCCCGGCGCGGTGGTAGCGTCGACGCCCAGCGGTGCGCTCCATGTTCCGTATTCCGATCGACAAGAACCTCGACCTGGCGCTCCTGGAGCATCGCCACGCGTCGATGCTCTTCTCCGTCGTCGACGAGAACCGCGACCACCTCCGTCGCTACCTCCCCTGGGTCGACAACACGCGCACCGTGAACGACTCCGTGGGCTTCATTCAAGCCACGCTGGAGCAGTTCGCGCGCTCCCAGTCGCTGAGCACCGGGATCTTCTTTCACGGCTCCCTCGCCGGGGTCATCGGGTACCACACCATCGACTGGGCCAACCGTCGCACGGCCCTCGGGTACTGGCTCTCGTCGGCGTATCAGGGCCACGGGATCATGACGCGAGCCGTGCGCGCGATGACCTCACACGCCTTCGGGGCGCTCTCGCTTCACCGCATGGAGATCCGCGCGGCGCTTGACAACAAGCGGTCTCGCGGAGTGGCGGAGCGGTCGGGGTACAAGTTCGAGGGGACGTGCCGCGGCGCCGAGTGGCTCCACGATCGCTTCGTCGACCACGCGGTCTACGGCGCGCTGGCGACCGAGTGGAAGGGCTGAGCCCTCACTCGCTGAGGAGCACGCCGAGCAGGGTGATTCCCCCGCCGAGGAACACGAGATCGAAGATCGCGAGCATGCGGAACCAGTCGTAGAGCTGGTCGACGGGCGTGCCTCCGAGGAGGTCGCGCGTCGCCACCGCGCCGCACAATAGGGCAGGGGAGACGAGCGGATAGAGCACCACCGCGAGAAGCAGGTCGCGCGCCCTCGTCCGCGCCACGAGCGCGCCGAAGAGCGTCCCCGCGGCGACGAAGCCGAAGGTGCCGAGGAGCACGAGGGCCACGAAGGGCCACAGGTGTTCGAGCACGGGCGCGTGCAGCAGCACCGCCACGATGGGCGCCACGACGAGCTCCGTGATCAGCACGAAGACCATCGCGCCGATGCCCTTGCCGAAGAAGATCGCCGCGGGCGTCGCGTGCGAGAGGAGCACCGCGCGCAGAGCGCCTTCTTCGCGCTCGCGGCCCCAGGTGCGCGAGAGGCCGAGCGTCCCCGAGAACGCGATGGCGATCCAGAGCACGCCGGGGGCGACCTTGCGACCCGTCTCTTCGTCGACGAAGAGCGAGATCGACGAGAGCACGGCGACGAGGGCGCCGAAGAGGGTCATCGTGGGGATGACCTCCTTCGCGCGGAGCTCGATTCTGAGGTCTTTCGCGGCGATCGCGAGGGCGTGGCGTAGCATCGCGCGACCATACAAGACTTCGCCCCCGCCCGTGGAGCGCGGAGATGCCCAACGGCCCCGCGTTCGTGCCAGAGTCCCTCCCCATGCTGCTGCGAAGCGTGTTGGCGCTGGCGCTCACCGCGGGCTGCGCCGCGACGAGGCCGCGCGTGGTGGGCGGACCCGAGACGGCCACGGTCACGGCGGGCGACTACAGCCCCGACGTGCGCGACGAGGCCATGTGGCGAGCCCTCGCGGCGTCGCCCGGTCGGCAGGTCTCGGCGCACACCGAGGTGGTCAAGGTCATCATCGACCTCGAAGACGGGTGGAAGGTCTACTTCCTCCAGAGCCGCCGCTGGGAGATCCACTACTTCTTCGCGTCGCGCTTCCTCTCGTCGTTCGCGCACCCCGTCGAAGACCACGGGGCGTTCAACATCCGCGAGTATCGACGCGACGACCGGCGCTTCATCCTCGGCACCCTCACGCGCTACCAGGACCAGAACGTCTGGGCCTACGACCTCATCGCGGGCGACACGCTCGACGTCGCTCGCACGGTCCGCGCGTTCGAGGCCGTCCGCGCGCGGGTGTACTTCGGCGACGCGCTGCGATACCGCCCCGTTCCCCCCGCGCACGAGACCGCCGTCGCGGAGTTCACCGCGGCCCACGTCCCCATCGTCACCACGCAGGAGCTCTTCGGCGCCACGCGCTTTCAGCCGCTCAACCCCGGCGACGCGTGGGGCTGGCTGCGCTTCGTCGAGGGAGACCCCGATCCCTCGCGCGTGCGTCGCACCGACGTCGTGGTGCTCGACCACGTCCCCCTCGACCTCCCTGTCTGCGCGGGGATCATCACGGGCGAGCTTCAAGCGCCGCTCAGCCACGTCGCCGTGCTCGCCACCAACCGCGGAACGCCCGACATGGCCCTCCGCGGAGCCTTCGCCGATCCGCGCCTCCGCGCGCTCGAAGGTCACCTCGTGCGCCTCCGCGTGACGCCGCAGGAGTGGTCCGTCGATGCCGCCTCGCAGGCCGACGCCGAGCGCGCGTGGGAGCGCCTCCGTCCGCGCGCCGCGATGATCCCTCCGCTCTCAGACCGCGACACGGGGCTGCCTGACGTGACCACGCTCCGTTACGGTGACGTCGCGACGGCGGGCGCCAAGGCCGCGCAGCTCGGCGAGCTCGCGGCGATCGGTGGCGCCGTGGTGGTGCCGCGGGCCTTTGCGCTGCCCTTTCGCGCGTACCTCGACCACCTCCGCGCGTCGGGCGTCGACGCGATGATCCGCGACGCGCGCGCACGACCGGACTTTCGCGACGACCCGCAGGTGCGAGACCGCGCCCTCGCCGAGGTGAGGCAGCGCATCCGCTCGGCGCCCGTCGACCCCGCGGTGATCGAGCGCGTGAGAGCGCGCATCACGGCGATGTTCCCCGGGCGACGCGTGCGGCTGCGATCGAGCACGAACGCAGAGGACCTCCCGGGCTTCAACGGCGCGGGGCTCTACCGCTCCGTGGTGGTCGCGGCCGATCCGTCCGCCGCGGTCCTCGCCGACGCGCTGCGAGACGTGTGGGCGAGCACGTGGTCGCTCCAGGCCTACGAAGAGCGCGAGTTCTTTCGCGTCGACCACGCGCGCGTCGCGATGGCCGTGCTCACGCAGGAGTCCATCGACGACGACGTGGTCGACGGCGTGGCGATCACCGCGAACCCCTTCAACGAAGGGCGTCCGGCGATGTTCATCAACGCGCAGGTGGCGGGCGCCGAGGGCGGCGCGGTGACGGCCGCGCGCGGCGACGACGTGCCCGAGCAGGTGCTCTATTACACCTACGGCGAGGAGCGGGAGTTCGAACGCCTCTCGCGCAGCTCGCGGACGCAGGGCGCGCCCGTGCTGAGCGACGACGAGGTGGTGCGCGTCTCCGAGGCGCTGCGTTCGATCCACGCGCGCTTCAACCGCGGCGTCGGCGGAGAGACCCCGATGGACGTCGAGTTCCTCCTCGCGGGCCGCGAGCGTCGGCTGGTCTTCGTGCAGGCGAGGCCCTACCCGATCCGCTGGGATCACGACCGCGGCTACGCGACGCCCGCCGAGGAGTGACCGTGCGCACTTCTCCGTGTCTCGCAGCGCTCTTCGTCACATCGGTCGCCCTCGCAGACCCGCGCCCGCACACGCGCTCGTGGACCGAGATCGGGCTCACGGTCACCGTGCCCGCGGGCTTCGACGAGCTCCCCGCGCGCAACCCCACGGCCAACCTCCTCGGCACCTGGCGACGCGAAGACCCGCGCGCCGACGGACCGATCCTCCTCCAGCTCGTGCACCTCGGCGCGATCGTCCCGCAGCGTCCGCTCGAAGGGCGCGAGCTCGCGGAGCTTCGAAGCAGCGACCCCTACCCCTTCGTCGACACGCGCGAGCGAGCGAGCGCCCTCGGCTTCGACCTCGACGCGATCGTCGGACGCGCCACCGTCAACGGCCACGCCGCGCTTCGCCTCTCGACCGCCGTTCCCCTCGTCGACGACAGCGTGATGGTCGTGGTGCTCTCGCCCGCGTCGCGCGAGTCCGAAGCGCGCGCGGTCTTTCGCGAGGTGCTCGCGTCGTGCCGCGGAGAGACCGCGTGGCAGACCCCGTGGCAGCGTCGACGAGACCTCATTCAACGGGTCGCGGCCGCGCTCGCGATCACCGGGGGAATCCTCTACGGCCTCCTCGCGCTGACCCTCTTCCGTCGGCGTGACGGGTGGCTCCGTCCGCGCGCCGCGGCGCTGATCGCCATGGGCGCTCTGTGGCTCGTGGTGGCCGCTCTGGTGCCGTGGGGGCAGTGGTGGCCGATGCTCCGTTCGGTCGCGCTCGCGGCGGCGTTTCTGCGCCACGGGGCGAAGCGCGCGAGGCTCGCCGCTCAGCCGTCTTGAGGCTCGTCTTGCGTGTCGCCGCGCTCGACGCGGGCCTCGTCGCGCTCGCGGCGTGAGGGGTTCACGCGCACGAGCCCGTGGTCGCCGTCGACGAGGGCCACGTCGCCGTCGCTCGCCCAGTTGTAGATCCCGGTGACCTCGCAGACCGTGGGCACCGCGATGAGCTCCACGAGCGTGCGCGCGCGACCCGGCGCGACGGAGCCCGAGAGCACCATCCCCGAGGGCTTCGCGCGCGACGCGATCAGCAGTTCGAACACGGTCACCGCCTCGGCCACCCACACGCCGCCGCGCGGAATCGCCGTGACCTCTTGCAGGAGCAGCGAGCGGAGCACGTCGCAGACCTCGGACATCTCCATCGCGCGCTCCGTGAGGAGCTGGGCCTCCGAGATGCGCGCGACGCGCGTGGCCTCTCGGGCGACCTGCGCGAGCGCGTACGCGAGGCCCTTGCCCTTCGAGAGCTCGAGAGCCCGCTCGCGGAGGCGACCGTCGTCGAGCATGGTCTTGTAGAGCGAGAGAAAGCTCGCGTCGAGGCCGCGCCGCGAGGCCGCGCGGATGTACGAGTCGAGCGTCGCGTCGCAGACCATGATGGCGCGCTCCAGGGCCTTCGCGTGGTCGCGCGACGAGCCCTTCGCGTCATCGCCGCTCGCGCGCCCCGAAGGACGGTTGACGGCCGTGAGCACCCCGAGGGCCCTCCCTCCCACGAGCGGACGCCCCGGGATCGTCACGCGTCGCGCGCTCGGCGTGCCCGGCGGCGGCGGACGCATCGTCGTGTTCGCCACGATGCGCGCGCGGTCCAGGAGCGGTGACACCGCGCCCGCGAGCGCCATGAGCAGCTCCACGTCGCGGTCGGTGTAGGCCCCCGCGGCGCGTTGCACGACGAGCGCCCCCGACGGCCCGTTGGGCCCCGGCACCGGGACCGTGAGAAACGCGGGGAAGCGCTCCTCCCCCAGCATCGTGAAGGCCCTGAAGCGCTCGTGGTTCTGCGCGCGGTCTGCGGAGATCGGTCGCATGCACTCGACGGCCATGCCCACGAGCCCCTCTCCAACACCCAGGCGCACCTCGCCGAGCGCGCTCGTGGTGAACCCCACGTTGCCGCGCATCACGAGCCCGTCGCCCTCGCGGAGATAGAGCGAGCACACCTCGCTTCGAAACACCGCCGCCACGCGGCGCGGGACCTCGTCGAGAAGGTCCGTCAGCGGGCGCTGCCTCGCCAGCGTGTGCACGAGGTCGACGACGGCGTCGAGGCGCTCCTCCCCTCTCGCGTGGATGGTCGTGGTCACGTCGCCGGGCGACGCGTTCGTAGGCGGGTCCGAGTTGCTCATCGGGGCGGCAGAACGAAGCACGAAGCCCCGCCGCGGATCAAGCCGCTCGGAGGCGCGTTCACCGATGAATTTCCCTTCGGTCGCGCGCTCATGGTGACGGTGGTATGCGTGACATAGGCGCTCGTGCGTGACGTCGGACGGGACTCACTCCCGCCGCCGACGAGAGATGAGGCTCCCATGAGATCCGCGCTCCGCTGGATGTTACCGCTCGCCGCGTGGTCGCTCGGATGCGTCACCTACCGCGATCGCATCGTGGTGGTCACGCAGCACTTCGAGGTGAACCAGAACACCACCACGCAGACCGCGCCCGTTGATCCCACCGTGGCCGCGCCCGCAGACACGGCGCTCCTGCCCGCCACGCCCGGACGCCTCGACCCCGCCACGATGCGCGCCACCCTCGACGGCTTCGGATCGTGGATCGACGCGCCCGCCTACGGCGCCGTGTGGATCCCCGATGAGCGCGTGCGCGGTGAAGATTTCGTCCCGTACCTCAGCAACGGTCAGTGGCTCCCCACGCGCACGGGCTGGTACTGGCAGAGCGATTTCGCGTGGGGCGCGATCCCCTTTCACTACGGCCGCTGGGTGAACCTCAGCGGCGTGTGGGCGTGGGTCCCCGGGAGCGCCTTCGCGCCCGCCTGGGTCGACTGGCGCGTTGGCAACGGCTGGGTCGCGTGGTCGCCTCTCGCGCCCGGCGGCGCGGCCTTCGCGGCCTCGCACATGTACTGCGCGTGGGGACGCCTCCGCGGCCCCGGCCTCCGCGCGCGCACGGTGCTCGGCGCCGCCGCGGCCTCGCTCTACGCGTACACCACGACCGTTCCCGTCTCGTGCGCGCGTGGCGCGAGCTGCTACTCGCCGGGACCGCCTGTTCCCACGGCCGTCGCGACCGAAGTGTCTTCGCTCTGGGCCACGGCGCGCGCGACCGCACGTGAAGGCGCGCTCCCGACCTCCGCGGGCGTCATCATCAACCCCGTCGGAACGCCCGTCGATCCGCCCGCGCGCATCCCCGACGTGCCCAACGTCCCGCGCGTGCTGAACGTCGCCACGGGCACGCTGCGCCCCGCCGACGCGCTCCCCATTCGCACCGCGCCTCCCTCGATCGCAGAGGGAGGCCCGAGCACCGACGTCGAGCCCTCGGGCACCTCGGGTGAAAGCGGTCCGCGCCTCACGATCACCTCCGCGGGCGCGCCCGTGATCCGCACGACGGGCGGCACCTCGATCACCGCCGGATCATCGGGATACTCCGTGATTCCAGCGCGTCGCATGACCTGGGGGTCGTCGATTCCCGCGGTGATGCCCGAGGTCGCGCCGCGGCCGATGATCGCGCAGCGCTTCGACGCCCCGCAGCGCATCGAGATGCCTCCCACGGCGCCCGTCGCGATGCCTCCGCCCATCGGCGCTCCATCCTTCGCGCCGCGCGCGCCCTCCGAGTGGCGCGCGCCTTCGAGCTACGGCGCGCCCGCATTCAACGGCTACGCCGCGCCGATGCCCTCGCTCCCCACCACACCCTCCGCCGCCGTCGCTGGAACGTACGGGCGCGTCTACGCGGCGCCCTCCTACGCCCCGTCGCAGCCCACGGTCTTCGCAGCGCCTTCTGCGCCTGTCTATGCTGCGCCCGCTGCGCCCGCGTACACCGCGCCGCCGATCACGCAGGCGCCCGTGATCGCGCCGCGCGCGCCGTCGTTCGGGATGCGTCCCCCCACGACCTTCGCGCCCGGCGTCGGCTTCAGGATGCGCTGATCGCCCTTCAGCCCCGCAGCACTTCGAACACGATCCCCGCGCGCTGGAGCCGCTCCGTGAGCCGCGCGCCCATCGCCACCGCGGGCGTGAGCACGCCCGATCGCGCGGGCAGCGCGTCGGCGTCGAGCGAGAGGCAGAGCCCCGACTCCGCGAGCATCTTCGCCGTCTCGGTGTAGCCCGGGTCACCGCCGCGAACGCGAGTCACGACGGTGCGCGACCCGGCCTTTCCGCGGAAGGTGGCGCTGAACGTCGCCCTCGCGCGCGCCGACTCGCTCGGCCCTTCGCCCGAGCGCTTGAGCGAGAGCAGCCATCGCTTGGCGGGCGGGATCTGCGCGATGCCCACGAGCGCCGCGACGCCCACGACGCCGCCAGCGACGGTGAGCGCGGAGTGAACCTCGGCGTGGTGCGCGTAGCGAAAGTCGGGGCCGTACTCTTCGAGCGCGGCGGCGCTTCGAAGCACCACCAGCGGATCGATCGTCGGCAGCGGAACCACCCACGCCCCGAGGTCCGCGTCGTAGCGGAACGACGGGCTCCCGCCTCGCACCACGCGCCCCCCTTCGGGCCGCGGAGGACGCATCGAGCGCAGCGACTGGCGCATCTTCGAAAACGCTTCGATCGCAGACTGCCAGGTGCCGCCCGAGAAGGTCCCCGTCGAGCGCACGAAGCCCTCGATCGAGATGGGCTCTCCGCGCGGCAGCAGCGCCACCGTGTAGAGCACCCCGAGGTCGTGCGGCACGCTGTCGAAGCCGCAGGTGTTCACGAGGCGCAGGCCCTTGTCCTTCGCGCGCGCGTCGAAGCGTGAGATCACCTCGGCGACGAACTGAGGCTCGCCCGTGATGTCCGCGTAGTGCGCCCCGCGATCGACGCAGGCCTCGACCACGGGCATCCCGTGGAGCGCGTAGGGGCCCACGGTGGTGATGAGCGTCGCGGTGTTCTCGGCCATTCGGGCGAGCGACGACGGGTCATCGACCGACGCCTCGACCACGCCCACGGCCTCGCACGCGGGGTTGATCGCGGCGAGCTCCGCGCGCACCGCGTCGAGCTTCGAACGGCTGCGTCCCGCGATGGCCCACGGGACCTCGTGACCGATCGTGCGAGCGAGGTACTCCGCGGTGAGTCGGCCGGTGAAGCCGGTGGCGCCGAAGACGGTGAGGGCGTAGGGGCGATCGAAGGTGCGCATCGAGGCGCGGACTCTACGCGCGTCGAGGACCGCCACGAAACCCTCGAAGCGAAACCGCTCCCCGGCACGGTCGCCGTCGTCCGGTCGTTCGACCGCGAACGAACGGTTCGGTACATCTCCATCATCGATCTGAAAATCAAGCGCTACGAAGGGTCGTTCGTAGCCGTACCGATCAAGGCTGGACGCAGCGGATCATGGGGTAGTCAGACCCGAGGCAGGCGCGCATCTCGGCGCGGCAGGCGTCGTCGCTCATCTGCATGGCGGCGAAGC
>JBPOHC010001014.1:0-2000 GCA_052035985.1 Myxococcota bacterium | reverse complement strand
ACGGCGCGAGTCTACATGCGGTTGAGGAGATTGAGGAGGAGGTCCTGCGCCTCCGTAGAGCCGTCGAGGCCCAGCTCCTCACGGAGCCACTCATCGCGCGCCATCATCCGGTCAAAAAGCAGATCCGCGATGCTCTCTGAGCGCGTTGTGAACCCCCTCTGCAGGGCCACTCGCTCGGACTCGGAGAGGACGTGGAAGACGCGATGAACGTGGGCGTTGGATGTTGCCGGTCCCTTCAAGCCGTTCGGCTTGTCGCCGTCGAGGCCGTCCTTCATCCCAAAACGCCAGCGCGGGCGCACGCCGAGGGCGTCGGGCGTGTCGAGTACCTTGAGTGCTTCGACGCTCCTGCGGCGCTCGTCTCTGCCGACGACCGTTGTCGCGTTGTCGACCCACGCGCGGAGCGTACGGAGCGGAAGGTAGTTCTCGATCGCTCTCCGGCAGAGTTGATGCGCGGCGTCGCGGCCTTCCCAGTCGGGCAGCACGATGCTTGCGCGCCGCACCACTTCGCTCGACACGGCGGATGGCCGCGTCGGGTCTCGCGGCGGCGCGGTCCAATTCGCCTTGAGAATCGACCGCGGCCGCTTGATCTCGAAGCTGTCGCGGTCGACCACCACGGCCATCCGCCAGCGACGCACCTCAAACCGCGTCCCGCACGGGCAGAGCACGGGGTCGTCGGCGCGCGCGTCGAGGTCATCGAGGAGGTGTTGCACCTCGGGGAGGCCGCCCCCCTGCTCGAACACGATCCAGCCACGGGTGACCGCGTCTTCGAAGAGCGTTCGCTGTGCCTCCGGCAACGTGATCGCCAGACGCGAGAGGAAGCGCCCGTCGTTGCGTCGATTCTCGACGAGGATGGTGAGCGGAGCGCGCGCCAGCGCGAGCGCATCCGCGACGCTGACGCGCGGACCCTTGTTGGGACGCTCACGCCAGCGCGACTCGCCGGGGCGAACGACGATCGTCAGCGCGCGCGGACGTCGTGCGTTCTCAACGGCGTCGCTCAAGACCTCCCGGAGCGTCCTACCCACCCGTGCGGGCCATTGAGCCAACCACGCCTCGACCTCCGGTCGTCGAGGCGTCGCACCTACCGCGAAATGAGCCGAGGGACGTCGACACGCCAGGATGAGCTGTAGTAGCGACGCCGGGTCAACGCTCTCGTCGGAGAAGAGCGACGGTTCGAGTACCACACGCATGGTTCACCACGCGCCGTTCTGCTTGGCTGCGAGCTCGTTCGCGAGGTCCGACTCCGTCGCGAAAATGGGGAGTGCGCCGTCGTGAATCGGTCGACCGAACTCGTCGAAGGAGATGGAGACGATGTCGCTCTCCTTGCCCGGCTGCTCCCCGTCGATCCAATGGAGCACCACCCGCTCCGCCGGAATCTCTCCCGCCGCGATCGCGAGCTGGATGCCCAGAAGCATCGAGAAGCTGTGCGTCTCCAGCACGAAATGCGGCGGATCTCGCCGTGCTGCCACCTTGCAGATGAAGCGAGCGAGCGCCGCCTGCGCGCGCGGGTGGAGGTGCGACTCGGGTTCTTCGAATGCGACGACGCGCGGTGACGGTCGCAGAAGTGCCATCGCCGTTGCCACCAGCACGGGGAGGCACTGACTCATTCCCTCCCCGGTATCGGTCAGGTCGATGTCCATCGCGGTCGACAGGGGTCGCAAGAGCAGCCGACGCTCCTGGCCTTCAGGGCGCAGGAGGAGCTCTCGCTGGACCGCGTCCGAGTACCACTTAGCGACGATCCGACACACCTCGTCGTCCATCGCGAGCACCTCGATCGCGTCGCTCCCGTCCGACGCGAGTAGGCGCGGGCGTACGCCTCGCGGCTCGAAGCGCCGCGGGGGACGGACGCGCGTCGCTTTCAGCCACTGGATTGACTGGCTGAGCGAGCGCAGGTGTTCTGCGAGCTCCTTCAGTTCGGTGGCTTGTGGAACGAGGCCCTCGAAGGAGATCCGCTGCGTCGACGACGACAACGTGAGCGGCTCTCGCGCGTACAACCCCGGGCC
>JBPOHC010000063.1:0-41127 GCA_052035985.1 Myxococcota bacterium | reverse complement strand
GTATCCGATGGCGCGCCCGACGTTGGCCTCGTAGAGCCCCTCTTGATAGAGCGCGAGGCGCGCGGTCGGGGCCGCGCGCGCGACGGCGGAGAGCACGGCGCTCCACCCCGTGAAGGTGTTGAGCGCGCCGAGCGCCGCGGGGATGAGCGCGAGCGCAGGAGAGATCGGACGTCGCGCCGCGAGCGCCCACACGGCGACGAACGCGAGCGCTGTGACGGGGCCTCCGAAGCCCGCGATGCGCGCCCACGCGCGAGGGTCGTGGGAGCCCGCGTAGCCCACCGCGATCGAGGCTGCGAGCGACGCGAGGGGCCACACCCACCGCAGCGCGCGAGGCGACGTGACGGACGTGGTGGCAGCGTGACCGAAGGCGGCGTCGCCCGCGGTGATGAGCGCGTCCATCGACGCGAAGCGCGCGGCGGGGTCTTTCGAGAGCGCGCGCGCGACGAGCCCTTCGACCTCGGGCGACGCGGTGACGCCCGACGCGGCGAGCGAGGGCGGCTCCGTCGAGACGTGTCCCTGCATCTGCGCGGCGAAGCCTTCGGCGCGAAAGGGCGTGTGGCCCGCGAGCATCTCGTAGAGCGTCACGGCGAAGGCGTACTGGTCCGAGGCGGGGCCGACGCCGTGGTTCCACCACTGCTCGGGGGACATGTACGAAGGCGTTCCGACGGGGGTGCCGGTGGCGGTGACGCGCGTCGTGTCGGCGAGGTCGCGGGCCATGCCGAAGTCGATGAGCCGCGGCGACTCACGCTCCCCATCACGCACGAGGAACACGTTCTCGGGCTTCACGTCGCGGTGGATCACACCCGCCGCGTGGGCCGCCGCGAGGGCCTCTGCGACGGGCCGCGCGAGGCTCCACGCCGTCCGCTCGGGGAGCGCGCCGCGCGCGTCGAGGAGCGCCCGCAGCGTGCGCCCTTCGAGCTTCGGGAGCACGAGGTAGGGGCGACCGTCATCGGTCACACCGTGATCGAGGACGTTGAGCACCGCGGGGTGCGCGAGGCGCGTCAGGGCGTCGAGCTCGCGTTCGAAGCGCCTGACCCAACCGGGATCGTCGGAGAGCGCGCGGCGCAGCACCTTGAGCACCACCGGGCCGCCCGGTCCGACGGCGTCGTAGACCGTCGCGGTGCCGCCCTCGGCGAGCTCGGCGCCCGGCACGTACGGCCCCGCGCGCATCGGAGCTCCTGCGGTCAGAAGAAGCGGTGCCGCTTGAACTCGCCCTCATCGGGCCAGGCGGGCCACGAGACGATCCAGCCGGTCTTGCCGGGCGCTTCCTTCTCCTTCGTGGGGTCGGGCGGACGCCGCGTGATCTTCACGTCGTAGAAGGCCTTGAACTCGAGCTTGGCGCCCGAGAAGTACGCCTTGCCGCCGTAGAACGGACCCTCGCCGTCGGCGCCGATCTGACCGCCCATCGCGAAGCCCGCCGTGCCCTGGATCGAGATGCCTGCGATGACCGTCACGCACCACGCCTTGCCCTCGGCCTGCGCGGTGCCCGTGAACGTGAACTCGATCTTGCCGCCGACGGTGATCTTGCCTTCGGCGACGGACCCCTGGCTGATCTTGATCGAGCCCGCGGCGGTGATTCCGCCCTTGAGCCCGAGCACGAGGGCGAAGGTCGCCTTGGCCTTCACGCCCCACTTGTCGATGCCCTCCTCGGCGGCCTTGCGGGCCTTGAGGAGCCACTCGGCGATGGCGGGCGCGCACGCGATCCCGAGGCCCGCGCCGCCCGTTCCCGCGGCCTTGATGAGCAGCGCGAGGAGGTCGACCTCGATGGTCGCGCCGAGGAGCGGATCGGCCGCGAGCTCGAGCTCCACGTCACGCGCGACGTCGGGCTTGTCCTCGAGCTCCGCGAGCGTGCTCGTGTACTTGAAGCCGAACTGGATCTGCGGAAACGTGACCGTGACGTTGCCCGCTTGATAGGCCACCCAGCGGAGCCACTTGGCCGAGATCTTGAGCAGCCGCATCCACGCGGACGACTCGATGTACTTGGTCTTGAACTCCTTGCCGATGAAGGACTCGAGGCCGTCGTACTTGTAGCCGACCTTGAGTTCGAACCCGATGGGGTAGCCGCCCTCGTTCTCGATCTCGCGCTCGCCGTTGGCCGCGTACTTCGAAGTGCGCTTGCGTTCGAAGCCCGCGGACACCGCGATCTCGATGGCCCACGAGATGTCGGGGTACACGCGCACGATGGCCTGCGCGGGGCCGTTGGTCGTGCAGGCGTCGACGTCGATGTAGTAGACGTCCTTCGTCTCGTACGAGGGCCAGATGTACTTGTAGAGCACCTTGATCTTGCCGATGGTGCCGAGGGCCATCGGGATCTGCAGGCTGCTCTTGACGTTGAACTTGTACTGCTGCGCGCCCGAGACGATCTCCGCGGCGTTGAAGGGCGGCTTGACGATGATGTGCCGCTTCGCGTGGGTCTTGTCTTTGTTGCAGAGCGGCTTGGCGAGCACGGTCTTGACCTGGATGCTCTCCTCGGTCTTCTCGCGCCCCGCGATGACGCAGATGTAGCGCTTCTTCGGGTCGGTGTTGGGCAGCGCGATCTTGTACTTGCGCTTCGAGGGCACGTGGCTGCACGCGACCTCGGCGCTCTTGAGCTCGCACTCCTGCTTGACCACCTGGCAGGGGAGCACGGGCTTCGAGGGCGCGGGCTTCGGGGCCGGCGGCTGGTTGCGGGCCTTGGCCTCGGCGTAGATCTGGCGCCACTCCGCGAGGGCCTCGCGGTCGTTGGGGTTGCTCGGGTCGAGCAGCCGTCCGCCTCGCTCGGGGTGCCTTCGAAGGAACTCCCTGTTGGCCTCGCGCGTCTCCGGCGACGAGGTCTTCTTCTTGCGGTTGCTGCCCGAGGTTCGAGCGTGTTGCGGCGTGCTCATGCGGGAGCGCGATGTTCGCCCCGAGACGCCGTGCGCGTAAAGGCCGATCGCTCCGTTCCTTCGTACGCGCCGCCTTCGGGCGGCTCGCGCGGTCAGTGGCCGCCGCAGAACCCGTCGATGGTCTCGAGGACGATGTCCTCCTGCTCGTAGAGCAGAAAGTGTCCGCCGGGGAGCTCGGTGTTCTGCACGCGGTCGAGGTTCGCCACGCCCTCGACCCTGAACGCGGGCGTGCGGGCGTCCTCTTCGCCGCGGAGGATCAGCAGCGGGATGCTCGAGCGCCGCGCGGCGTCGTAGTAGTTCTCGTCGAAGCCCGAGAGGAGCACCGCGCCCGAGAGGTGCCCGAGGAGGTTCGCGCCGAGGAGGTGCAGGAGCCCCCGCCCGCCGTAGCCGTTGCCGATCACGTACACGGCCTCGGCGCGGTCGCGCGTGTACGCGAAGACGTGACCCCACGCGGTCGTGCCGTCGTCGTTGGCCCACTCGCCGCCCATGCCGATCGAGGGGCACACGATCATCGCGTCGGGCATGCGGCGCGCGAGGAGGTAGCACGGCAGCTTCGAAGACCCGCCCGTTCCGTGGAGGAAGATCACCGCGCGCGCGGCCTTGCCCTGCTGCGGCGCGTTGAGCACCAGCGTGTGGACGTTGTTCGCGCCCGTGCGGCTGAGGATGTTCGAAGGGATGGGCGAGGGGATCGGGGCGTACTCGGGGTCGCGCTTCATGCGCAGCCACGCGGCGCGGACGTAGGCCCTCGCGCGGCGGCGGTCCTCGGGGCGGATGCCTCCGAAGTCGCTCATCGCGATGAAGGTCATCATGCCGAGGTCGCCGTCTTCGCCGAGGCGATCGAGCCAGGGCCCCGGCGCGCCCGAGGGGAGCATCACGGTCGTGCCCAGGGGCATCGGGTGCGCGCGAGAGTTTCGAAGCCCCACGAGCAGACCCAGGAGCGCCAGCGAGATGCCGAGCGTGATCTTTGCGCGCCGGGGGTTGTTCTGCGCAGAGAACGCCGCGACGTCGAGGAGGACGTAGAGCAGCAGCCACGTCCAACCCCACGCGGACACGCCTCCGCGCGCGCACAGCGACGCGAGGTAGACCCCGACGGGGATGCCCAGAAGTCCGAGGATCGAGAAGAGGACCGACACGCGGGGAGACCGATTTCCCGGCGAAACAAGAGGCGCCGTAGGCCGAAGCCTAACCTAGCGACCCGGCTTCCTGTGCGTAGATTCTGCGCCCGTTCGGAGGGACGAGACGGCTAGCGGTGCGGTGCCGCGTTGAGGTACTCTCCGCGCCCCAATGGACGGCCGATGATCAATCGCGGCCCGCGCCGCGACGGCCGATTTCGCAAGGAAGGCAACAGCGTCATGAGCGCGACAGAGGCGCCGACCACCATCGGCAGCATGAAGGTTTCGAACCCGGGCCTCGTGGACTGGGTCCGTGACATGGCGGCGATGTGCAAGCCCGACCGCGTCGTGTGGGTCGACGGATCGGAGAAGGAGCGCGCGGCGCTCACGGAGCTCGCGGTGAAGGAGGGGATCCTCATCCCGCTGAACCCCGAGAAGCGCCCCGGGTGCTACCTGCATCGCTCGAACCCCAACGACGTCGCGCGCGTCGAGCACTGCACGTTCATCTGCACGCCGACGAAGGACGAGGCGGGGCCGACGAACAACTGGATGGCGCCCGCGGACGCGTACGCGAAGCTCGGCGCGCTCTTCGAAGGCGCGATGAAGGGCAGGACGATGTACGTGATCCCGTACGTGATGGGCCCCGTGGGCTCGCCGTACGCGAAGATCGGCATCGAGATCACCGACAGCGTCTACGTCGTGCTCAACATGGGGATCATGACGCGCATGGGCGCCGTGGCCCTCGAGATGCTCGGCGCCTCGGGCGGGTGGAACCGCGGTCTGCATTCGACGCTCGACCTGAACCCCGACCGTCGGTTCATCTGTCACTTTCCGCAGGACAACACCATCTGGTCGGTGGGCTCGGGCTACGGCGGCAACGTGCTGCTCGGCAAGAAGTGCCTCGCGCTGCGCATCGGGTCGTACCTCGGTCGCAACGAGGGGTGGCTCGCGGAGCACATGCTCATCCTCGGCGTGCAGGGCCCCGACGACAAGGAGCCCACCTACGTCGCGGCGGCCTTCCCGAGCGCGTGCGGCAAGACCAACTTCGCGATGATGATCCCGCCGAAGCAGTTCGCGGGCTGGAAGATCTGGACCGTCGGCGACGACATCTCGTGGATGCGCGTGGGCCCCGACGGGCGCCTCTGGGCGATCAACCCCGAGGCGGGCTACTTCGGCGTCGCGCCGGGCACGAGCATGAAGTCGAACGCCAACGCGATGCGCTCGGTGGAGCGCAACACGCTCTTCACCAACGTCGCGATGACCGCCGACGGCGACGTGTGGTGGGAGGGCATGGACGGCGCCGTCCCCGAGGAGCTCACCGACTGGAAGGGCAACCCGTGGAAGAAGGGCTCGCCCGAGAAGGCCGCGCACGCCAACTCGCGCTTCACCGCGCCGATGGCGAACAACCCCGCGCTCTCGCCGCACGCGAACGACCCGCAGGGCGTGCCGATCTCGGCGATCATCTTCGGCGGCCGTCGCTCGACGACGGTGCCCCTGGTGCTCCAGTCGTTCAACTGGACGCACGGGGTGTTTCTCGGCGCGACGATGGGCTCGGAGACGACCGCGGCGGCGACGGGCAAGGTCGGCGTGGTGCGCCGTGACCCGATGGCGATGCTGCCCTTCTGCGGATACAACATGGGCCACTACTTCGGGCACTGGCTCGAGATGCAGAAGGGCATCGCGAACCCGCCGAAGATCTTCCAGGTCAACTGGTTCCGTCAGGGCAAGGACGGCGCGTTCCTCTGGCCGGGCTTCGGCGACAACATGCGCGTGCTGAAGTGGATCCTCGACCGCGCGGCGGGCCGCGTGGGCGGACAGGAGACGCTCCTCGGCTGGGTGCCCAAGGCCGGTCACCTCGACCTCTCGGGCCTCGACATCCCGCACGACCGCGTCGACGAGGCCACGCACATCGACCTCGCCGAGTGGAAGGCCGAGTTCGAACTCCAGGGCGAGTTCTTCAAGACCATCGGCGAGTCGATGCCCGACGCGCTGAAGCTCCAGCGCGACCTGCTCATGGCGCGGATTGGTTGATCGGGGGCTCAACGCCCCCGCGACTGATCCATCCCTCCTTCGCACCCTCCGCACAACGCACCCAAAGCACGAACCGACGCCCGTGATGACGCGGGTCCGTCGTGGTCCGTCCCCTCTGCGACCGTCGCAAGGGGGCGCAGAATGAATCGCCATTCAGCGCGCGCGGCGTTACGATGAATCACCGTTCAGGAGGCGATGCGATGACGTCCCCGTACACCGAGGCTCACGACCTGTTCCGTTCGACCGTGCGCAACTTCGTCGAGAAGGAGCTCAAGCCCCACATCGACGCGTGGGAGAAGGCCGAGCTCTTTCCGCGGTGGGTCTTCGAGCGCGCAGGAGAGCTCGGCATCCTCGGCGCGCACTACCCCGAGGAGCACGGCGGCTCGGGCGGCGACTACTGGTTCTCGATCGCCAAGGCCGAGGAGCTCCCTCGCGTCGGCGCGGGCGGACTGCCCATGGCCCTGCTCGTTCAGAGCGACATGGCCACGCCCGTGATCTCGGACCTCGGCTCCAAGGAGCAGATCGAGGAGTTTCTCAAGCCCGCGCTGCGCGGCGAGAAGATCGCGGCGCTCGGCGTGTCGGAGCCCGGCTGCGGCAGCGACGTGGCCGCCATGCGCACGTGGGCCCGCAAGGACGGCGACGACTACGTCATCAACGGTTCGAAGACCTTCATCACCAACGGCACGCGCGCCGACTTCATCACGCTGATGCTCAAGACCGACCCCGACGCGGGGCACGGCGGCATCTCGATCGTGACCTTTCCCACGGACACGCGCGGCTTTCACGTGAGCAAGAAGCTCGACAAGATCGGCAACTGGTGCAGCGACACCGCCGAGCTCTTCTTCGAAGACTGCCGCATCCCGAGGCGCTACCTCCTCGGCGAAGAGGGCGAGGGCTTCCGCTATCTCATGCAGAACTTTCAGAGCGAGCGGCTCATCGCGTCGGCCTCGGCCGTCTCGGGCGCGCGCCTCTCGCT
Organism: Myxococcota bacterium; assembly: GCA_052035985.1. GTDB lineage: Bacteria > Myxococcota_A > Polyangia > Polyangiales > CAISKJ01. Next base: position 34,144 of record JBPOHC010000063.1, on the reverse strand, counting down.
CGCCGAAGGGATCGCCTACGGCACCGACCGCGTCGCGTTCGGAAAGCCCATCATCAAGCGCGAGCTCTGGCAGCACAAGATCGTCGACCTCGCGACGAAGCTCGAGGCCGCCGAGGCGCTCACGTACCGCGCCGCCGACGCCTACAACACCGAGCGCTACGTGAAGAAGGAGCCCGTGTCGTTCGAGACCACGAAGCTCATCTCGATGGCCAAGGTCTTCGTCGGCGACGTGGCGAGCGAGACCATCGACCAGATGCTCCAGTTCCACGGGGGATGGGGCTACATCGAGGACTTCCACGTGGCGCGCGCGTGGCGCGATCAGCGGCTCTTCCGCATCGGCGGCGGCACCACCGAGACCCTGCGCTACTACATCGCGCGCCTCATGGGTCTCTGAGCGCGAAGGGCTTCTCGCCGAGCGCCGTCAACTAAACGGCGCGCGCTGCCCGAAAGTGGACCCGAGAGTCTCCGCCCCGCTAACCGGTGCCGGGAGGAGACATCCACCGCCGTGCAGACACCCGCCCTCGAAACGCACAACGACCTGCCCGCCTTCGTCCCCGAGAAGGACCTCAGGACGGCGCTCACCGCCGCGCAGAACGTCGCGCGTCAGCGTGATGAGCTCGCCAACGAGAACGCGAAGCTCCGCCGAGAGATGGAGGCCAACCTGCGCAGCCGCCGCGAGCTCGAGGAGAGCACCGTCGGCGGCGAGGGCGTCTCGAAGCGCCTGCGGCTCTTGCGCGAGGCCCTCGTCCGCAAGGATCAGGAGATCCTCAACCTCAAGAGCTACCAGCAGGGGCACGCGCGACAGCTCAAGGAGGCCCAGGAGGTCGCCGAGCGGCTGCGCCGCGAGCGCGGTGACCTCGAGACCCGGCTCCGCACCCGCGACGGCGCCTTCGCGGCCATCGAGCGCGAGCGCGAGAACCTCTCGCGCGCCCTCGACGGCGCGAGGCGTGACGAGGAGCGCGCCGCGGAGGTCGTGATGCAGGCCGACTCCGTCGTCGGCGAGTGGCGCACCGCGTACGAGACCACGACGCGCGAGCTCGACGAGGCCCGCCGCCAGCTCGCGGAGCTCCGCACGGCGTGGCAGACCCTCGCGGCCGATCGTCAGCGCATGGTCGAGGCCCACGCGGTCGAGATCGCCACCGTGCGCGCCGAGTCCGGCGCCGCGCAGGAGCGACTCTCGCGCGAGATGGAGCGGTGCCTCAACGACGCCTCGTCGCGCTACGACGCCGCGCGCGAGGCCCACGCCATCGCGCTCCGCGCAGCCGAAGACGACCACGCCTCGGAGCTCGACGAGGAGCGCTGCATGCGCGCCCGCGTCGAGGCCGACCTCGCTGCGATGAAGGATCGCCTCACGCAGGTCGAGTCGTCGCGCAACTGGGCCGACGGAGAGCTCGCCGCCGCGCGCACCCGCCTCGAAGCCGCGGAGGCCAGCCTCGAAGGGCTCACCAGGGAGCTCCAGGAGGTCCACGCGCGAGAGATCGAGGCGCTCACCGTCGCGCACCAGCAGGAGACCGAGAACCTCGTCGCGGCCTTCGACGCGGAGCTCACCGCGATCCGCGCGGTGCTCGGCGGAGACCACGCCAACACGCTCCCGCGCGACGTCCGCGAGCTCGGTGAGAAGTTCGTCGCGGCCGACACGAGGGCCCGCGCGCTCTCGGCCGAGCTCGAAGAGAACAGGGCTCGCATCGCGCAGCTCGAGGCCGAGGGCGCCGAGCTCTCTCGCGAGCGCGAAGACGCGCGCAGCGAGCTCGTCGACGCCCTCGCCGACCGCGACGCCCGCCAGGCCGCCCTCGTGCGAGACCTCAGCGAGGCCCACGGAGAGACCCTGCGCGAGTGCGAGTCGCGCTACGCGATGGCCCTCGACGCCTCGCAGCGGTACTTCGAAGAGGCCCTCACGGCGCAGCGCGAGTCGCACGAGGCCGAGATCGAAGGGCTCCGCGACAGCCTCTCGGGCGACGAGGCCCGCGTGGGCGACCTCGAGCGCGACCTCGACAGCGCGCGTGAAGCCCTCGGGAGCTACGCCGCGGAGTCCGCCGAGCGCCTCTCCGTCGCGGAGCGCGCCGCCGCCGACGCCGTGGCCGCGCGCGATCGCTACGCGCGCAAGCTCGTCGCCGCGAGGCAGCGCATCCAGGAGCTCACGACGCACGGCGCGCCCGAGGTGCCCGAGCAGCTCACGGCCCTCACGCGCATCGTCGGCGAGGTGATGTCCGTCGCGGTGGTGCAGATCGCGGGCGCGGCGGCCTTCCGCGCGGGGCGCATCACCCCCGACATGACCGACGTCGAGGAGGCGATCTCGCTCGTCGGCGACGGCCTCCCCGAGGAGTGCGGTGATCTGCTCTGGGGCGCCCGCGATGCGCTCCTTCAGCGCGCGAAGGCGCCGCACCTGCCGTGAATCGCTGAGACGGCGAAAGGTCCGCGAGGGGCCTTTACCTCCGGGGAGCCTGTGGTTACCGATGCGCCCCGCGCATCAATCTGCCGCAGGCTCAACACCCCCCAAAACCCCGGAGACGAGACCCTTCATGGAGACCGCCGAGACTCGCGTCGAGACCCACCGATTCCAGGCCGAGGTGAGCCAGGTGCTGCACCTGGTCATCAACTCGCTCTACAGCCACAAGGAGGTCTTCCTCCGAGAGCTCGTCTCGAACGCGTCGGACGCGCTCGACAAGCTCAAGTTCAGGTCTCTCACCGAGACCGGGCTCATGGGCGACGACTCGACCCTCGAGGTCCGCATCTCCGTGGACAAAGAGGCGAAGACCATCACCATCGCCGACACGGGCGTGGGCATGACCCACGACGAGCTCGTCGAGAACCTCGGCACCATCGCGCACTCGGGTTCGAAGAAGTTCCTCGAGGCCATCAAGGCCAAGGGGGGCAGCGGCGACGTGAGCCTCATCGGCCAGTTCGGCGTCGGGTTCTACTCCGCGTGGCTCGTGGCCGAGCACGTCGACGTCATCTCTCGCGCCGCGGGCAGCGACACGGCGTGGCGCTGGACCTCGCACGCCCGCGACTCGTTCACCGTCGAGCCCGCCGAGCGCGAGCACCGCGGCACCTCCGTGGTGCTCCACGTCCGCGAAGACCAGGACGAGTTCCTGGAGCTCTGGCGTCTTCGTGAACTCGTGACGCGCTACTCGGACTTCGTCGGGCACCCGATCATGGTGCAGAACGACAAAGGGGAGTTCGAGACGGCCAACAAGGCCAGCGCCCTCTGGCAGCGCCCCAAGTCCGAGGTCACCAAGGACCAGTACGAGGAGTTCTACCGCCACGTCGCGCGCGCCTACGACGAGCCCCTCGCGTGGACGCACTTCCGCGTCGAGGGCACGCAGGAGTTCGTCGGGCTGCTCTTCATCCCCACGACGCCGCCCTTCGACCTCGACGCTCAGCAGGGCGAGTCGCGCCGCGGCGTGCAGCTCTTCGTCAAGCGCGTGTTCATCATGGACAACTGCGAGGCCATCGTCCCGACGTGGCTCCGCTTCGTGCGCGGCGTCCTCGACTCCGACGACCTTCCGCTCAACGTCTCGCGCGAGACCCTTCAAGACTCGGGCGTCGTGCGCGCCATCCGCAAGCAGGTGGCGAAGAAGAGCCTCGACCTCCTCGACGAGGTCGCGAAGGATCGCCCCGAGGACTACGCGACCTTCTGGGGCGCCTTCGGGCGCATTCTCAAAGAGGGGCTCGTCGACGACTACCGCTCGGGCCGCGGCGACGACAGGGACTTCAAAGAGCGCATCGCGAAGCTCGTCCGCTTCGAGAGCTCGAAGGGCGAGGGCCTCACGTCGCTCGGCGACTACGTGGGTCGCATGCCCGAGGGGCAGGAGGCGATCTACTACGCCATCGGCGAGAACGTGCGCGCCGTCGCCGACTCGCCGCACCTCGAAGGCGTGAAGAAGAAGGGCTTCGAAGTGATCTTCCTCACGGACCCCGTCGACACGTGGGCCGTCGAGGGGCTGCGGGAGTTCCAGGGCAAGAAGCTCGTGTCGGTGACCGACGCGAACCTCAAGGTCGACGCGAGCGACGAGGAGAAGAAGGACCTCGAAGAGAAGTCGACGCTGCTCCGCTCGCTCTTCGACCGCGCCCGCGCCGTGCTCGGCGGACGCGTGAAGGAGGTCCGCGCCTCGGAGCGTCTCACCGACTCGCCCGCGTGCCTCGTGCTCGCGCCCGGCAGCATCACCCCCGCGCAGGAGCGCGTCATGCGCGCGCTCGGTCGCGAGGTCCCCGCGCCGCAGCGCATTCTCGAGGTGAACCCCACGCATCCCCTCGTCGAGGGACTCCGCGCGGTGGCCGAGCGCGACAGCGCGTCGCCGCAGGTCGCCGAGTGGATCGAGGTGCTCTACGACCAGGCGCTCCTCACCGAAGGGACGCCCATCGATGACCCGCAGCGCTTCGCCCGCCGCCTCACGACGCTCCTCACGCAGGCCGTGACGAGCGCCGCCGCGCAGACCGCCGCGCAGTAGCGCTTCGCCCTCGTGTATCGTCGTCGGCGATGTCGTCGCCGATGCGCCGCAGCACGCTCGTCGCCGTGCTCGCACTCTCGTCGCCCGTGTCGCTCGGCTTCGAGACCCTCATTCGAAAGGTCATGTTCACGGCCGACATGCGCGAGATGCGCGTGCTGCTCAACCCCTTTCTCACGCCCGTCGCGTGGGTGCTCCTCGGCGTCACGGCGCTCGCGGCGCTCCTCGGCGTGCCCGCGCATCACGCGCTCCACAAGCGTGCGTACGCGCGTCTTGGTGAGCGCGCGAACGACCCCGCGGCGAGGGCCTCGGCCGACACGGTGGCGCTCTACGTGGCCTCGTCGATCGTGCAGTTCCCGACGCTCGCGGCGACCGTGACCTTCACGCTCGGGGCGGACCTCGTCCCCGTGTTCGCGGCGCTCTGGGTGGCCGCCGCGGGGGTCGCCGCGATCGGGGTCTTCGGACGTCGCGCGTAGAAGGCTCTTCGCGCGCGACCGCGGGTGTGCGAGTTTGCGGGCGGTCGGTGACCATGCACGCGCTCCTCCGTGAGAATCCGCTACTGCTTTTGTTCCTCGTCGCCGCGCTCGGCTTCGTGCTCGGTCGCGTGCGCATCAAGGGCGTCGCGCCGGGCGTCGCCGCGGTGCTCTTCGTGGGCCTCGCCGCGAGCGCGTGGGACGCCGCGCTGCGCCTCCCCGAGATCGTCCCGCAGCTCGGCCTCGCGCTCTTCGTCTACACGATCGGCGTGTCGAGCGGACCGGGGTTCTTCGCGTCGTTCCGCACGCGGGGGCTGCGCGACGCGGGGATGGCGCTCGGTATGGTCTCCTTCGGCGCGGCGCTCACCGTGGTCGCCGCGAAGCTCTTCGGGCTGTCGTCTGCGACCGCCGCAGGACTCTTCTCGGGCGCGGTGACCAACACGCCCGCGCTCGCCGCGGTGATCCAGCAGCTCCGCGAGACGGGCGCCAGCGAGGCCGCGCTCAACGCGCCCGTGGTGGGCTACTCGCTCGCGTATCCGGGCGGTGTGCTCGGGGTGATTCTCGTGATCGCGTTCACGGCGCGACGCAAGGACGACAAGGCCGGCGCGTCGACGCCTCCGGCCGCGCGACGCATCGAGGTGTGCACCGCGAGGGTCACCAGCGAGCAGGCCATCGGCACCCCCGCCGAGGCCCTCGCGAAGCACCAGCGCTGGGGCGTCGTGCTCGGGCGCCTCCGTCGCGACGGTCACGTTCAGCTCGTCGATGACCTCTGCGTGCTCCAGCGCGGCGACCTCATCACCGTGGTGGGGCACCCCGACGACGTGGAGCGCGCGGTGACCTACCTCGGCGAGCGCGCGCCCGAGTCGCTGGAGCTCGATCGCAGCGTGATCGACTACCGCAGGGTCTTCGTGTCGAACGCCGCGGTGGTGGGCCGACCGCTGCACGAGCTCGGGCTGCAAGAGAGCCTCGGCGCGGTGGTGACGCGCGTGCGACGGGGCGACGTGGAGCTCCTCGCGGACGATGACTTCACGCTGGAGCTCGGCGATCGCGTGCGCGTCGTCGCGCCGCGTGAGCGCATGGACGCCGTGTCGCGCTTCTTCGGCGACTCGTTCCGCGCGCTCGGCGAGGTCGACGTGCTCACGTTCGGTCTGGGCATCGCGCTCGGTCTCGCGCTCGGCGCGCTGCCGATCCCCGCGCCGGGCGGGAGCTTTCGATTGGGCGCGGCAGGGGGCCCGCTGGTGATGGGGCTCATCCTCGGTCGCGTGGGGCGCACCGGGGCGCTCGTGTGGTCGATGCCCTTCGGCGCGAACCTCACGCTCCGTCAGCTCGGCGTGGTGCTCTTTCTCGCGGGCGTCGGCACCCGCGCGGGCGCCGCGTTCGCAGACACGGTGCGCTCGGGCGGCGCGCTCAAGGGCATGCTCGTCGGCTTCGTCATCACGATCGCCGTGACGGCGGGGACGGCCTTCGCGGGCTCGAAGATGGGGCTGTCGAAGCCGGTGCTCCTCGGCGCGATCTCGGGCGTGCAGACGCAGCCCGCGGCGCTCGCGTTCGCGTGCGAGCAGGCCGGCGAGCGGCCGAACGAGGGGTACACGGCGGTGTTCCCGATCGCGATGATCGCGAAGATCCTCGTGGCGCAGGTGATCGTGTTGGTGCTCGGGCGATAGCGGGCGATAGGCGACAGGCGACGGCGTTCGTGTTGGCGTCGGGCGCTCACGCGCCCGCGCTTGTGCGGTTGCTGACGGCGTTCGTGTTGGCGTCTGGCGCTCACGCGCCCGCGCTTGTGGGCGGCGCGTCCCTCTCCGCGGACTCTCGATGTGGGACGCAGTCGCGGGCCCGGCGTCGTCCCGTCGCTGGAGTCGTCCGCGCAGAGACGGTTCGACCCCAATCGCTCGACAGCATCCTCGACGCGGAGACGGGTCCCCCGTCGATTTGTCGACGGAGTCATCGGCGCGGAGACGGGTCCCCCGTCGATTCGTCGACGGAGTCATCGGCGTGGAGACGGGTCCCCCGTCGATTCGTCGACGGAGTCATAGGCGCGGAGGCGGGGCCTTCGCCGATTCGTCTCCTGCGTTGTCAACCGACGGACGCACAAGCGTGGGCGCGTGAGCGCCCTGCACGCCAACACACCCGCCCACAGTCCACACGTTCAGCGCTCGAGCGCGCCCGACACGGTGTGATGCGGGTCGCACACGTACCGCACGGCCCCCTCGACACTCCGCGCGGAGTTCAGGTACCGCGTGCTCCCGTGCTCGGCCCAGATCGGCTGATCGGGGAGGTCGCCCCGTTCGCGGAGCGCACGCGTCGCCCACGCCTTGAGATACTGCACGATCGCTTCTGGAGCCTTCGGCGCGGAGACGACCAGATGCACGTGCGTTCGCTCCACGACCAGCGCGTGGACCGGCCAGCCGCGGTGCGCGCACGTCGCGACGATGGCGCGATGCACGACGTCGATCTGCGCAGCGTCGAACGCGACCGCCGGATGCGCGAGCCGCGCGACGCAACGCGCGTGCAGAACGCGTGACGGAGGGAGCGAGGTCGAGAGTCCTCGTCGATGCCAACCCCGGGGATCACCGGGGAGCCATGCGCCGTAGGTGCCGAAGGTGAGGAGGTGCGCCATCGGGAGGCCGGTGGGTTGTTGCGGTTGCATCCGCGCGTCTTCGCGAGAGGCGCGCGCGAGGTTGCGTGTCGCGGAGAGATCGCGCGCCGAAGCGTCGGGTACGTGCGCGGCGGTGCGGTCGCTGGCGGCGTGTCGTGTCAGCGTCGGGCGCTGACGCGCCCGCGCTCGTGAGCCGTATTCGCGAGGCTCGACGGGCGTAGCGTCGTGTGAGGACAGCCCGCGAGGATCACCTCCGTCAGCACGCGCGCGGTCGCGGCGGCGGCGGCGTTGCGGCGTGAGGTGCTCTCGGCCACCTCCATGAAGTCAGCCGCGACGACGTGCAGCGTGCGCATCGCGGCGCTGATGATCGGGAGCACCTGATGAAGTTGAAGCCCGCCCACGACGGGCGCGCCGGTCTCGGGCGCCACCGACGGATCGAGCGCGTCGACGTCGAAGCTCAGGTAGTACGGGAGCTTCCTCGGGAGGCCATGGAGCGTGCGTCGCGCCGTGATTCCGGCGTGAATCTCACGCGCCGTCACCCACGACAGTCGTCGGTCTGTCACCGTGCGGTCCGAGGCGTCGAGGGACTCATACGCGCGCACGCCGATCTGCCGCAGCGCCCTCACCTCGGGGCGCGCGAGCGCGTGGGCGAAGACGTTGGCGTGGTTGAGCCACGAGACCGTGCCGTTGAGGTCGAGGTGCGCGTCGAAATGCAACACGCCCACGGCGCCGTGTCGCGCGATCACCGCCTCGAGCGCGAAGAGCGTGAGCGCGTGGTCTCCGCCGAGGAGCAGCGGGATCTTCGACGCGTCGAGCGCTGCGCCGATGACGTGACGGAGCCTCGCGCCCACCGCGTCGATGCCCTCCGTCGGCAGCGACTGGAGGTCGCCCAGGTCGAGCACCCGCACGCGCGAGGTGTCGATGCGCGCGCGGGCGTCGACGTCGAGGATCGCGTCGGAGAAGACGCCGCGGTCGTCGGGCGCCACCGCGACGCCGCGACGGATCTCCCGCGGGCCGCCGCGCGCGCCGCCCTCACACGTCACGCCGAGTTCGAAGGGCGCGCCGACGATGACGTGCGTGGCGTCGCGCAGCTCCTTCGAACGCAGGTCGCAGAGGTGCGCGGGCTGGCCGAACGGAATCGCGGAGCGTTCGAGCGATCCGCCGAGCAGCACCGGGAGCGCGGCGGCGTCGACGAGCACCCCCTGGCGGACCAGCTCATCGATCAGCGTCGGGTCGACTTCGAACGCGCGATCGAAGGCGGCGAGCGTCGTCGGGTCGCGGAAGAACGCGAGGATCTCGAGCACGTCGGGCGTGGCCTCGACGCGGGTGCCGTGGATGCGATTGTGGAGTGAGACGCGCTCCCCGACGCGGTGAACCGAGAGCTGGGGGAAGGTGACGAGGGGCCCCGCGCGACGACGCGGCGCCATCGGCGGTCAGTTGCGGACTACGCCAGCGCGCTTGCCAGCGCGGACGCCGGTGCGAACGACGAGGGCCACGTTCAGCTTGCGACGAGGCTTCTGGGGCTTCATGGCGACGGGTATATCCCTTCGAATGCGGCGGCTCAAGAGCCCCTCCGCGGTCGACCTCGGAGACGCCCGACAGACCCGCGCACTCGGACGCGTTCTGCGGTACTCCAACGGGTCGTGACGCTGCGCCACGCCTCGCTCCTCGCCCTCTCGCTCGCGCTCTCCGCGTGCGGGGAATCTCCGTCGACCTCGCCCGACGCGTCCGTCGATGCGCCCCGAGACGCGCCCATCGCCGACGTGGTGACCGCCGACGTACGCACGGTGCGCTACGCCCCGCCGCCCGCGAGCGTCGTGATCGAGCCGGGGGTTCGCCGCGAGGCCGTGCTCGTCGACACGCCCGCCGCGCCCGTGAACCCCACCACGATGGCCGCGACGCCTGCGATGCTCAACCGCGTCCGCGTGATGCGATACCGAAGCGACTCCGCGACGCCGCAGCCCGCGCGCGCGGTGATCGTCGCGATGCCGGGATTTCTCGGCGGGGCAGGGAGCTTCGACCCGCTCGCTCGCGCCCTCGTGAAGCGCGGCGCCGCGGCCATGACGCCCGTCGAGGTCTGGGTCATCGACCGCAGGAGCAACCTGCTCGAAGACCTCCGCGGCATGGACGTGGCGGACGCGATGCGCGACCCCGAGCTCGCCGCGGGCTACTACCTCCGCCGCGACCTCACGCTCGATGGCGCGGCCTTCGAGGGCTATCTCGGCGCGGGCGATCCCTCGATCTCGTACATGGCCGAGTGGGGAATGGCCTCGCTCGTGCGTGACGTGAAGGCCGTGGTCGATCGCGTCCCGGCGCCGCGGAGCCACGTGGTGCTGCTCGGTCACTCGCTCGGCGCGAGCATCGTCGAAGCCTTCGCCGCGTGGGATTTCGACGGCGTCGCGGGGTACCGCTCCATCGCGGGCCTCGCCATGCTCGACGGCGTCGCGGGGGGAGCGAGCGCCACCGAGGCGCAGTACCTCACGGCGGGCGTCTCGGGCCCCGGCGGCTTCGGCAGCACCTCGCTCGCGCGCCTTCGATCGTCGGGGCCGTACTTCGTGGCGCTGCCCTTTCTCGGCGTGCAGGCCCTCGTGGTCTCAGAGATCGTCGCGCGCCGCGCGGCCATCGCGCCCGACGCCGTCGTCGCAGACCCCGACCGCGACGCGCTCTATCAGGTTCTCCTCGGCATTCGCGCGACGCCGCCGCTCACCAACGCCGCGGCCTTCGGCTTCGGCTTCGACGAGGCGTCGTGTCCGCTCGCGTTCGCGCGGATGTCCGTGGGCGCGCCCGCGGGTGCGGCGCTGCGCATGGGACCCAACGCGTTCGATCCCACCGAGATGCTCACGACGCCGGCGAGCGAGACCGACACGTACCGCTGGACCGACGCGCCCGCAGTAACGCCGAGGGAGTTCACGCCCCTCGCGAGCGGCGTCGCGGCGTGGTCGGCGACGCCGACGAACTTCAGCGAGTGGTACTTTCCTTCGCGGCTCAGCCTCGACGCGTCGGCGCTCGGAGACATGAGCTTCGCCGCGGGCGCGTGGCAGGTGCGCGAGGGCATTCGCGCCATGCACGGACGCGAGATCGACGTGCCCGTGCTCGGCGTCGCGGCGGCCCTCACGGGTAGCGCCGCGGTCTACGATCGCGTGCGGAGCCGCGTGGCCTCGACGGTGGGCGCAGACCTCCCCGCGGCGGGCGCGAATCGCTCGGACGCGAGGGCGTTTCGCGCGGTGCACGTGCCCCGCATGACGCACATCGACCCCATCAGCGGCGCCGACGGGAACCCCGACAACCCCGTGCCCGAGCTGGTCTTCAACTTCGCGACCGCGTCGACCGCGGGGACGGTCACGCCCACGCCGTGACCCGCCTCGAACGCATCGCGACCCTCTCGTTCGACACCGCCTGGGACGTCGACGGGAGCCTCTCGCGCGACGATCGGATGGCCGCGGCCTGGCATGAGGGTCCCGTCGCTTCGATCGCCGTCTCGCGCGACGCGTCGATCGTCTGCTCCGCGGGCGCCGACGGCGTCGTTCGCGCGTGGAACGTCGCGGGGCGTGAGCTCCTCTGGCAGTTCGAAACGCATGCGCGGCACCTGCTCCTCTCGCCCGACGGGCGCCTCGCCTACGCCGTGAACGACGCGCTCGAGGTGTGGCCCCTCGACCTCTCGACGGGAGACGCGCTCGACCGCGCGTGGGCGCCTCCGCGGCGGGGATCGCGCGCGCACAGGCCCGAGCGCACGGTGCTCTCGCCCGACGGACGATGGCTCATGCCTTCGTGCGGTGACGCGTCGGGCGCAGCGATGCTCGTCGACCTCGCGACGGGCGCGTCGCGAACGCTCACTGCGCCGGGCGCGGGCGAGACGCACCCCGTGGGACGTTTCAGCGACGACGGTCGCTCGGTGTGGACCCTCGGGGGCGTCCGCGATGGACGCTCGGGCCGCGCGCGCAGCGCCCTCTACCGCTTCTCGCTCGCGACGGGCGAGTGCGAGGAGATCCGCGCGCTGCGCCTCTTGAGTCAGGGCGCGCAGGGCGCGACGCCGCTGCATCGGCAGCACTGCGTCTTCAGCGAGCGGTGGCTGGTGATCGCTGCGGGGCGCGAGATGGTTCGCTGGGAGCTCACGAACGTCACGGCCGCGACGTGGCTCGACGCGCGCGTCGAGGGCGCCTCGCGCGCGATCACGGGTGATCGGGTCTTCGCCTGCGCCATCGCGAGCGACCGCGCCGTCGCGATCGGTTCGCACGCGAAGGAGACGATCACCGCCGTGTCGACGCTCACTTCGCCCGAGCTGGTGACCGCGCTCACCCTCTCGCCCGACGAGCGTTGGCTCGCGGTGGGCCTCGCGAGCGGTCGCGTCGCGCGCGTGAAGACCGACGTGACGTGAGCTGGCTCGGCTCCGCGCGACCGTGACACGCGTGCAACGGGCGTTGCATCGGTGACGCGGACGGCGCGCTCGCGCGCGTCGTGAAGCGCGCGGCCAGACGGGGATCTCAGCGGTGGCATCGTCGGTGCTTTCGTCGCGTGTCACCCCGCGCCGCGCGCAGAGGGACACCCATCGATGACAAGCAAGACGACCGGAGACCACGACGTCGTGGTCGAGCTCTCGGAGACCGTGCTCTCCGCGATGATCGCAGAGCAGCTCGTGGGCGTGCGTCGCTTCGGCGCCACCGTGGTGCGCATCGCGACGGCCTCGGTGACCGCGGCGCGCGACGGAACGGACGCGCGGGGCAGAGATCAAAGCCCTTTCCAGGGTGATCGCGGGTGTGTATCCGATGAGGCTCCCGATGCTCACGCGACGCGATGCGCTCCTGATCGCCTCCCTCTGTGCGGCCTGCTCCTCGCTCGCCGGACGCTCGTCGAGCGACGCTTCCTTCGTTGGCAGCGACGCCCGCGTCGACGCGTCACAACGCGAAGATCGCGCGACGACCGACGATCGCGTTCCTCCGACATCCGACGCGTCGACGTGTCCGCGCGGAATGTCGCCCGTGATCGACACGCGCGCGTTCGGCGTCGTCGTCGAGCCCGCACCGCACCCGCTCTCGTCGGCGATCCTGCGCAGCGCGACCATCGACGCGCAGGGGCGCGTGTACGGTCTGGGTTACATCGAGTACCCGCCCGGCTCCCGACGCACGCGAGCGTCGGTCTGGCGCTTCAGGCCGACGAGCCTCGCGCTCGATGAGACCTGGGGCGACCACGGCATCTCGATGGACTCCGACGCGTCGGGGACGATCAGCTACTGGCTCGCGGGGACGATCGATTCCACGGGGCGGCTCATCGTCGCGGGCGCTACCGGCGACGACGTGCAGGCGAGCGCGATGATCGCGCGCTACGACGAGAACGGTCGCCTCGACTCGACCTTCGGCGCGGGCGGCCGGACCCTGGTGCCACCGGGCCGCCTGCCGGGGAGCGTCTCCGCCGTGCGACCCTTCGGGATTCATCAGGACGCCGACGGGATCACGGTCGCCTCGGGTGACGTCTCTCCGCCGAATGGCCCTTCACGACGAGGGATCGCGCTGCGTTTCGGCCCCGATGGCGCGCTCGTCGAGTCCTTCGGCGCGGGCGGCGCGTTCACGGCGTCGACCCTTCACGGGTGCTTCGACGTCGAGCGCGATGGCGACGCGTATGTGTTCGCGTGCATCTCCGAAGACGACCGACCGGCGCTCCTCCGCCTCGACGCGCGGGGCGAGCCGGTGACCACCTTCGGCGCGGAGGGGATCTCGATTCACGAGATGGCCCCTCGGGGATTTCAAACGCGTGCGCTCGAGCGCGACTCGGCAGGGCGCTGGCTCGTCGGCGGTGCAGTGTCGCCGTTCTACGACGACTTGGTGAGCACGCCCGCCGCGGTGCGTTTTCTCGTCGACGGCGCACCCGACTCGACCTGGGGCGAACGCGGCGTCGCCATCGCGCCCGGCGTGCGGCAGACCTTCGCGTACGCCTTCGCTCAATCGTTTCGTCTAACCTGCGACGACCGGCTGATGTTCGGCGCGTCGGTGGGCGTTCTCGCGCTCATCGGCGGGTTCGACCGTGACGGACGGCGGATGGTCTCCTTCGCCGAGGACGGCTACCTCCGCGGCCCTACGCGGCCGGGCATCAACATCGCCGTCGACGCGCTGCTCGCGGCGCCTGGCAGCAACGACCTCGTGATGTTCGGGAGCCTCAACGTCCCAGGCGCCGCCCTCGCGCGGGTGCTCCAGTAGTCACTCCGCCTCGCGCAGCCCGTAGCGACGGATGCCGCGGAAGATGGTCACGCGATCGACGCCCGCGCGCCGCGCAGCCTCGGCCACGTTGCCGCCCGCGTCGTCGAGGAGCCGTCGGAGATACTCGCGCTCGAAGCGGTCGGAGAGCGCCTGCTTGGCCTCCCTCAGCGGCATCGACATGTACTCGTCGAAGCCCTTCTCAGAAGACGAATCGGAGAGGGGCGCGTCGATCTCGGGGGCCGTCCTGAGCACGAGCCACTGCTCGAGGTAGTTGCGCAGCTCGCGCACGTTGCCGGGCCAGTGGTGCTGACGGAGCGCCGTCCAGAACGTGTCGTCGAGGGCGCCTTCGGATTTCACCCCGCGCTCCTTCTCGATGGCGCTCGCGAGGTGCGCGACGAGGGCGGGCAGGTCGTCGAGGCGGTCGCGCAGCGGAGGCATCTGCACCTTCACCACGGCGAGTCGGTAGTAGAGGTCGAGGCGAAAGCGCTTGTCGTTCACCTCGCGGCGCAGGTCGCGGTTGGTGGCCGCCACGATGCGCACGTCGACCTTGCGCGTCTGCGAGGCCCCGATGCGGCGCACCTCGCCCTCGGCCAGCACGCGCAGGAGACGAGGCTGGAGCTCCAGCGGGAGCTCGCCGAGCTCGTCGAGGAAGACCGTCCCCTTGTCGGCGCGTTCGAAGGCGCCCGCGTGCTCGCCGCGCGCGCCCGTGAAGGCCCCGCGCTCGTATCCGAAGAGCTCGGCCTCGATGAGCGTCGGCGGCATGGCCCCGCAGTCGATCACTTCGAAGGGCCCCTTCGACCGCGGCGACGCGCTGTGGAGCGACTGCGCCGCGAGCTCCTTGCCCGTGCCCGACTCGCCCATCACAAGCACCGGAACGGTCGACGGCGCGGCGCGTTCGAGCGTCGCGTAGACCTCGCGCATCGCGCGTGACGCGCCCACGAGTCGCCCGAAGCTCGCCGCCACGCTGAGCGGCACCTCGACGCGGCCATCACCGGGAATCACACGGAGCTTCGAACGTCCGAGCTCGAGCTCGACCTCGTTGCGCGAGGTGACCTCTCGCACGGTGAGCGAGCCCGCGCGCGTGCCGTTGCGGCTGCCGAGGTCGCGGATCACCACGCCGTCGTCGGTGGCCTCGACCTCGATGTGATAGCGGCTCACGTAGGGGTCGGTGAGGCGCAGCGTGGCGTCGTCGGCGGAGCCCACCGAGAGCCGCGCGCCGTCGGAGGTCACCTCGGCGCCCGCGTCGGGGCCTGCGGCGACGCGCACGGTGAAGCGGCGGACCTGAAACGTGGGCGGTCGGTCGGGGTTGAGTCGGGTCTCGGGGCTCGTCACCCTCGCGACGGTATCAGACTCAGAACGCGAAGCCGCAGTACACGCTCAACAGCCCTGCGCCGCAGGTGTTTCGAGCGGCCCCTCGCGCCGTCGGGGCGCGGTCTCGCACGAGGAAGTACGTCCCCGCGGCGGCCATGAGGGCCCCGATGGGGATCGTCGTCCACCCGACGGCGCCCGCGGCCATGGCGCGGTCTCGGAGCGTCCCGCACTCACCCCGCGCGTCGCCCGCGTCGCACCGGGCGTTGTAGTCGCTCGTGGCGCTCTCCTGGATCACGAGGGCCGTGACGCCTCCCGCGACGAGGACGGCGGCGCTCGAGAGCGACGCGATCGCGAGGGCGCCCCACGGAGCCCGCTGCGTCGGCGCGGCCAGCACCGCGGGGGCGGCGATCACGGCGGGCGGAGGCGTCGCTGGCGGGGCGATCACGGGCGGGGCGATCACCGGGGGCGTCGGGGGCGTCGGGCGTGCGGCGACGAGCGTGACGCGCTCACGGAGGTTCTCCCCCGCGGCCGCGACGAAGCGGAGCGAGAGGGCGTCGTAGCCCTCGGCCGTGACGTCGACCGCGACGGTGCCCGCGATCACCCGAACGGGCGCCGCGAGGGGGAGCGTCCCCGCGTCTTCGCCGTTGATGCGAACGCGCGCGCCGGCGACGTCTCCGACGAGGTCGACGGTGGCGAGGTGACGCCCGACGACCGCGAGCGCGCCGTCGAGGGCCGCGCGGTTGCGGGTGATCCACGGGTCGTCGGGCGCCGCGAGGCCCTCGCGGAGCAGCGAGTCTGCGCGGAGCCAGCGTCCGACGGCCTGGCTCGCGAGGCCGAGCTGCGCGGCGGTGCGAGGCTCGCGGCGGAGGCCGTACGCCGCTTCGAACTCCACCAGCGACTCCTCGTTGTGTCCGGCGCGACGGAGCTCGACGCCGAGGCGGAGGTGCTCCTCGACGGGGTCGATGGGCTGCGTCTGCGCGGGCGCGCGGAGCGGTGCGAGACCGAGCGCGAGGGTCAGGGCGACGAGTCTGAGTGAGGTCATGGTTCGAGCACCGGCGCTCCGTTGATCTCTGCGTGGGTAGCGCGTTCGACAGAGGCGTCGCGCGAAGGGGCAAGCGCCGCCCTAGCGCGCTGCGCGTGCCTCGGCGCCGCGACGCTCGGAGTGTCCGCGGGGGGAGCCTCCGCGTCGACCTCGACGACGGGCGCGTTCGCGCGGGCGGGCTGTGTCGACGGCGTCGCGGCGTCGAAGACCGGGGCTTCGAGCGTCGCGGCCGACACCGCGGGCGCGGTCGACGGCGGGGTCGCGATCGGCGTCGTCGGCGCGTCGGTGGGGCGCGCGAGCCACGCGCCGGTCAACGCGAAGGCGAGCGCGGCGACGGCGACGGCGGGCCATCGAGCGCGCATCACCGACGAGACCGTGATGGGCGCGCTGATCGGCGCGCTGACGGGCGCCGCGGGGGTCGCGCGCGGCGCCGCGGCTTCGCTCGATGACAGCGTCTCGGCGTGGGCGGCGGACCCGTCGGGCGTCGGCAGGTCGAGCGTGATCGGCGAGCTCGCGCGCGCCTCGAAGGCGGGCGCGGGCGCGGGCATCTCCGCGAAGGGGTGTTCGTCGGAAATGGCTTTGATCCAGGGCTCCGACGCGAGCGACGGGTCCGCGAGGAGCGCGCGCGCGAAGGCGCCCATCGAGGCGTGGCGGCGCGAACGATCGACGCGGAGCGCGCCCTCGACGGCGCCGCGCACGCCCGCGGGGAGGACCGCGGTGTGCGCGCGGAGGTCGGGCGCGGTCCCCGCGAGGAGCGTGGCCATGATCTCGTGGTAGCTGGCGCCCTCGATCGCGCGTCGGCCCGTGAGCGCTTCGAACCACACGGCGCCCATCGACCAGACGTCGGTGCGGGCGTCGAGGTCGCGCGCGCCGCGGGCCTGCTCGGGGGCCATGTACTGCGGCGTTCCGACGGGGACGCCGGTGCGCGTGACGGCGTCGGTGTCGGCGAGCGCGGCGATGCCGAAGTCGATCACCTTGGCGATCACCTCGCCGCTCGGGCTGCGCGAGAGGAAGAGGTTCGCGGGCTTCACGTCGCGGTGCACGACGCCCGCCCGATGCGCGGCGTCGAGCGCGGCCATCACGGGGATCAAGAGCTCGAACGCGTCGCGGAGCGAGAGGGTCTGCTCGCGCGCGAGCCGCGTCGAGAGGTCTTCGCCGACGAGGAACTCCTGCGCGAGGTAGAGCGCGCCGGTCTCGTCGTCGACGCCCATGTCGAGCACCTCGACGATGTTGCGGTGCGCGCCCTGGACGCCCGCGCGCGCCTCGCGGCGAAAGCGCTCCACGGCGTGGGCGTCGTCGGCGATGTGAGGGAGCAGGGTCTTGAGCGCGACGCGCCGCCCCGTCCACGTGTGCACGGCCTCGTAGACGGTGCCCATCCCGCCGCGACCGACGACGCGCACGGTCTTGTAACGCCCTGCGATCACCGTGTCGGGGCGCGCCGACGGTGGGTGTTCCGAGGCGGGTTCGGGCATCGTGTGGACCTTGAGCTCGGGCGAGACATTACTCCGCGCGCGGCGTCGATGTCTCCAACGCGCTCAAGGGCGAACAGAGGTGAGGCGAGAACTCGCGACGAGGGGGTGAGGCGGGGTGCGCGTCAGCGGCGACGGCGGCGGCGGGCGAGGAGCAGCGAGGCGAGGGCGACACCCGAGGCGAGGGCGGCGGCGCTGTCACCGCCGAAGCCGGGTTGCGCCGCGGCGCACTGGATTCCGCCGCTGGTCTCGGCGGGCACGGGCGGAGGCGCTGCGTCCGCGACCGCGGCGTCGGTGGCCGGCGCGTCGGTGGCCGGTCCGCCGTCGAGGCCGATGGGGCGACCGGTGTCTCCCACGGGGACGCGCGCGTCGCCGCCCGCGTCGGTGATGGGGAACGGGCAGGTGAGGTACATCGGTCGGTTGAGCACGCGACCGAACTGATAGAAGCGGTCGCGCGGGCCGCGGTCGCTGGCGGCGAGGTCGAGGTCGCGGTCGAGGGCGCGCGCGGGGAGGTCGGCGCGCATGCGGGTCATCATGGCCGTGGCGCCGATGCCTTCGAAGGCCACGGCGACGTCTTCGGTGGGCGACGTGGGGCTCATCGAGACGCCCGCGTCGGGGCCGAAGCCCGTGCGTGAGGGGAGCCGCTGCGCGAGGAACGAGAGGTTGGTGGCGTTCTGCTGCGTCGACGACTCGGTGAGCCAGAGGCGATCGCCCATCGCGCGGTTGCGCGCGTTGAACGTGTCGACGAAGAGCGACGAGAAATCGCGAGGGGGGCTGTTCCAGTCGTAGGTGAAGTCGTCGTTCGAGAGCTCGAGGTTGGGGAAGTTCATCGCCTCGATGCGCGCCTCGGCGAACACGGTGAGCGACAGGCCCACGCGGTCGGCGACGCCCGCGGCGATCATGCGGAGGGGGAGGCGGGGCTGATATCCGTCGAGGGTCACGCGCCCGGGGACCATGCGGTTGAGCCCTTTTCCAGCGCGGAGGCGCAGGGCGACGAAGTCCATGTTGAGCCCGAGGTAGTAGTCGATGACGGGCTCGACGGCCGTGGGCACGAAGTAGCCGTTCATGCGCAGCCAGTCGCGCAGGCCCATCCCCGAGGTGCCTCGCACGATCGCGACGGCGTAGGGGCCCACCACCTCCTCGCGGAGCACCGTCACGCCGGTGTCGACCGAGGCGTCGGCGGCCGAAGGGGGAGGCGCCGACGCGTCGAGGCCCCCGCCTCGCTCGGCGTCGAAGATGTCGCAGCCCGGCTCGTAGGGCGGCGGCTGAGGCCGCTGGAGCGCGGGCACGCCGATGTTCGTGAGCAGCGTGAGGAAGTCGTCGCTCGCGAGCTGGACGCGCGTCCGGTCGGTGTAGCGGATGGGCAGGATCCACGAGAAATCCTCGGGGTTCCCCGAGTACTGGAACTGGTCCCACAGGGTGGTCTGCTGCGTCGAGAGCGAGAGCACCATGCGGTGATCGGTGACCACCTGCGCGGCGCCGGGCGGCGCGAAGCAGCCCCCGCACGCGAGGGCGTCGGAGGGCATCGCGGCGGCGCCGAGGGTCGCGAGCGCGATCGAGAGCGCGAAGGTCGTGAAGGTCTTCATGGGCGGGTTCATCATCGCGCACGCCATGAGCAAGCGAAAGGCCATCGGCGAAATCCGCTACGAAACACGGTATTCGACGAGGGTCATGCGCCGACGTGTGCCAGCCGCGACGAGCGGCAGCGGGGCGGCGATGTCCGAGGGTCGGGGCTCAGCGAGACTCGAGGACGAGGCGCGCGAAGGCGGGGGCGAAGGCGACGGGCGACATCGGTCCGCAGCAGTTGAACACGATGCCGTCGAGGCCCGCGTCGAGGAGCTCTGAGAAGAGCTGCTCGCCGTTCATCATGGTGCGTCGCAGCGGGGCGCCGTCGTTGTGCAGGTCGGCCTCGGCGGCGTAGGCCTCGTAGCAGTCGTTGAGCGTGAACACCGCGGCGAGGTAGCGGTTGCGGGGGTCTGGCGCGATGGCGAAGCGGGGGCCCTCGTGCGCTTCACGGAACGCGACGTGATAGGCCGAGAAGTTCCGCACGGCGGCGAGCTGGCTGGCGACGCGCATGGCGCCGCCGCGGAGCTGCACGAGGGCGCGCTCTACGCGCACGGCGTCGGCCACGACGTTGAGCCGCGGGAAGAGGTCTTTTCCGAGGGTGAGCGCGTCGGGGGTCAAGGGGTCGAGGTGAATCGACTCGAGCGCCGCGAGGTCGCGCGTGAAGATCGACACGCCCGACGTCGACGTGAAGGGCTGCTCGCGAGAGACGCGAGAGGTCTCGTGGTAGCGGCGATAGGAGGCGCGGCTGCTGAAGAGAAAGAGCCGCGGGCGGCGGTTGGCGTCGCGGTAGAGCCACGGCTCGGGGGGCGCGTTGTTGGTGCGCATCCCCTGCCACGAGCGCTCGGTGATCGGGAGCTCCCAGCGGTCGTAGGCGATCACGACGCGCATGAGCGACGTGGCCGAGAGCGCCTGCTCCTGCCACGCGCGCATCGCCTCGACGGGGGTCATCGCCGCGGCGGAGTCGGCCATCGGCGGAGGCGGCGTGGAGTCTTCGGATGTCGGGCCGACCATCAGGGGTGCGCGTCCTTTGTAAGCGACGGTATCAAACGCAACACCGCGGGCCGTGTCCAGTCTGCGCGGCGAAAACTCACGCCGCCGACGAGGCCCGCCTGAGCGTCGCCGTGAGCGCCTCGGGGCTGCGCGCGGGCATCTCGCAGGCCGTCCCCCTGCACACGAAGGCCACGGGCGCGCCGTCGGGCCCTGCGACGCGGCCTTCGAAGAGGGCGGGGTCGAGCCCGTGCGCGACGGCCTCCTCTGCGCTGGCGACGCAGATCAGCAGCCGCCGCGGGACCATCACCCGTCGCGCCGCCGAGAGCATCGCCCGCGTGTCGTCTCGCGCGCGGTCGCCCATCACGATCACCTCGATGGAGCCCCGCGCCACGCGGTCGATCGCGCGGGTGAGCGACGCCATGCCCATCGGATGCGAGGCGGCGCGCGCGGCGTAGATCCCGGCGGCTCGCTCGGCGACCTCGTGAAAGGTCGTGTTTCCAGTGAGCTCCGCGAGGCGTGCGAGGGCGTCGACGGAGAGGCCCGCGCCGCCCGGGTACGCGTGGTCGTAGGGGTCGCGGCTTCGGTGGAGCACCACCTCGGCGTCCGATGACGTGAAGCAGAGCTCCCCCGTCGCGGCGTCGACGAAGCGCGCAACGACAGCTTCGAGGAGCGCGCGCGCGAAGGCCAGTGATGCGGCGTCTCCGGTGGCCTCGTACACGTCGATCGCGGCGCCCGCCATGCCGCCATGGTCGTCGAGAAAGCCTTCCCCGTAGGCGATTCCGTCTTTCATCGCGTGAGCGAGACGAGGGGACTCCCAGGCGGCCGCGCGCCACGCGTCGAGGCAACGCTGCGCGGCCTCGGTCCACGCGGGCTCGTCGAGCGTGGCGCCTGCGTCCGCGAGGGCGCCGATCATCAGGGCGTTCCAGCCCGCGAGGCACTTGTCATCTCGCATGGGCTTGGGGCGGCGCTCGCGGGCCTCCATGAGCTTCGGCCGCGCGCGAGAGAGGGCCGCGTCGAGGTCTTCGACGGAGCGCTTCAGTCGCCTGGCGATGTCGTCTCGCGACGCGGGGGTGTGAAGCACGCTGCGGCCGCTCTCCCAGTTGCCGAGGGGCGTGACTTCGAACCACGCGCACACCGCGGCCGCGTCGTCGTCGCCGACGACGGCGCGCACCTCGTCGGGCGTCCACGAGAAGAAGCGTCCCTCCTCGCCCTCGCTGTCGGCGTCCTGCGCGCTGTAGAAGGTGCCCGCGGGTGAGGTCATCTCGCGGAGCGCGTAGTCGAAGGTCTCTCGCACGACGCGCTGGCAGCGGGCGGGCGTGATCGCGTCGCGGTCTCCGACGAGGCGCGCGCCGTCGAGGTAGAGCCGCGCGAGCTGCGCGTTGTCGTAGAGCATCTTTTCGAAGTGGGGGACGTGCCATCGAATGTCGGTGCTGTAGCGGGCGAAGCCGCCACCGAGGTGGTCCCAGATGCCGCCGCGGGCCATCGCGTCGAGGGTGATCGCGAGGGCCTCTCGCGCGCTCGCGGCGCGCTCGTCGCCCGACGCTGCGACGGACGCGAGCAGGTCGAAGGTCATGGTGTTGGGGAACTTGGGCGCACCCGCGAGCCCCCCGAGGTCGCGGTCGATGCGAGGGAGCACGCGCGTGACGGCCTCGCGGAGCACGTCTCGCAGCGCGACGGTTTGATCGGGCCCCGATGCGGTCGCGCGTGGGAGCAGCGCGGTGAGCTCGTCGGACTGCGCGATCACCTCCTCGCGGCGCGTCGCCCAGGCGTCGTGGAGGGCGCGCAGAACATCGGTGAAAGAAGGCATTCCGTAGCGACGACGGTCGGGGAAGTAGGTGCCCCCGAAGAAGGGCCTTCGGTCGGGCGTGAGGAACATCGAGAGGGGCCAGCCGCCGCCGCGCTGCGTGAGCACCTGGTGGGCGAGCTGGTAGGTCTGGTCGACGTCGGGGCGCTCCTCGCGGTCGACCTTGATGCTCACGAAGTGCTCGTTGAGGAGGGCCGCCGTGCCCTCGTCTTCGAAGCTCTCTCGCTCCATCACGTGGCACCAGTGACACGCGCTGTACCCGATCGAGAGGAACACGGGCTTGTCCTCGCTGCGCGCGCGCTCGAAGGCCGCGTCGCCCCAGGGCATCCAGTCGACGGGGTTCCGCGCGTGCTGGAGGAGGTACGGCGAGCGCTCGGCGGCGAGGCGGTTGGGCGGTCGGTGCGACGCGGTCATGGCCGCCACGTAGGGAGCCGCGGCCCCCGCGTGTCAAGAGGCTCGCGCTGTCACCGATCCTGCGAAGCGCGTCGCGACCGCTGGACTCCGCGGGCGGATTCGCGGTTGGCTACCGGGCCTCACACCGATGCCCTCCCTGAAGACCCTCTCCTCGCTCCTCCGCGCGCTCGCGGCCACGCTGGTCATCGCGCTCGTCGCAGGCTGCGGCACGTCGCACGTCGTCGCCCGCGCGGGCGCCCTCACGGTGCACACCTTCACGCGCGACGCGGCGCACGTCTTCGTGCTCGCCCAGGGCCGCTCGCTCGTCATGATCGACAGCGGCTACGAGCGCAACGCGGCCTCGCTCGACGCGGCCATGCGCGACGCGGGCATCAACCCTGCGGAACTCCGCGCGGTGGTCGTCACGCACGCCCACGCCGACCACGCGGGCGGCGCCCGGTATTTTCAGCAGCGCTACGGCGCGCGCCTCGTCGCGGGGCGCGGCGACGAGGGGATGTTCACCACGGGGCGCATGGAGCGGCTGTGTCCCACGGGGCTCCTCGCGCGGCTCCGCGTGAGCGGCGATCAGGCGTCGATCTTCACGCCCACGCGCGTCGACACGTACGTCGAGGCGCCGACGCCGCTCGCGCCCTTCACGGGCATCGACGCGACGGTGTACCCGATCCCCGGGCATACGCGAGGCTCGCTCGTCGTTGTGGCGGGCGAGGCGGCCTTCGTGGGCGACCTCTTTCGCGGAGGCATCGTCGGAGACACCGCCGAGACCCACCTCTACATGTGCGACGTCGATGGCAACCGCGCCGACGTGCGGCGCCTCCTCGGTGAGATCGCGCCGCGCGCGACCACCTTCTTCCCAGGACACTTCGGGCCCGTCGCGCGAGACGAGGTCTCCGAGCAGTTCGGACCATGAGCCGCGTGACCGCACCGCACCGCGTCCTCTCGCTCGCGCTCGTCGCCTCCGTGGTCGGCGCGTGCACCCAGCCTGCGCCCGTCGTCGATGAAGAGCGGCTCGCGCGTCGCGTCGTGGCGCTCCTCCGACGCGAGGGCCTCGTCGTCGCGATGCGTGACGGGGGCGCGGCGCGAGGCGCCTCCAACGAAGACCCCGACAATGCGGGCGAGGGGGCCGAAGAAGCCTCCGACGAGAACGCAGACGAGAGCGCCGACGAGAGCGCCGACGACCCACAGCCCGCGCCGACGCGTGCGCCCTCGCAGGCCGCCCTCGCGAACGCCTTCGCCGCGGCGAGGGGACCAGGCCGCGATGCGCTTCGCGCGCCCATCGAAGCGATCGCCGCAGCGACGCCCGCGGTCATTACCGGAACGGGCGACGACGCGCTCGTGTGGACGACGCTCGACGGCGCGGCCACCGTGGGCCCCGCCGACGCGCTCGTGACGGTGGTGACCTTCGTCGACGCGCAGTGCCCGTTCTCCGCGAGGCTCCTGCCTTCGCTGAGAGAGCTTCAGCGCGCGCACCCGGCCGAGGTTCGGCTCGCGCTGCGGCATCGCCCGCTGGCGTTTCACGCCGCCGCGTGGGGAGGCGCTGTCTTCGCGGAGTTCGCGCGCGCCTCGAGCGGCAGCGACGCGGCCTTCGACGCCTTCGAACAGCTCTTCGCGCATCAGCGCGAGCTCGATCGGCCGCACCTCGACGCGATGGCCCGCGCGCTCGGACTCGACCCGCTGCACCTCGCCGATGCGTTGGACGCCCCCGCGGGCTCGCCGCTCGATCGCGCCGTCGCGCGCGACGTGGGCCTCGCCGAGAGCGCCAACGTGCAGGCCACGCCGACCTCGTTCTTCAACGGCCGACGCGTCGCCGGGGCGCTGCCGCTCGCCTCGCTCGAACGCGCGTTCGAAGAGGCCCGCGACCGCGCCCGTCGCGCGCTCTCTCGCGGCGTTCGACGCGCCGCGCTCTACGACACCGTCTGCCGCACGACCGACAACGCAACCCCTCCGCGCAGGACTCCTACCCGTGCTCCCTGACCTTCGCCCGCTCTCGTGTGTCGTCGCGCTCTCGGCGCTCCTCGCATCTGCGGTGGTCGCCGCGCAGCCCACGCCGACGACCCCGCACGCGACGCCTCCGCGCACGACGCCGCCCGCGCTCACCGCGCCTTCGCCCACGGTTGCTCCGACGATCACGGTGTCGATCCCCGCGGCGCCCTCCGTCGCGTCGCCGCTCGTCGCGGGGCCGCTCACGTGCTCGCACGGCGCGCTCCGCTCGCTCGCGGTCTCCGACTGGTGGAGCCGCATGACGCCCGTGTGCGCGCGCCTCACGTCGGTGCTCCCGCATCGCTTCGAAGCGCCCTCGGGCGTGCCCGATCCGATGTTCGACGCGATCGTGTCGATGTGCGCAGAGGGCACCTCCGCCCGCGCGGTCTGCGGC
This sequence comes from Myxococcota bacterium, assembly GCA_052035985.1. Lineage (GTDB taxonomy): Bacteria > Myxococcota_A > Polyangia > Polyangiales > CAISKJ01. Next base: position 9,475 of record JBPOHC010000063.1, on the reverse strand, counting down.
CTCGACGCGTACCGACGCGAGCTCCTCATCACGCGCGTCACCGCGCTCGCCGACGCGCTCCCCTCGCGGCTCGAAGGGGCGCAGCGGCTCTGCGGCGAGGCCGAGATGGCCGCGGCGATCGCGCCGAGCGCGCCCGAGGCCGTACGCGCCGAGGTGGTCGAGGCGGCGGGTGCGGAGTCGAGGTTCTGCGCGCGCGACGAGTCGATGATCCCCACGGCGCGACAGATCGCGCTCGCACGCCTCGCGCGCGAGGTTTCGGTCGCCGCGGCGCGCGCCAACCTCACGCCCGAGATGCCCGCGGCGACGGCGCTCTGGGCGACGCTCTCGTCGGGGCCCGGTCGCGCGAACTTCGTGACGAGGGAGGTGCACGGCGCGAGCGACCGGGGCGTCGCGGAGGCCGCGCGAGAGAGCGACAGCGCGCGCGGCGAGAGCGCGGGGTCGGGGGGCATCGGTGGCCTGGGCGGGGGGATTCCTTCGCCCGCGGGGCTCGTCGAGGTGGCGCTTCGGGGCATCGCGGATCTGCTTCAAACAAGGGCGCAGGCCGAGCTCGAAGGCTTCATGCTCGACCAGCTCCGCGAGGTGATCTGCGACGGCGCCGCGGGGGCGTGGTTCGAATACACCTGCGCGTACCTCGTGGCGCCCGACGCCGCGCTGCGCATCTCGGCGGGCTCGGCGCTGCGCACCGCGTTTCGCGCCGACGTGATGGCCTTTCCGCGCAGGATCGCCGCGCGCGCCCCGATGGACGGCGACGCCCGCACGATGCTCGGGACGCTGTGGTTCAAGCTCCTCGGCGGCGCCACCGAGTCGCGCACGCTCGTCGACATCCCCGACCGCTTCGCCGACGTGGGCGGCAACTGGACCTGCGCGCAGGACCGCGAGCCCGCGCTGTGTGAGCGCACGCGCAAGGCCGTGCAGGGGACGGGGCTGCTGCTCGCCTTCGCGATCCGCCGCGAAGACCTCGGGACGCTCCCGACGACGATGTATCACGCGCTCGCGGAGACGGTCTTCGACCGCGGCCTCTCGACGGACGCGCTCGGTGAGGTCGAGCAGCTCCGCTCATCGCTCCTCGAGTATGGCGAGACCTTCAGGCACGCGGCGGAGCCGCAGCGCACGCCCGCGGGTCGCATCCCTCGCGTGGCGGCCGTCCTCGGCGGGCTCCGTCCCGTGTTCGCGCGCGGCGTCGCGGTGTGCTTCTTCGACGACCGCAACGCCGTACGCGTGACGCTCGCGGAGGGCCTCCCCGAGACCTTTACGGCCTTCATGCGCGCCGACCTCGTCGAGGTCGCGGTGCAGGCGCAGCGCGCGGTGACGGTGATCCTCCCGCTCTCGGGGCTCCCGCCCGACGTGCTGCGAGGGATGATCCTCGCCGCCGAGATCGCGCAGGCGCGTACGCCCGATCAGATCCGCGGCGCGCTCGAAGCGGTGGTGTCGCCGCCGGGTGCGTGGCGGCTCAAGCGTCGTCGGATGATGCTCTCGATCACGGGGCTCGTGGGCGTGTCGGGCGGCGGCGAGATGCTCCTCGCGTCGGGCATTTCGGGCGCGGGACTGGTGCCTTCGGTGGGCCTCGTGGGCGCGCTCGGACTCGACGTGAGCTTCCCCGTGCGAAGCTCCACGCTCGGGGTCTACGTGTCGGTGCTCGACCTCGGCGGCCTGCTCTCGATCCCGCTCGGAGACTCCATCGCGAAGCTCCGCGGCGCCGACGGTGTGGAGCGTCAGGCGACGCTCGACGTCACCTCTCGCATCTCGATCGAACAGGTGCTCGCGCCGGGCGTGTACTTCCGCTGGGGCATCGGCCGTTCGCCCTTCGTCTTCGCGGCGGGCGCCTCGATGATCCCCTTCGGCCGCACCGTGCAGGAGGTACGCACCGACGGCATGATGGGCGCGACCTTCTCGACCGACGCGAGCGTGCTTCGTGTGAGCGCGGTGCTCGGCGTCGACCTCACGCTCTTTCCGTTCTGAAGCGCTACTCGATCTCGCCCGCGCGGGTGGTCGACTCCGCCGCGCTCAGGAGCGCTGCGACCTCGGCGCTCACGCGCGTGATCCGTCCGTCGCGCGTGACGAAGCAGTGCCGCGTCTTGCCCGTGGCCGCGAGCGCGCCGTCGGAGACGCGCTTCATCTCGTACTCGAAGATGAGCGACGCGTGGCGCACCTCCATGAGGTTCACCGTGAGGTCGACGACGTCTTCGTAGCGCAGCGGAGTCTTGTAGTGCACCGCGAGGTCGACCACGACGACGAGGAGGCCCGCGTCCTCCATCTCGCGGTACGCGGCGGCGCGGCGGCGGCAGTACTCCTCACGGCCGCGTTCGAACCAGCGCAGGTGGTTGCTGTGATGCAGAAAGCCCATGCGGTCGACCTCGGCGTAGGTCACGCGCATCCGAACGACGCTCTTCTGTACGGCGACGCGCTCCGTCGCTCCGTGGTGGCTCATGGCGGCGGACGATCTCACGAAGCGTCGACGTCGCGCGACGACGGAACCGCGCGCCTCGGCGCGGCGCACGCGAGCACCGTGAACGTTCCCGCGATCACCAGCAGCGGCGCCCCGAGGAAGGGCGCGAAGAAGAGAAACGGCCCCGGCAGCGGCGCGCCCATGGGCCACCCGTATGCGGCGATGTGCATGAGGTTGAGCGCGACGACGACCGCGAGCGCCACCACGAGGCGACGGTTGAAGAGGTCGAGTCCGCCGCCCGCGGCGCGATGCGCGAGCGCGAAGAAGGCCATCGAGCCCGCGGCGCAGAGCATCGACGAGCGGATGAAGCGCGAGCGCGCGCCCAGCGAGGTGAGGTCGAGTCCGCCCGTGCGCCACGCGTAGAGCGCGATGAAGACGCCGAGCGCGAGCGCGAGGAGCCCCACGGTGACGCGCCCCTGTCCCGCGGGGAGCGTGCGTCGAGAGAGCCATCGGAGGAGCGACGCGAACGCGAGCCCCGCCCCGAGCGCGCGCGCGAGCTGGAGCAGCGAGAGGAGGCGGTTGAAGGCCGTCCACGTTCCGTCGCCGTGGGTCCACGCGCGGAGCTGCGCGGCGTTGGTGGCGCGCGCGCGCACGATCGCGACGAGGCGGTCGTCGTAGTAGTCATCGCCCACGGCGCGTCGGTCGAGGATGCGCGCGACGTGATCGAGCGGGTCTTCGACGGCGCGGAGGTGTGTCGGCAATCGCAGCCCCAGGAGCGCCGAGAGGGCGGGCGCGACGAGCCTCGTGTCGGCGTCGAGGTCGCCCTCGCGGCGCGCGACGTTGCGGCCCGCGAAGCACGTGAGGACGCGCGTGATCTCGGGCGCCGCGCCGCCGTGTCCGCCCACGTCGCGGTGGCCGTGATCGGCCGTGAGGATCACGAGGTCTCGCTGGAGGTCGAGGCGGTCGAGCGCGCGAGAGAGCTCGACGTCGACGCGTCGAACGGAGGCGGCGTACTGGGGTGACGCTGCGCCGCGCTGGTGCCCCGCCTCGTCGATGTAGACAGGGTGGATGAGCGTGAGGTCGGCGTCGAGCGGGCGCGCGAAGCCGTCGTCGTAGGCGCCGAAGAGGTCGTAGCGATCGAAGCCGCGGGGAAAGAGCTCGCGCCACCACCCGAGCTCGCTGCGCCCCTCGACGCGGAGGTGGGCCTCGCGCGCGACCTCCCAGATCGACTCGGCGGTGACCGGGCGGCTGTCGGCGTTGGTGCGGGCGCCGGTGCGGTCCTGTTCGAGGCCCGTCGAGAGCGTGGCGTACGAGGGCCGCGAGAGCGTCGGGAGCCCAACGTGCGTGCGGAAGCACTGACCCGCGGCGCGGAGGCGCGCGACGCTCCGAAGCGTCACGGCGGCGTCGTAGCGGAGGCCGTCGATCACCGCGACGAGCGTCCTGCGGGGCCTCACGCGGAGCGGCGTGCGAACGGCGTCGTTCGTCGCGATGAGGTGGTAGCCCGCGTGGTTCGACAGGCGGCCGAGGTACGTGTCGCCGAGCCAGTAGCCGAGCGCGCACGCGAGCGCCCCGAAGGCGGCGGCGAGGAGGCGCGAGCGGGGAGAGAGCATCCGTCTACGACTACACGAGAAGGCGTCACTCCACGACGGGGAGCCGCACGCGCGCGGAGGTCTCGACCGGGAGCGCCTTCGCGTGCGCCTCGCGGGCATCGGGTTCGGGGGCCGGACGGATGTCGGCCGCGCGCTCTCGCCACGCCCTCGCCACGTCGCGATCGAGCAGGTGCGTGGGCCTCACGTTGCGGAGCGCGTTGAGCATCACCTGCCGCACGTTGGGCACGGTCGCTTCGAGCTGCGTGAGGAGGGCGCTCATCTGGTCGCGCGCGAGGCCCGGCTGCGAGCCGCAGAGGTTGCAGGGGATGATGGGATAGCCTTCGAGCGCGGCGAAGCGGGCGATGTCGGCCTCGGCGCACTCGAGCAGCGGGCGGATCACCTCGAAGCGGCCGTCGTCGGTGGTGTAGCGCGCGGGCATCGCCTGGAGCTTGCCTGCGTAGAAGAGGTTCATGAGAAAGGTCTCGAGCGAGTCGTCGCGGTGGTGCCCGAGCGCGAGCTTGTTGCACCCCAGTCGCTCGGCCGCGGAGTAGAGGATTCCGCGGCGGAGGCGAGCGCAGAGGGAGCAGTAGGTGCCGCCCTCTTCGACGTGTTCGAGCACGACGGAGTAGGTGTCTTCGGAGAGCACCTCGAACTCGACCTCGATCGAGCGAAGGTATTCGACGAGCTTCGCGCCGTCGTAGCCGGGCTGACGCTGGTCGAGGTGCACGGCCACGAGGCTGAACGCGAAGGGCGAGCGCCGCTGGATCTCACGCAGGAGCGTGAGCATCGAGTAGCTGTCCTTGCCGCCCGAGAGCGCCACGAGCACGCGGTCTCCGGGCGCGAGGAGCTCGTAGGTCGCGAGGGTGCGCTGCACGCGCTCGCGGAGCCTCTTCTCGAGGACCTTTCGCTCGACCGCGCTCACGGCGTCTGCCACGGAGTCGCCGGGTGCGGCGTCGGTGCAGAGACCCGTGTCGGGGCGAGGCTCCCGTCGGGCGCGAAGCGCGGGAGGTCGAGCTCGTCCCAGAGCCAGCGGTTGTACGCCTCGGCGGCCGTGGGGATGCTCCGCTGCGCGCTGCCGAGGATCACCGCGGAGGGCAGCGCGATGGCCGCGCCGAGGCCCACCAGCGTGAGCGGAAGCACCACCCCGCCGCGGGTGTCGCGCGCGTCGATCATGTAGGGGATCGTCGCGATGGAGCTCAACATCACGGCGGTGCCGACGCCGAAGAGCGTCCAACCGAGGGCGAGCTGGTTGTCGCGGGTGTGAAGGATCTCCTCGGCCTCGGCGGCGTTCGCGAGGATGGGCCTGGCGTCGTCGACGGCGCGCACGGGCGTGTCTCCGACGCGCAGTCCCCAGCCCGCGAAGCCCATGTGCGGCATGGCCGCGCGGGCGCGATACGTCGCAGCGCGCTGCGCGATGGAAGCCTCGCGCGGCGGGAGCGACAGGGGGCGCGGGGTCACCCTCGCGCATCCCTGCGCCAGGGTCAGCGCGCACAGGGTCGAGAGCGTCGCGGATTTCATGGAGCGCGCGACGCTACACCACGGCGCGTTCTCGGGCGAAGGGGCGGCTCAGCCCTCGTCGAGAAGGCGCCGCACCGAGGCCGTGAGGGCCCGCATTTCATAGGGCTTCGGGAGAAAGGCGCGCCCGAGGACGCCGTGCTCGGCGATGGTCTCGTCGGTGTAGCCCGAGGTGAAGAGCACCTTGAGGTCGGGGCAGACGCGCGCGAGGCGGTCGGCGAGCTCGCGGCCGTTCATGCCGGGCATCACCACGTCGGTGACCACGAGCCTGATGCGCGGCCCGTGGAGCTCGATGAGGCGCAGCGCTTCGAACGCGTCGGCGGCGGTGATGACGCTGTAGCCCGTCGACGAGAGCATGCGCGACGCGGCGTTGCGGAGGGCGCCCTCGTCTTCGACGAAGAGGATGGTCTCGCTGCCCGGCGCGGCGCTCACCGAAGGCGGACGCGCCGACTCCGCGGGCTCGCCCTTGTGGCGCGGGAGGAACACGCGAAAGCTCGCGCCCCGGTCGGGCTGGCTCTCGACGGTCACGGCGCCGCCGCTCTGCTTGACGAGTCCGTAGACCATCGAGAGGCCGAGCCCGGTGCCCTTGCCAACGGGCTTGGTGGTGAAGAAGGGTTCGAAGACGCGGGCGCGCGTGGCGTCGTCCATGCCGTGCCCCGTGTCGATGACCGAGAGCTCGGCGTACACGCCGTCGGCGACCTGGAGCTTCTCGGCCCGCGCGCCGTCGAGGGTGACGCTGCTCGTGGCGATGCGCACGCGCCCGCCGCCGGGCATCGCGTCGCGGGCGTTGAGCACGAGGTTCATGATCACCTGCTCGATCTGTCCGCGGTCGGCCTGGACGTCGAAGAGCTGCGGCGTGAGGTCGACGGTGAGCTCGACGTGCTCGCCGATGAGGCGCTGGAGCATCTTCGAGAGGCCGCCCACGAGGTCGTTGAGCGAGACGCGCTCGGGGCGCAGCACCTGCCGTCGGCTGAAGGCGAGGAGCTGTCGCGTGAGGGACTCCGCGCGCTGCGCCGCGCGCTCGATCTCGTCGAGGTCGCCGCGCAGCGCGTCGCCGTCGGCGGTGGTCCCCTTGGCGAGCTGCGTGTACGAGAGGATCACCGTGAGGAGGTTGTTGAAGTCGTGGGCGACGCCGCCCGCGAGGCGACCGACGGCCTCCATGCGCTGCGCGGCGCGGAGCTGCTCCTCGGTCTCGCGCTGCGTGGTGAGGTCGACGATGACGCCCGTGGCGCCGACCACCGACGCGCCGACGACGAGGGGGTGCGTGGCGCTGCGCACGGTGTGAACCTTCCCCGCGGCGCCGACGATTCGGTACTCGATGGGGCCGTGCGTGGGCGGGCCGCGCCGCGCGAGCTCGCGCAGCCGCGGGAGGTCGTCGGGGTGCATGAACTCGTCGCGCGACCGGCCGACGAGCTCCTCGGGGCGGTAGCCGAAGCGCGAGACCGAGGGGTTCACGAAGGTGATGATCCCTTCGAGGTCCGTCGAGAAGACCACGTCGTCGAGGTTCTCGACGAGCGAGCGGTAGCGCTCCTCGCTGGCCTTGAGCACGGCCTGCGTGCGCTTGCGCTCGGTGATGACGTCGAAGGTTGCGGCGAGGTGGTCGGGCGCGGGGCGGTACATCGACACCTCGATCCACTGGTCGATCGTGGTGAGGTGGGCTTCGAAGCGCATCGGCTCGCCGGTTCGGACCACGCGCGTGCAGAGGTCGAAGAAATACGGCTCCGTCGCGGCGAGGTGGGGGGTGACCTCGCTCGCGCGGCGGCCCACGACGTCGCGGAGCCCCGTCAGCGACGAGAAGGCCTCGTTGGTGTGCGCGTAGCGGAAATCGATCACGCGATCGTCCTCGTAGATCGCGCGGAAGAGGCAGAAGCCGTTGAGCATGTGGTCGAAGGCCGAGCGCCAGACCTGCTCGATTCCGACCTCTGGAGACGCCGGGCCTTCGTCGCGCTGTGTGTCGAGGCTCCCGTCCTGCGCTGGGTCCATCATCTCGCGCCTCGCTCCGGTGACGACGTGTGGGAACTGGGCGGCGCCGCCGCGCCGAGCGAAACCCACGATGCGCGCAACCCGCCGACGCCCCACGCGCCCTGCGCCGACATAGGGAGCGACCCCTATGATCGAATTTGCGATTCCTGGCGCCGCGACGAACGGATCGCCGCGCGGTGATCAGATCTCGTACTCGGGGGCGGTGGGGGCTCCGAGCTGTTGACGGTAGACCTCGGGCAGGCTCAGGGCGCGCTCCCACCGCCGACCGACGGCGCGCAACGCGAGGAAGGCGATGCCGTAGGCGCCCGCGATGCCCACGGTGCACAGGGCCGCCCACACGCGGCGCTCTCCGCGAAAGAGCATGTTGCCCGCGATGTAGAGCAGAAAGCCCACGAAGAAGAGCCGCAGCGCCCGCTCCGAGATGACCCCTCGCGTCGCGAGCCACGCGCCGCCGAAGGCGCCGAGCGCGAAGCCCGCGGCGAGGGTGAGCGCGGCGGACCAGTCGACGCTGCCCGCGCGCCAGTACCGCAGCACCGCGAACACGCCGATGGGAGGGAGCAGCATGGCGAGGCTCGTCCCCACGGCGCGCGGCTGCGCGAAGCCGAAGAGGAGCACGAGCGCGGGGATCACCAGCACGCCTCCGCCGATGCCGAGCATCCCGCTCACGACGCCGATGCAACAGCCCACGAGAAGCAGCTTCAACACGGTGACGATGGCCATCGGGACGTCCTCTGGGCGCGAGCCTACCCGACGGCCGACGGGACCGCGCGACGCATCGGCGCTATCGCCGCGTGAAGCGGAGCACGTGGCGGTAGATCCGCGTCTCGCCCTGCTGGCCCCGCCACCACACGACGTCGTCGCCGTCGACGGGCGAGCTGTAGTTGTAGAGCACGCGCTCGTCGGGCGTCGCCCCGTCGAGGATGCCCGCGAAGCACGTGTCTCCGCGCGAGGGCAGGTCGAGCACGAAGGCGATGCGGTCCTCGCCCTGGACGTAGCGCCAGAGCGAGCAGCGCTTGGGGCGGTTGCGGTAATCGAGCTGGTTGCGCACGACCTGTGAGACGTAGGTCATGTCGCGCTCCATGAGGTCGTAGGCGCCCGTGGCGGTGAGGTTGCGACGCGCGACGAGGTACGCCTCGCCGTCGTGCCAGAACATCAGCGGCGAGTCGTATTTGCGCGGGTCGATGTGGCAGGTCCAGTTCGCGAGGTCGCCGCGAGGGGCGCGGCAGATGGTCGACCCGAAGCCCGTCGCGTCGCCCGCTTCGTTGCGGATCACGGCGTAGAGGGTGCCGTCGTCGCCGAGGGTGAAGTCCGCCTCGCTGCCGCCGCCGCGGTAGACGGCCCTGCGCGCGGGGTCGACGGGGCTCCACGCGCGTCCGTCGGTGGTGGTGAGGAGCTCGACGTCGATGGGGAGGCCGTTGAAGAGGTACTCGTTCTCGCCGTGGAGGTAGCCGACCATGTACGCGGTGCCCCGCTCGACGCGCGTGCGCCACGCGAGAAAGCCAGGCTCATAGAGGGCTTCGAGGGGCGTCCACGTCCCGTCGGCGCGGCGCTCGGTCACGGAGATGCCTTGCGGTTCGAACGCGAGGGGGTTGGTGCCGAGGCGCGACACGTAGAGAAAGAGCCGCTCCCCGAGCACGAGGAAGCGCGGCTCGCGCAGGTCTCTCTCTGCGGTGAGGCGCTGTTCGAAGCGCCAAGTCTGCTCGTCGCTCGATGACACGACGAACATCTGCGTCATCGTCGACGCGAAGTGGTTGGGCGCGGTGCGCCAGGCGAGGTACGTGCGTCCGCCGAGGCGCGCGACGTCGAGGTTGTTGTTCGAATTCCCCGGCGTGGTCTCTGGCGGAAGTCCGGGCCCGGGGATGACCTGTCGCGTCTCGGTGATGGTGACCGTGTGACGTCCCGGCTCCGACGGCGGCGGCGGAGGGGGCGCCGTGTCTTCGATCTCGGGCGCATCGCGGGGCGCGTCTGTCGCGGCGTCGTTGGCCGCGGGGGCAGGGGAGCT
>JBPOHC010000564.1:0-13168 GCA_052035985.1 Myxococcota bacterium | reverse complement strand
GACGGTCGGCTCCTCTTCGGCGGCGGCGGCAACGGCGCGTACTCGTACTACTACGGCGGTCGCACGTCGGTGCCGCGCACGCCCGAGAAGCAGTACGCCTTCGTGAAGTCGATCCTCGAGCGGTACTTTCCCGACGCCCGCGACGTGCGCATCGCGCAGCGATGGACGGGCACCCTCGGCGTCACGATGACCCGCGTGTGCAGCATGGGCGTGACGGGCTCACACAAGAACGTCTTCTACGCGCTCGGGTACAGCGGTCACGGCGTGGTGCTCGCGAACCTCGCGGGGCGCGTGCTCTGCGACCTCTACTCAGATCACCACGAGCCGTGGCGCGGGCTGCCGTTCTATCAGTCGTTCCTCGGGGGCATTCCGCCGGAGCCGCTGCGCTGGATCGGGTACCACATGTTCACGGCCGTCACGGGCCGCTCGCCGCGCCACTACGAGGCCCACGACAAGCTCGCGAAGCGGTGATTCCTGCCGCTACTCGATCCACACCGACTTCGTCGCGGTGAAGGCGCGCATGCCCTCGCGACCGAGCTCGCGGCCCCATCCCGAGAGGCCGTTTCCGCCGAAGGGGAGCCGCGGGTCTGACTTCACCATCGCGTTCACGAAGGCCGCGCCGCCGCGCAGCGAGGCCGCGAAGCGCGCGCCCTCCTCGCGATCCGCCGTCCACACCGAGGCGCCGAGCGCGTAGGGGCTCGCGTTGGCGACGGCGAGGGCCTCGTCGGCGTCTCGCACCACGCGCACCGCCGCCGCAGGACCGAAGGTCTCCTCGTCCCACACGGGCATGCCCGGCCCCGCGTCGGTGAGCAGCGTCGCGGGGTACCAGAAGCCATTTCGCGACGGGACCTCTCCGCCGAGCGCGAGCTTCGCGCCGCGCGCCACGGATGTCTCCACCTGCGCGTGGAGCTCGTCGCGGAGGTCTCTGCGCGCCATCGGACCGAGAGCGGTCTTCGCGTCACACGGATCGCCCACGACGGCCGCCGCGAGGTTCGCGCGCAGTCGCTCGATGAAGCCGTCGGCCACGGAGGCTTCGACGATGAAGCGCTTGGCCGCGATGCAGCTCTGGCCGTTGTTCTGGAGCCTCGCCGCCGAGGCCGTCGCCGCCGCGCGATCGAGGTCGGCGCGCGCGAGCACGATGAAGGGATCGCTCCCGCCGAGCTCGAGCACCGAGGGCTTGAGATACCTGCCCGCGATCGACGCCACGGCCTTGCCTGCGCGCGTGCTGCCCGTGAGGGTCACGGCGGCGACGCGCGGGTCTGCGATCAGCGCCTCGATCTGATCGACGCGCGCGAAGACGTTGCGAACGAGTCCGTCAGGGAGCTCCGCCTCGGCGCAGATCGAGACGATCGCCTCGGCGCAACCGGGGACGTTGGGCGCGTGCTTGAGGAGCACCGCGTTGCCCGCCGCGAGCGCCGAAGCCCCGAAGCGAAAGAGCTGCCAGAGGGGGAAGTTCCACGGCATGATCGCGAGCACGGTGCCCACGGGCTCGTGGCGGACGTAGCTCTCGGCGGCCTCGGTGGCGACGGTCTCGGGCGCGAGCCACGCGGCGGCGTTCGAGGCCGCGTGACGGCAGGCCCAGGCGCACTTGCGCGCCTCGCCGATGCCTTGTGAGAGGGGCTTGCCCATCTCTTCGGCCATCAGCACGCCGAGCTCGGAGGCGCGCCGTTCGAGCGCGTCGGCGATGCGATTGAGCGCCTCGGCGCGCGTTGAGAGAGACTCCCGAGACCACCGCGCGAAGGCCCGATGCGTCGCGTCGAGGGCGGCTTCGAGGTCGTGGTCGGTGGCGTCGGGGCGCTCTCCCCGCAGGGCGCCGTCGCGCGGATCGATGGAGCGGAACTCTGCCATGCGGCGACGCTATCACCGCCTCGCGCGGGCGCGTTCAGATTTGCCGTGGCGCGCGGCCCCGCCGTGATACTCGTCGAAGGCTCCGCGGACGGTCGCGGAGCGCGAGTGACTGCCCGGAGGAGGGAGAGGATTCTCGATGCGATTCGTCATGCCGTTTCTGTGTGGAGCGCTGGTGCTCACGCCGTCGATCGCGAGCGCCCAGCAGGCGCCGCAGGCCCCGTCGAACACGACCCCCGCGCAGGGCGGCGAGGCGGCTGCCACCGCCACCCCGAGCGCGAGCGGCGACGCGGCCACGCCCGCGCCTCCCGCAGCGCCCGCGAGCGGCGGAGAAGCGGCGGCGGCGACGCCCGCGGCGGGCGGAGAGAGCGCCGAGGCCGAGCCCGCGGTGCACTTTCACGGGGCCCTGGAGGCGGCGTACGGCTACAACTTCAACGAGCCGTCGAACGGGGTGACGGCGTGGCGCTGGTACGACAACCGCCACAACCTCATCGGGCTCCAGAACGCCCTCCTCACGACGGAGTGGAACCTGGGGCCCGTGAAGGGTCACGTCGCGCTCCAGCTCGGAGCCTTCACGGAGCTGTTCTGGGAGGGTCGCCCCGGCGCGCCGTCGGACCTGCTCTGGCGCTTCATGCAAGAGGCCACCGCCGAGTGGACGACGCCGTATGAGCGGCTCTCCATCGAGGGCGGCCTCTACAACGTCCCCTTCGGCCCCGAGTACAACACCGCCTACCAGAACTGGAACTGGTCGACGAGCAACCTCTTCGCGCTGATGCCCTATCAGATCGCGGGCTTCCGCGCGAACTTCGACATCGGCCACGGGTGGACCGCCCGCGCGGGCGTCTACAACGGCTGGGACCAGATCGTCTCCGACAGCAACAGCTCCAAGTCCGTGATGGTCTCCCTCGAGTGGGAGAACCCCGACGACGAGAACACCTACTTCTTCTTCAACTACATGGTCGGCAACGAGCGCGACCGCGAAGACGAGCGCGGCCCCTACGCCCGCCACACCTTCGACGTCTACGGCCAGTGGCACGCGACGGAGCACCTCTACCTCCGCGGTCACCTCTTCTCGGGCATCGAGCCCACGCGCGGGAGCACCATCGACGGCTGGCTCGGCGCGGCCCTCTTCGCCAAGTACGACGTGCTCTCGTGGTTCTCCGTCGCGGCGCGCGGCGACGTGGTGCGCACCTTCTCGGGCTCCACGGGGCAGAACCTCTTTCACGCCGACAACCTCGACGACCCGACGCGCTCGACGCTCCTCGGCTCGGCGACGCTCACCCTCGACGTGCACCCGGTCTCGCACGTCTCCGTGCGCCTCGAGGCGCGCCACGACCGCGCGGACTTCCCGCTCTTCTTCTCGGGTGACGTCCCTCGCCTCCCGATGGACGCGGGCGATCAGGCCACGGAGAGCAACCAGACCACCGTGACGGCCGGCCTCACCACCTGGTTCTGAGCCATGCACAACACCCTTCAACACACGGCCCTCTGGCGCCTCCTGGCGCTCGTGGCGCTCGCGGTCGCGTTCCTCTCGTGCGGCAACGAGCGGGGCCCCGCCAACGCGAGACCCCCTGACGCGCGCGACGGTGGAATCCTCACCGGGAGGCGCTCCGACGGGAGCCTCCAGCGCGTCCGCAGCGCGGGCGTGCTCCGTTGGGGCGGCGACGTGCAGGGCGGCGCGCCCTACGTCTACGAAGACCCCGACCACGCGGGCCGCAACAAGGGCTTCGAAGTCGACCTCGCCAACGCCCTCGCGCGCGAGCTCGGCGTCCGCGCGGAGTTCGTCCAGAACGACTGGTCGGCCCTCGTGCCCTCCCTCGAGCGCGGGACCTTCGACATCATCCTCAACGGCCTCGAGGTGACCCGCCCCCGCGTCGGCCGCGTGCGCTTCTCGCGGCCCTACTATGTCTTCGCCGCGCGGCTCATGGCGCGCCGAGACAACCCCCGCGTGCAGGCCAACCTCAACTCCCTCCACGGCCTGCGCATCGGCACGCTCACCAACTCGTTCTCCGAGGAGGTGCTCAAGAGCCACCCCGAGATCAACATCGTGGGCTACGAGGGCACCGAGGAGCCCTACACAGACACCGTCGCGGGCCGCAACGACGGCGTCCTCCTCGACGACATCATCGCGACCATCTACGGCGTGCCGAAGCCCGAGCTGCGCGTCGTGGGCGACATCGTCGACGGCTTCTACTCCATCGCGTCGCGGCCCGCCGACAACGACCTCTCCGACGCCCTCGACCGCGCCCTCGCGCACATCATCGAGACGGGCGAGCTCGAGCAGATCCTCCGCCGCGAGAACATCTACAACGACCGTCAGCTCGGCCTCCGCACGTGGGGCGACGAAGAGCAGCGACGGATGCTCGGCGGCGGACCCGTGACCCCCGGTCAGTCGGGCCTCCCCGGCGGACCTCCCGGCGCCTCGGTGTCGAGCACGGCGCCGCACCGCATGAGCATGGGTCAGGTGATCATGTTCCTGAAGGGCGCGGGGGTGACGCTGATCCTGTCGATCCTCGCGATGATGCTCGCCATCCCCTTCGGCATCGCGCTCGCGGTCTCGCGGCTCTACGGCCCGAGCATCGTCTCGCGCCTCGCGGGCTTCTACGTGGAGTTCTACCGCGGCACGCCGGTGCTCCTTCAGCTCTACGTGCTCTATTACGGCCTCGCGGGCTTCGTGAAGCTCGACGCCTTCACCGCGGCCATCCTGGGCCTCGGAATGAACTACGCGGCCTACGAGGCCGAGGTGTACCGCGCGGGCATCCAGGGGGTGCCCAAAGGGCAGCTCGAGGCGGCCCTCTCGCTCGGCATGAGCATGCCCCTCGCGCTGCGTCGCGTGGTGCTGCCGCAGGCCTTCCGCATGGCGCTGCCGTCGGTGACCAACGACTTCATCGCGCTGTTGAAGGACAGCTCGCTCGTGTCGGTGATCACCGTGGTCGAGCTCACCAAGCGCATGACCATCGTGGCCGTCGACACGCGCAGCTACGTGCTCCCGGGCACCCTGTGTGCGCTGCTCTACTTCGCGATGAGCTATCCGCTCTCGATCTTCGCGCGCAGGCTCGAAGAAAGGCTGGCGCGGTCATGATCGAGGTGAAGAATCTCAAGAAGATCTACGGCGACCGCACGGTCATCAACGACGTGTCGGTGACCTTCGAGACCGGCAAGGTCGTGGCCCTCATCGGCCCGTCGGGCGGCGGAAAGAGCACGCTCCTCCGCTGCATCAACGGCCTCGAAGACTTTCAGGGCGGAGAGATCAAGGTCGGCAGCGAGTCGATCCACCCCGGCGGCTACGCGAAGAACAAGCGCCAGCTCCTCGCCATCCGTCAGCGCGTGGGCATGGTCTTTCAGACCTGGAACCTCTTCGCCCACCGCACGGCCACGGGCAACATCATCGAGGCCCCCGTGCACGTGAAGGGTCTCACCGTCGAGGCCGCCACGAAGCGCGCGCGGGAGCTCCTCGAGCGCGTGGGGCTCTCGCACCGCGCCGACGCGTACCCGCACGAGATGTCGGGCGGCGAGCAGCAGCGCGTGGCGATCGCGCGGGCCCTCGCGATGGACCCCGAGGCGCTCCTCCTCGACGAGCCCACGAGCGCCCTCGACCCCGAGCGCGTGGGCGAGGTGCTCGACGTGATGAAGAACCTCGCCAACGACGGCCTCACCATGCTCGTCGTCACGCACGAGATGAAGTTCGCCCGCGACGTGAGCCACCGCACGCTGGTGCTCCACGGCGGCGCGATCATCGAAGACGGCCCCTCGCACGACGTCATCGAGAACCCCAAGCACGAGCGCACCAAGGCCTTCCTCGGCCGCTCTCGCTGACCCCCCTTCCCTCACCCGCGCAACAGCTTCGCTTGCTTGCGCCCCGTCGGCTCGCGGAGACTCCGCGCGCCATGAGCTCAACCATCCAGGCCTACGCGCAGCTCGCGCCCCGCGCGGCGCTCGAAGCGATCACCCTCCCCGACCCCGGCGACCCCACGGGCTACGACGTCGACGTCGAGGTCGCGCACTGCTCCGTGTGTCACTCCGACGTGCACCTCCTCGACGGCGACTGGGGCGAGCAGAAGCGCCCCTTCGTGCCCGGTCACGAGGTCATCGGACGCGTCGTGCGCAAGGGCCCCGACGCCGCCCTCTTCCTCGGCGCCCTCGTCGGAATCGGCTGGCAGGCAGGCGCTTGCGGCCACTGCCCCGCGTGTATGTCGAAGCGCGAGCACCTCTGCACGGGCGGCAAGGTGCGCACCTGCGTGGGCCGTCAGGGCGGCTTCGCCACGCGCGTCCGCGCCGACGCGCGCTTCACCTTCGAGATCCCCGCGGGCATCGAGGTCTCCACCGCCGCACCGCTCCTCTGCGCGGGGCTCACGGTGTTCTCTCCGCTCGAGCGCCTCGGCGCGGCGAAGGGCGTCCGCGTGGGCGTCGTGGGACTCGGCGGCCTCGGTCACATGGCCGTTCGCTTCGCCTCCGCGATGGGCGCCGAGGTGCTCGCGTTCGACCCCGACCTCACCAAGCGCGAGCTCGCGCACAAGCTCGGCGCGCGCGACCTCCTCGACGTGAAGGGCGCGCTCCCCGCGAACGCCGTCGACCTCCTGCTCGTCACCACGCACGCCTCGCTCGCGTGGGACGACTGGATGAAGGTGCTCGACCTCGAAGGCACGCTCTGCCTCATCGGCGTGCCGAGCAAGCCCCTCACGCTCGGCGTCGACCCCCTCCTCGACGAGCAGAAGAAGGTCACCGGGAGCGTCATCGGCAGCCCCGCCACGATGCGCAAGATGCTCTCCGTCGCGGCGGAGCATCACATCTCTCCCATCACCGAGTCGATGCCGCTCGCGCGCGCCAACGACGCGGTGAGCCGTGTGCGAGAGGGCCGCGCGCGCATGCGCGTCGTGCTCGACGTGGCGTGATCGCCTAGTCGCAGAAGCCGTAGAAGTTCACCGACACCTCGAGCTGGTCGATCTGACAGTGGCCCGCGCCCGCGGCGATGACCCGCACGGAGTTGAGGCGCCTGACCTGCCCGGTGGAGACGAGCTGCTCGTTCGCGAGCGCCCACGTCGTCGTGGTCGGGATGGTGGCGCGGAGGGTCTCGTCTTCGCCCGTCGTCCCTGCGTCGGGCGCGGCGTCGCGCGAGGTCGACGTCGCGCCGAGCTCGACCGACAGCGACGAGCCCGCGTCGCAGCGCGCGAGGACCTTCACGAAGGGCATCCCGTAGAGCGTCGACGCGGCGACCGAGACGGGCGCGACGATCGACGTGCCCGGCGCGAGGTCGAGGCCGTGCTCGCCGGGGTGAAACGTCGCCGTGACGCGCGTCGTGCCTGACTCCACGGTGAACCCGCACGCCGCGTCGGCGCAGTTCTCGAAGCTCCACGCGCCGACGGCCTGCGCGCCGTTCGAACCGCACGGGGGACAGCCTTCGAGCGCCAGCGCAGACGCGGCCGAGGCGACGAGCGAGGCAGCGAGGCGAAGCATCTTGCGGTTCACAGTCGCACCTCCACGCCGGTCGAGAGCTCGATGCCGCCGAGGTCGAGGTCGGCGTGCTCACCGCCCGCGCCCGTCCAGACTCCGAAGCGAGGCCCGAGGCGCATGCCGAAGGCCACGGGGCCGACGATCACCTGACCGACGCCCATCACGGCGAAGCGCGCGGTCACCCTCGAGGTGCCCGCGTCGCGGAGATCGATCGTGGCCCACTGCGCGCCCGCTTCGAGCTGCACGCCCAGAAAGCCCCGCACCCTGCGGCGGCCGAGCACGGCGCCGAGGCGCGCGTAGGCGCTGAGGTCGTAGCTCGCGAGCGCGAGGCTGGCGCCGTCAGTGGGCGTCGCGTCGCTGTCGCCGCGGAGCATCCCGAGGCGGCCGCCGAGCGAGAGCCATGGGGTCAGCCACGCGCCGCCCTCGACGGCCACGGTGAGCGCGCTGCCGAAGCTGCCGTAGCCCCACTGGGAGGCCCGCTGCTCGTACTGCCCGCCGTGCACCGAGCTCACGCCGAGGAGGAGCCCGATCGAGGCGCGGGGGTCGTTGAAGACGGGCGTCGGCCGCGTCTGCGCGCGCGCCTCACGAGGGAGCGCGAGGGCCCCCATCGAAGCGAGCGTCAGGGAGAGGAGAGTCCGCTTGTTCATGGTGAGCGGACCTCATCGCAGGGCGCGTGCCGGAGGGAGGCTCAACCAAAAAATGCTTGATTTCGTGGTGTTTCCGAGGCGTGCGGGTCGCGGGTGTGCGCGGGCTTCACGGCCGTGTGGCGGGGCTTCACGGGCGGCGCGCGTCGAAGCCCACCGTGTCAGACACGATGTAGTTCGGGCGGCGCTTCACCTCGGCGTGGATCTTCGCGACGTAGAGCCCGACGACGCCCGTCGCGAGGATCTGGCTGCCCCCGAGCACGAGCATCGTGGCCATGATGGCGCTCCAACCGGGGAGGTTCCAGTTGAGGTACTTCATCACGAAGATGCCGATGAGGTAGAGGAACGCGCCCGACGACACGACGATGCCGAGGATGAACACCCAGATGAGCGGCAGGTCGGAGAAGGCCGTGATGCCCGAGAGAAAGTTCCGGAGCACGCGGCTCTGGTAGAAGAGAAAGTGCGTCTCGCCGCCGGCCCTCGGGTCGCGGTTGTAATACACGGGCTCCTGCTTGAAGCCCACCCAGCGCACCAGGCCGCGGAGAAAGGGCTCCTTCTCCTGGAGCGAGGTCACCGCGTCGACGACGCGCCGCGAGAGGAGCTTGAAGTCCCCCGACTGGATCGGCATGTCGATGTCTGACATGCGCTTCAAGATCCTGTAGCCCACGGCCGTCACGAGCATCTTGATCGCGGGCTCGCCGTCGCGCCGCTTGCGGACGGTGTACGCCACGTCGGCGCCCTCCTCCCAGCGCTTCACGAGGTCGGGGATCACCTCGGGCGGGTCCTGGAGGTCCGTGTCCATCATCACCACGGCGTCGCCCGTGGAGTACGCCATGCCCGCCATCGTGCACTGCGACACGCCGAAGTTGCGCGACATGTTCACGATCTTGATGTGCGGATCGACGGCGGCGCGCGCGCGCAGCATCGAGAGCGACGCGTCGGTCGAGGCGTCGTTCACGAAGATGAGCTCGTACTCGTACCGCGCGAGCGACTCGCTGAAGACGCGGGTCATGCGCTCGAAGAGCTCTTCGAGGACGTCAGCTTCGTTGTAGAAAGAAAAGACGACCGAGATCTTCGACATGTCGTGCTTCGTGCTTCAGGCGCATGCCCACGCGGGCGACGCCGAATCAGCGTGCTTGGATTCCACGCAGGCGTCAACGGCTTCGTCGCGCGCTCGCGGTCACGCGGATTCGAGCTGAGAGACGATGTGATCGGCGATGGCGAGCGAGGCCGTCGCGCCGGGCGACGGCGCGTTCACGACGTGCAGCGCCGCCTCGCGACGCGCGAAGAGAAAGTCGTCGATGAGCGAGCCGTCGGGGGCCATCGCCTGCGCGCGCACGCCGGCGCCGCCCGGCGCGAGGTCGTCGAGCGAGAGCGCGGGGACGAGCCGCTGGAGCGCCGCGCAGAACCGCGCGCGGAAGAGCGAGACGCCCACCTCGCGCGCGCACATCGCGGGGTACTTCGCGAGGAAGCGCCAGAGCCCCGGGTACGTGAGCGCGTCGGCCGCGTCGCGGAGGTTCACGTCGGTCTTGCGGTACCCCTCGCGCGCCCCCGCGAGCACGGCGTTGGGCCCCGCCTCGACGCCGCCGTGAATGAGCCGCGTGAAGTGCACCCCGAGGAAGGGGAAGCGCGGATCAGGCAGCGGGTAGATGAGGTTGCGCACGAGGCCCTCGCGCCCCGGCCGGAGCTTGTAGTACTCGCCGCGGAAGGGGACGATGCGGGCCGTGCGAGGCGCCCCGGCGAGCTCCGCGACGCGGTCGGAGAAGAGCCCCGCGCAGTTGATGAGCAGGTCGCCTTCGAAGCCTCCGACGGGCGTCTCGACGCGCCATGAAGCTCCCCTGCGCTCGATGCGCTCGGCGCGCGCGCCGCAGACCACCTCGTGGCCGCCCTCCTCGAGGAGCCTTCGAAGCGTCGCGCACACGCGGGGATAGTCGACGATCCCCTCCTCGGGGACGCGCAGCGCTTCGAGGCCGCCCGCGTTGGGCTCGACCTCGCGCAGCGCCTCGCGCGAGAGGAGCTCGATGCCGCGCAGCCCGTTCTGCTCACCCCGCTCCTTGAGCGCGCGGAGTCGCGGGACCTCGTCGGGCTCCGTGGCGAGCACGATTTTGCCGCACAGCTCGTGCGGGATCGCGTGCTCCTCGCAGAAGCGGGTCATCTGACGGATCCCGTCGACGGCGAGGCGGGCCTTGAGCGAGCCGGGCTTGTACGGCAGCCCGCAGTGCAGAACCCCCGAGTTGTGCCCCGACTGGTGCTGCCCCACGTCGCGCTCTTTTTCGAGGAGCGTGACGCGGCGCCGGGGTTCGGAGCGAGAGAGCTTGTAGGCGGTGGCGAGGCCGACGATTCCGCCGCCGATGATCAACGCGCGCTTCACGGTGAGAGATCCTTGTCCTTTCGAGCGGGAGTGCAGCGGTTCATCGCGCGCGGCGCCTCGCGGCCAGGGCCGCTGCGATGGCGCCCGCGACCGAGAGCGCGAGCGCGCCTTCGAACGCGCAGAGGCCCGCGATGAAGAGCATCGGACGATAGCGGAGGTGTACGCGGTGACGCCCCGCGGGGAGCGCGAGGGCCTTGAAGCCGTAGTCCGCGCGCCACAGGGCGACCTCGCCTCCGTCGACAGTGGCGTGCCACGAGGGAGAGTAGCCGTCGACGTCGAGGAGGTATCCGGGCTGCGTCGATCGCACGTCGAGCTCGATGTCGTCGTGCGTGTAGGCCACCACGCGCGCTTCGAATTCCGCGGGGCCCGTGGCGCTCACGAGGGGCGGTGCGGCCCCGTCGGCGGGGTGCAGCGCGACGACCTCGTCGACCTCCGCGAGCGCGTCGGCGACGGGCCTCTGCGAGAGCTCACGGAGCCACTGTTCGGGCGCGATCACCCGCGCGCGGGGCCTGAATTGAAGCGGTGAGCGGCCGATCGCGAAGACGCGTTCGAGCGCCTCGGGCGCGACCTCGGAGGTCACCAGTTCGAAGTAGGTGCGCGAGAGAAAATGGCTGTTCCAGCGGGTGCTGCGGAGGGCGGCGGCGAAGTCGAGGTCGAGCACGCCGGGCACGCGCGCGAGGGCCACGGGCGGCGAGAGCGCGAAGGGCGTCCGGTAGAGCTGCGCCATGTACCGGATCACCTGCCGCGGGTACGCGTCGGGGCGATACGGAGGATGCACGCGGCGCGGTCCCGGCGCGGTCACGGGCGCGAGGTTCGGGTCGAAGCCGAGCTCCAGCGGAGGTCGCGGCTGCGTCGAGAAGAGCCGACGCACCTGCGCGAGCCCGTCACGGAGATCAACGAGCAGCGCCGCGCAGGCGAGCGTGGCGAAGAGCTCCGCGCGACGAGGCTGATCGACTGCGCTGCGCGACGCGACGACGAACGCGAGCGGCAGACCGAGCGCCGCGACGAGCCTCGCGCCGACCGCGCCAGGGGACGGACTGAGCGCCACGGCCACGGCGGCCTGCACGGCGATCACCGCGGCGGTGATCACCCACGCGGAGAGAACGCGACGAGACAGCGCGACGACGGCGCCGATCGCGAGGAGCAGGAGCGACGTGACGAACGGACGCGCTTCGAAGACCACCATCGAGACGGTGAGCGCGGCGAGCGAGACGAAGACCGCGAGCGACCACGCCGCGCGACGCGACGAGGGCGGAGCTTCGTTCTGCGCACCGCGCGGAGAGAGCGCGGTCTCGAGCCCGAGGAGCGCGAAGTACAGGATGCCCATCACGAGCGTCAGCGCGTAGAGCAGCGGGTGCCGCACGGGCCACAGCATCGGAAAGACCGGATACAGAAGCCGATGGAGAGCGCCTCCCGGTCCGAGCGAGAGGAGCCCCGCGCCCACGGTGATGGTGAGCCACAGGGGCTTCGAGGCGTGACGCGCGGAGAGCATCCCGAAGAGCGCGAGCGCCCACCCGAAGGCGCCGAGGTAGATCACGGCCTCGGAGGGTT
Organism: Myxococcota bacterium; assembly: GCA_052035985.1. Lineage (GTDB taxonomy): Bacteria > Myxococcota_A > Polyangia > Polyangiales > CAISKJ01. The sequence continues at coordinate 1,306 of JBPOHC010000564.1, read as the reverse complement.
CGCCCCAGAAGCCCGACGCGTGGACGTGCGCGTTACCCGACGGGCCGAGGGTCTGAAAGAGGTTCCAGTAGGTGAGCGGCGTGCCCGAGTACTCGATGGCCGAGTAGGGCATGCGCGTGGCCTGCACCGAGGGTCCGCCGCGTCGCCCCTCGTACTGGATGGGCGCGCCGATGGAAGCCCGTCGCTCGTAGCCCGCAGGCAGGCTGCGCGTCGAGAAGACCATTTCGCGGCCCTCGCGCACGAGCGCGGCGTTGGGCACCGCCATCGCGGCGTTGATGAGCACGAAGACCGCGGCGGGCGCGAGGAGGCTCCGGTCGCGCAGCATCGCGCGGAGGTGATCCCGGTAGAACGCGGCGAGCGCGGAGGCGAAGAGCGCGAGGAAGACCCACGTCGACGAGAACCAGTACGACTGCGAGCTCAGGCCCACGGCGGCCGAGAGGAGGAGCCAGCGCGACCACGAGCGGCGCCCCTCGAAGACGATCCCGAGGAGCAGGTGCGCCACGTAGGGGATCCACTGGAACTGGAGCAGCAGCGCGTCTTGACGGAAGGGCGCGTACGCGAGCGACGAGAGGAACACCGCGCCCGCCAGCGTCGCGCGCGTGAGGGGACGCGTCGCGTAGCGCCGCAGCGCGAGGTGCACGCCGAAGAGCATCACCCACACCTGCACGAAGCGCAGCCAGTGGAAGAGCATCAGCGAGTCGCGCGTGAAGAGCCTCCCGACGAAGACCACGAGGGGCACCGTGGGGTCGAGGTATCGGCCGTGACACAGCGTCGGAAAGAAGGCCTCGCCGCCGTGCGAGTACGGGGCCCACAGGGGGATCGTTCCGCCGAGGAGACTCTCTGCGACGAAGGTGAAATTCGCGTACGCCCAGTAGAGGTTGTCGTGCGTGAAGGTCGTGTCGGCGCGCGAGAGAAAGCCCCACATCCCGCTCACGAGACACAGCGTCGAGAGGGCCACCGCGAGGGCCTCGTACGCGACGCCGACGCGCTTCGAACGCGCGCCGTCAGGGGGCGTGGTCATGCGTGGAGGCCCTCGACACATCGCGCCGTCGCGCGCGCCGTCACGATCCGCAGCGAGATCACGGGGCCGCGCGCAGCTCCTCGCTCACGCCCGCGGGCCCGCCGGGCGCGCCCGAGCCGCCCGTTCCGCCGCCGCCCGCGCCGCCGCGCGTGCACGATCCGCCCGTGCTCGACGGCGCCGTTCCCACGTAGAACAGGCAGATCGAGGGGCCTCCCGTCGCGCCCGCGCCGCCGCCGCCGTCGCCGCCGTTGCCGCCTGCGCCGCCCGTTCCGCCCGGTCCCGCGG
>JBPOHC010000230.1:0-24110 GCA_052035985.1 Myxococcota bacterium | reverse complement strand
GCGACATCGGCCTCTTCAAGGTCGTCTCGGACTCCAACGTGGGCGCGGGCGTACGCCGCGTCGAAGCCGTCACGGGCCTCGGCGCGCTCTCGCTCGTGCGCTCCCTCAACGGAACGCTCCGCAAGGTCGCCGACTCGCTCGGCTCTCCCGTCGGTGAGGTCTCGCAGCGCGTCGACAAGGCCGTCGAGCACCAGCGCGCGCAGCAGAAGGAGATCGAAGACCTCAAGCGTCGGCTCCTCACGGGCGGCGGCGCCGAAGCCGAGACGCACGACCTCGGCGACGGCGCGGTGCTGGTCGTCGCTCGCTCGCCGGTGAACGAAGACAAGGCGATGCGCGAGTACGCGGATCACCTCCGCGACAAGCACAAGCGCTCCGTGGTGGTGATCGGCGCGACCTCGGCCGACGGAAAAGCCCTCCTCGTGTGCGCCGTCTCGAAGGACCTCGTGGGACGCTTCCACGCGGGCAAGATCGTGGGTCAGCTCGCGGCCATCGTGGGCGGACGCGGGGGAGGACGTCCCGACATGGCGGGCGCCGGTGGACCCGACGCGGCGAAGCTCGACGAGGCCTTGAAGCAGGCTCGCGCCGCAGTGGGTTGAGCAGCGAGCGCACTCTCCCTTCTCGCGTGACGAGAGCGTCGGGCGGTTGATACGATGCCGCCCGACGCGGTGCGCTGCTTGCGCCCGCGGTCCGCAGCGATCACCAGAAGGGCGTCCGCGTGGCTGACAACACTCCCCTCCACGAGCAGCGTACGAGCGCTTCGTCTCGCGGACGATCGCTCGAAGACATCGACCACGAGCTCGCGCAACTGGCCTCCGCGCTCCCCTCGTCGTGGCGCGCGCCGTCGGTCCCTCGCATCACGCTCGAGGCGGCCAGCGGGGCGCTCGAAGAGATCACGCGCGGCGTGGCGCTCCCCGAGCTCGCGGTGCGACCGCGACGCAGGTCGGTGAAGCCCGCGTCGCCTCCCGCGAGCGAAGCGCCCGTCGCCGTCGTCGAAGAGACGCCCGCGGCGCTCGTTGAAGCGCCTGTTGCGATCGTCGAAGCGACACCTGTTGCGATCGTCGAAGAGACCGTCGTCGTCGTCGAAGCAGCGCCCGTCGTCGAAGCAGCGCCCGTCGCGATCCTCGAAGCTGCGCCGGTCATCGTCGAAGAACCTGTCGCCGTCGTCGAAGCAACTCCCGTCGTCGAAGCCACGCCTGTCGCGGTTGTCGAAGCGGCGCCCGTCGTCGAAGCGGCGCCCATCGTCGAAGCGGCGCCTGTCGCAGTTGCCGAAGCGACGCCTGTCGTCGAAGAGGCCGTCGCTGTCATCGAAGCTGCGCCCGTCATCGTTGAAGCGCCTGTCGCCGTCGTCGAAGCCGCGCACGTCGAAGTCGCCGAGCCCATCGCGCACGTCGAAGCCGCACCGGTCGTCGAAGCGGCGCCTGTCATCGTCGAAACGCCTGTCGCGATCGCCGAAGCACCCGTCGCGATCGTCGAAGCGGCGCCCGTCGTCGAAGTCGCACCTGTCATCGTCGAAGCCCCTGTCGCTGCTGTCGAAGTAGCGCCCGTCGTCATCGACGAGCCTGTCATCGAGTCCGCGCCCGTCGTCGAGCCCGCCTCCGAGCCGCGCGACGAAGGAATCAGGATCGAAGAGGCCCTCGCGCGACCGGAGCCCGTCGCGAGCGCGACGCAGACGACCCTCGACCTGCCCGACCTCATGGAGTTCGGGCCCCTCGATGACGCGCTCCTCGATCCCCTCGCGACGGTGATGGACGCCTCCCCGGCTGCGTTCGCGCGCTCGCCGGTCGAGGCCACCGTGGTGTCGGCCTCGCCGCCTGCGATCATCTCGTTCGGCGCGCCGGTTCCGCCCGCTCAGTTCGAGACATCCATCGAAGAGGCCCTCGCCCTCATCGATGAGGAACCAGAATTCGAAACACCCGCGCTCTCGCTCTCCGAGCCTCCGCCTCCTGCGTCGGTCTCTGTTTCCTCGCCGCTCTCGCCCCTCTCGACGAACCCCGTACTGGCTTCGGAGCCCGCTTCGTCTGTCTCCGAGTCGGCTCCCGAGCCCGAGGGTGAGGTCTCGATCGACACCGACGACGTCCTCGTCGAAGCGGCTCCCTCTTCCGAGTCGCCCGTCGAAGCGCCGCCCGTCACGGCGCCCCCGCCACGGCCCGCTCCGGCGGTCATGGCGCCGAGCGCGGCGCCCACGGCCATCAGCCGCCCCTCGGACTCGAACGACCTCGGGGAGCTGATGTTCGACCTCGAACCCGACCTCGGACCCCTCACCCCCGCGCCGAGCGTCGCGCCTGTCCCGCGTCTCACGCTCCCTTCGCTGCCCCCGCGCTCGCCGCTCTCACAAGGGATTTCAAGACCTCCCGCGCGCCCCTCGCCCGCGGCCGCCGCGCCTCGCGACAGCCTAGAGCTCGACCTCGACGCGATGTTCACCGACGCGCAGCCGTCGTCGCTCAAGCCGCCGCCCATCCTGCGACCGCCTCCGCCGCCGCAGCGAACGGCCCCGCCGCCCGTCCCCTCGATGCAGCCCGCGGTGAAGCCCGAAGAGGATCTCGACCTCTTCGAAATCATCGACGACGACGAGATCGAAGACGTGAAGCCGTCGAGCGTCCCTCCGCCCGCGCCCGAGACCCGGAGCCCGCCGCCGCACCCGACCCGCGGCTCCTGACCGGACCTCCAGCGCACCGACCGGGTGCAGCTTTCATCTCTTGTGCGCTTGTCGACGGCGCACGATGTGGGCGGTACTCTCCTCCTGTACGGAGGCCGCGCGTCGTCGGGGAGGAGCACACACCCCCCACGTCGAGCGGGTGATGTCGTGGAGCAGCGCACCTACAAGCCCGGCGATCGGGTCGACCGCTACGTGATCCTCGGCGAAGCCGGGCGCGGCGGCATGGGCGCGATCTACCAGGCGCGCGATCCGATGCTCCAGCGCATGGTGGCGCTCAAGGTGCTGCCGCCCGAGTACAACTGCCAGCGCGAGTACCGCGAGCGCTTCATCCGCGAGGCGCAGGCCGCGGGCAAGATCCACCACCGCAACGTGGTGGCCGTGCACGACGTGAGCGTGCGCGAGCCGCCCTACATCGTGATGGAGTACCTCCGCGGAGAGACCTTCGACGCGTTCATCAAGCGCGAGGCTCCCGTGTCGCTCGAGCGCACGCTCGACTGCCTCGCGCCGGTCATGGCCGCCGTGATCGCGGCGCACGAGTGCGGGGTGATCCACCGTGATCTCAAGCCCGCCAACGTGATGCTCTCCATCGAGCGTGACGGCTCCATCACGCCCAAGGTGCTCGACTTCGGCATCTCGAAGCTCACGCGCCCCGAGTCATCGCCCACGGGACGCATCCACGACGACCCCGAGCTCACGGGCGACGACCAGCAGATCGGGACGCCGAGCTACATGGCCCCCGAGCAGGACGGCGACCACCGCGCCGTGGGCCCCTGGAGCGACGCGTACTCCATCGCGCTGATGGTCTACCTCGCGCTCACGGGCAAGAAGGCCTTCTCGGGACCTGGCTCCATCGGCGTGATCGTCGCCAAGCGCCTCGGTCACTTCACGCCGCCGTCGGAGTTCCCCTTCAACCTCCCCGCGGGCATCGACCCGTGGATGAAGCGCGCGCTCGCCGTCGATGTCTCTGATCGCTTCGCCGACGTGCGCGAGATGGCGCGCGCGCTCCTCACCATCGCGCCCGACACCGTACGCACTCGGTGGGAGCCGCTCTTCGCGCGAGAGACCTCTCCGTCGCCCGTGGTCCCCATCGACCTCGCCGAGGGCTACGGCCCCAACGCCCCTGCGCCGACGCTCTCGGGCATCGAGGTCCCGCTGCCTCCTCGACGCGACCGGACGCCCGTCGCACCCGTCGCGAAGACCGCGCCCGCCGTCGAAGAGCCCGCCGCGGAGGTCTCTCTCGACGCAAGAGCGCGCGTCACGCCGGTGCCTCTTCCGTCGCTCAAGCGCCGCGAGCGCGCGCTCATGGGCACCGTCGCGCTCCTCGCCGCGGTGCTCTGCGTCCTCGTCGCGAGGGAGCTCCGTCGCACGCCCGACCACGCGCCCGCGCCGCTGCCGCACGTCACCCGCCCCGCGCCTGTGGTCACCGTCGCGCCTGCGATCCCGGTCAGACCCTCGGCCCCCGCTGCGACGCCCGTTGCAGTCGCCCCCGCGACGCCTCCGCGCCCCGCGCGACGGACCGCGGTGACCCCGACTCGAAGGGCCTCGACACCGCGAAACCACCACTGCGGCCCCGACGAGCTCTATCACAACGGCGCGTGCCTCCCCGTGCCGCGCCTCGTGCTGCCCGCACCCCCTGTCGAGAAGCCGTGATGACGCGCACCGCCCTGATCGCATCGACGCTCGTCGCGCTCGCGCTCCCTTCGCGCGCGGGCGCGCAGACGCTCTGCATGGGCGAGGGAGACCGCGTCCGCGTCGAGGACGCGCGCAACCGGATCTTCATCGAGCGCCCCGATCACGTCGACTACGAGGGCGCGGAGCGGGGGCTGCGCTTCGCGGCGCGCAACTGCCCGACGGACCCCGAGGTCAACGGGCTCCTCGGCCTCGCGCTCCTCGGGATGCAGAGCTACGCGCTCGCGGAGGAGCACCTGCAACGCGCCGAGGGCTTTCACGACCTTCACCCGACGTGGTGGCGAGAGAACGGCCCCGTGGTGATCGCGCGCCTCACGCAGCTCCGTCAGACGCTCGGGAGCCTGATGGTCACGGCCGACGCGCCCGACGCGAGGCTCGAGCTCCCCGACGGACGCACGGTGTCGCTCCCCATGCGCGTGCCCGTACGCGTGGCCGCGGGGCGCTTCACGATCCGCGTCACGGCGCCGGGACGAGAGCCCTCCTCGATCGAGACCGACGTCGCGGCCAACGAGGTCGCGAACGTCACCGCGACGCTCACGCCCGCGGAGGATCACACCGAGGTCCGCACCGAGACACCGCGCAGCGAAGCGCCCCGCGGCGAGCGCGTCGTCGAGCGCGTGATGGTGCCAGTGCTCGTTCCCGAGCTGCGCCGCGAGTCTCCGTGGCGCACGGTGGGATGGATCACCGCGAGCGTGGGCGCGGTCTCGCTCGTGTCGGGCGTGACGGCGCTCGCGAGCGTGAGCGCGCACCAGAACCGCGACGTCGACGGACGCCTGGAGCCGATGGGTGACTCGGCCGCCGTGGCGTGGGTCTTCACGGCGCTCGGCGCGGTGCTTGTTGGTGGTGGCGTGGCGACGGTGCTGCTCGCGCCCGATCACGTCGAGGAGCCCGCTCCCCGCGTGACGGCGTCGCTAGGGTCATCGCCGAGGGTCTCGCTCGAAGTGCCGTTCTGAGGGGAACTACTTCATCGCGCGGCGCTGCGCGCGGTTGAGCTTGCCGCCCTGCTGCTCGAGGATGGCCTTGCGCGCGTCGGGGTCATTGCGGAGCACCTCCTGCGCCATCGCGCTCATCTCGGGGCGCACGCCCGAGTTGGGCATCACGAAGCGCCCGAGGTACTGGAAGTTCTCTTTGCACATGACGGCCATGTCTTTGCGCACGAGGTCGCGCTTCGACTCGGCCCAGTTGGCGAAGATGCGCGCGAAGAGCAGCGGGATGCGCGCGTTGGCGTACGCGGGATCATCGGGCGCGAAGGTCGAGAGGATGTCGCGGGCCTCCTTGACCTTGCCCGTGCGGGCCCACGCCTCGGCGACGGTGGCGGCCATCACGGCGCGCACCTCGGCCTGCTGGATCTGCGAGAGCTGGATCTCGTCGGCGAGTCGCGCGGCGTCTTCGACGCGGTTCTTGACGAGGTAGACCTGGGCCTTCATCCCGCGCACCTCGTTGAGGAGCATCGCGGGGACCTTCTTCATGTCGATCGAGTCGAGCGTGGCGACGGCCTTGTCGGGGTCTTCCTGAAGCTCGAGCTGCGCGCGCATGAGGGTGGCGGTGACGTCGTCGCCGCCGGCCTCGCGGGTCTTGAGCTCCTCGATGGCGGCCTTGCGGGCCTCGGGGCTCTCATTGGCCTTCTTGGCGAGGTTCATGAGAGACATCTGCTTCTGGTACCAGCGCCAGGTGTAGAGCCCGAAGCCGGCCAGCACGACGGTCAGCACGCCGAGGAACGCCATCGTCCCCGTCGACCTGCTCGCGATCGCCATCGCCCAGAGCGCCACGAACACGGCGCCTGCGATGACGAGGTTGCGATAGCGAATCCCGAGCCCCGGCGCGGGCGCGGCCCCGGGAGCAGGCGTCGGAGCCACGTTCTTCTTCGACGTTGTTTCAGCCATAGGGGTGTGGTCAGGTACTCTCCCCTTTGCGCGCTTGCAAGATCCCCCTACGCGCGGCCTCTCGATGACCCTCTCACGCCGAACCTTTCTCGCCGCCCTCGCGACCTCCTCGACCGCCACGATCGCCCTCGCGCAAGGCCGACAGGCCCCCGTCGACGAGTCGCTCTTCGCCCTCGCAGGGAGCTGCATCCTCGCGGGCTCGCGGGCCCCGCTGCTGCACCCCACGCTGGCCTCGATGCTCGGTCGCGGCGCCCTCGCCGGGGTCATCATCGCCGCCGAGAACGCGCGCAACCGCGCCGAGCTCCGCGCCAACGTCGAGGCCATTCAGGGACGCACCCCCGCAGGCGCGCCGCCCTTCTTCATCGCCGCCGATCAGGAGGGTGGCGCCGTCTCGCACCTCTCGCCGACGCTCCCGCGCATGCCCTCGGTGAGCGAGCTCGGTCGCATCGACGACACGGCCCTCACGGAGCGCTGGGGCGCCGCGATGGGACGCGAGCTCCGTCGCGTGGGCGTGAACTTCGACCTCGCGCCGGTGCTCGACGTCCGCACGAACCCGCGCAACATGGTGGTTCACATGCGCACCTTCGGGACGCGTCCCGACGTGGTGGCGCGCCACGCGAGGCCCGTGATTTCGGGGCTCCTCGGCGCGGGCATCCTCGCGTGTGCGAAGCACTTCCCCGGGCACGGAGACACGGCCGTCGACAGTCACCAGGGCCTGCCTCGCGTCGCGCACGACATCGCGCGCCTCGAGGCCGTGGAGCTCGTGCCGTTCCGCGAGGTGATGAACCTCACGCCCGCGGTGATGCTCGCGCACGTGGTCTATTCGGGCGTCGACGCCGAGCGCCCCGCGACGCTCTCGCGCGCCATCGCGCACGGCGTCTTGCGAGAGCGACTGGGCTTTCAGGGCGTTGCGATCTCCGACGACCTCGAGATGTCGGCGATCCGCGCGCGCTGGGGCGTGACCGCGGGCGCCATGCGATCGATGGAGGCGGGCTGTGACCTGTTGCTCATCGCGCACACGCCGGGGCTCGCGCTCGAGACGGCGCGCAACATGGCCCGCCGCGCGGCCGACGACGCGCCCTTCCGCGCGAGGCTCGAAGAGGCCGCGGGACGCGTCCGCGCGATGAGGGCGCGCATCGGACAGGCGATCCCCGAGGGGGCCGTGACCGACGACGCGGCGCACGTCATCCGTGAGGTCGCGCGCCGGGGGCTCACGCTCGGGCGCAGGGCTCCCACGCGCGCCCTCGACCCCACGCGCGCCACGCCCTGACCCTCGCGCTCGGGCGGTGACATCGGCGCGCGACGGCGCCATAGATCGCCGCATGAAGCTCTATTACACCCCGACCTCTCCCTTCGTGCGCAAGGTGCTCGTGGCCGCGCATGAGCTCGGGCTCGCCGATCGCGTCGAGACCACGTTCCTCAGGCCGTCGCCGACGAAGGCCGACGCGACGCTGTCGGTGACCAATCCGCTGGCGAAGATCCCGGCGCTCATCACCGACGAGGGCGACGCGCTCTACGACTCGCCCGTGATCTGCGAGTACCTCGGGTCGCTCGCGGGTGATCGAACGCTCGTCCCCGCGCGCGGCCCCGAGCGATGGAAGGTGCTCCGCACGCAGGCCCTCTGCGATGGAGTCCTCGAGGCGGGCATCCTGGTCTTCTACGAGCGCGCGCATCGTCCGAAGGAACTCTGGTGGCCCGACTGGCTCGATGGACAGCGCGAGAAGGCCCTCCAGGGCCTCGACGCGCTGGAGCGCGAGGCGATCTCGTGGGGCGCCTCCCCCGATCTGGGTCAGGTCTCGGCGGGGGTCACGATCGGCTGGCTGGAGTTCCGCAACGTCTTCGGAGACCTCCGCGAGCCCCGTCCCAACCTCTTCGCCTGGTACGAGCGCTTCCGCGGGCGGCCCTCCATGCAACAGACCGAACCCCATGTTTAGAGGCACTTCGGTGGCCGAAAGCTAACTGACTGATAAAAAAGTAAGTCTCGACCTTGCCCTCGAAGCGCTACTGACTGAATAGTTAGTCAGCAGGCGCCGTGGACGGCGCCCGAGGAGGTCGATGCCCCGATGATGTCTTCCCCGATCGAGTCGCTCCGCACGACGATGGAGCTCTCCTACACCTGGGATTACGCCTCGCAGGTCCGCTCGCTGCGTGAGCTCTACACGAAGTCGAAGGCGCTCCAGTGGGACGGCGCGAAGGACCTCCCGTGGCACATCGACGTCGACCCCGAGGGGCCGCGCTTCCCCGACGCGGTGGTTCCCATCTACGGCAGCGAGATCTGGGAGCGCATGACCCCGCGCGAGCAGCGCGACCTCAAGCGCGAGGTCTCGTCGTGGATGCTCTCGCAGTTCCTCCACGGCGAGCAGGGCGCGCTCCTCGCGACGAGCCAGCTCGTGACCTGCGTGAAGACCATGGACGCGAAGCTCTACGCCGCGAGCCAGGTCATGGATGAAGCCCGCCACGTCGAGGTCTACGAGCGCTACCTCCGCGAGAAGATGGAGCTGACATACCCCGTCACCCCGACGCTCAAGTCCCTGCTCGACGTGATCCTCACGGATGGCCGCTGGGACATGAAGTACCTCGGCATGCAGATCATGGTCGAGGGCCTCGCGCTCGCGGCCTTCGGCGTGATCCGAGAGACCACCGACGAGCCGCTCATCCGAGAGCTCACGGGGGCCGTGATCCGTGACGAGGCGCGTCACGTCGCCTTCGGGGTTCTCTCGCTCAAAGACGTGTTCACGGCGATGCCCGCGAACGAGCTCCGCGACCGCGAGGACTTCGTCATCGAAGCGTCGCGGCTGATGCGCGATCGGTTCCTCGCGCCCGAGGTCTGGGAGAAGATGGGCCTGCCCGTCGACGCGTGCTGCGAGTACGCGCTGAACTGTCCCTTGATGCTGCAGTTCCGGTGTATGTTGTTTTCGAAGATCGTGCCCAACCTCAAGCGCCTCGGGCTCCTGACCGACCGCGTACGGCCGGCCCTTCAAGAGCTCGGGGTGCTCGAGTTCGAGCACGTCGACCCCGACGCGGACCTGTCGCTCGTCGGGGTCGCACCCCCGAGCGACTACGCCGACGCCGCGGAATGAACGAACGCACCTCTGCCCAACGCAACGCCCACTCCATCGCCCCTCGCGTGCGAGACGCCGACGCGACGCGCGCCCGCGTGCTCGAAGCGGCAGAGGTGCTCTTCGCCCGAAAGGGCTTCGACGGAACGCGCCTCCGCGAGGTCGCCGAGGACGCGAAGGTCACCGTCCCCCTGGTGTGCCATCACTTCGGTGACAAAGACTCGCTCTACGCCGCCGTGATCGAGCGCGGCATCGAGCACTTCGCCACCTTCGGCTGGGACGTGCTCCGCCGCAGCCACACCGTCGCCGAGCAGCTCGCTGGCTTCATCACCGGCCTCATCGACCTCGCCGCGCACTCGCCCAACATGACGGCCATTCTCCATCGCGAAATGGCCGACGGCGGAGAGCGAGCGCGTCCCCTCGCCGAGCGCATGCTCCAGCCGCTCAAGAACGCAGCGACCGAGACGCTCCGCGCCGCGCAGGTGCGAGGCGAGGTGCGCGAGGGGCTCGACGTCGAGATGGTGGTGCTCCACGTCGTGGGCGCCGTGCTCTATCCCTGTCTCGCAGGGCCGCTCGTGCAGATCGTGTGGGGAGAAGATCCGCAGCTCGGCGCCTTCGTCGAGCGACGCAAGCGCGCGCTCGTCGACCTGCTGCTCCCGATCATGCTCCGACCGCAGCGGGCGTAGCACGACCATCCCAGAGTACCGGGCAAACCGGCGGCCGTTAGGACGCTGGGGCGTTGGGCGGAGATCGCTCCCCGGCGTCGTTACCGCCGCCGGTCCTTTGAATCACCGCGCTGAGATCGCTCCGACCGCAGCGGGCGTAGAGACTCAGCGACGCGCGAGGCGGGCTGCGGTGAGAAAGCGCTGCCGGGCGGCGTGATCGGGCTGCATCGCGGCCAGGTGCGTGAGCGCCACCTCGTTGTCGGGCGCGCGCCGCAGCGTCTCGCGGAAGGCCTGCGCGGCGTCGTTCCAACGCTGGAGGCGCGAGAGCGCGAGGCCGAGGTTGAGGGAGGGATTGGGGTCCTCGGGGAGCAGCACCGAAGCCTGCTGGAGCGGCCCCACTGCACCCTCCGCGTCACCCGTCGCGAGACGCATCGCGCCGAGGCCGTTCCACGCGGCGCCCGTGTTGGGTGCGCGCTCGGTGGCCTCGCGGAACGCGCGCATCGCGCCCTGACGATCGCCCATCTGCGCGAGCGCCACGCCGAGGTTGGTGCGCGCGCCCGCGTGCGTGGGGCTGTGCGCGAGGGCCTCGCGAAAGTGCTCCGCGGCTGAAGACCATCGCGCCTCGGCGATGTCGAGGTCGCCCTGCGCCACCCAGGGCTCCGCGTCGTCGGGCCTGAGATGTGCGGCCCGCGTGACCGCGTCGCGCGCGGCCTCACGGTGCGACGGACCGAGCTCCGAGAGCACCACGCCGTACGCGAGCCACGCCTCGCCGTTGTGCTCGTCGATCGCGAGGCCCTGCTCCAGAAGGGTCTTCGCGTCGTCGAGATCGCCGCGCGTGCGAGCCATGCGCGCGAGGTTCACGAGCGGAGACGGATCGCGCGGATCGAGCGTACGCGCCCTCGCGAAGGCCGCGCGCGCTCCCTCGACATCACCCACCGCGGCGCGCACCAGACCGACACGGTTGGCCACCGCGGCGCTGCGATTGAAGCTCCGATCGAGCGACTCGATGAGCGGAAGGGCGTCGTGCGCGCGCCCCGCGTCGAGGAGCACGTCTGCGTGATGAACACCGCTCCGCGCCCTGACAGCAGGCGGCGCCGAGGCGTCGCGGTCGATGGCGTCGAAGAGGCTCTCGGCGCGCGGCGCGTCACCGCGACGCAATGTCACGATCGCGAGCGCGAGGGTCGCGTAGGGATCGCCGGGGAGCATCCTCGCGGCCGTCGAGGCCTCGGTGTGCGCGAGGGCCATTTCGCCACGAGAGAGGTCTTCGTAGGCCCGCGCGACGTGGAGGAGCGTCTCGGCGCGGCGCGCGTCGGCGCCGTCTGCGTCGAGCGAGCGCGTGGCTTCGAACTCGCGCTCCGCGGTGCGCCAGTCGAGGGACTCGGGCGTGGGGGCGCGTTCGAGGGGTGCGGAGAGCGCGTCGAGGCCGCGCGCGAGGTGTGCTCCGGCCTCGCGAGACTCGCGCCAGCGGAGCCCCAGCGCCGCGGGAGGAGCCGCCAACGCCAACGCCGTCGTCACCCAGAGGAATGCCTTGCGCTTCACGGTCGCTGGAGGAACACCGGGCGCGCGTGAGCGGTCAAGTTTCGTGCGTCTTTTCGGTGCCTGTGGCATGACCGCGCTCCCTCCCATGCGCCGCGTAACACCGCTCGTCTTCGCGCTCCTGACGCTCGCTCCCTCGGCGTTCGCGCAGTCGGCGCCCGTCGAGCTCACGCTCGCGGAGGCCCTGCGTCGAGGCCGCGAAGACCCGCCCGCCGTACGCACCGCCCTCGCGCGCGCCGCCGCCACCGAGGCGCAGATCGATCAGGCCCGCGCGGGCTACTACCCCACGGTCACCGCGAGCGGCAGCGCGTCGATGGGATTCTCTGACCAGCCCGTGCTCTCGAACGTGCGCTATCAGAGCGTCACCGTAGGCATGGGCGCGAACGTCACCGCGCGCATCCCCATCTACGACTTCGGTCGCACGTCGAACAACGTCGAGGCCGCCACCCGCAGCAGCGGCGCGGCGCGCGAAGACCTCCGCGCGGCGAGGCTCTCGGCGATGGCCTCCGTGGCCGCGGCGTACCTCACGGTGCTCAGCGATCAGGAGGTCATCAACGCCGCGCGCGCCACCATCACGCAGCGCGAGGCGCACCTGCGCATCGCCGAGGGGCTCGTGGCCGCGGGCGCGCGTCCCCCCATCGAGCGCACGCGCGCAGTGGTCGACCTCGACGTCGGACGCCTCGACCTCTCGACCGCCGAGGCGCGCGAGCGCAACGACCGCGCGACCCTCGCCGCGGCGCTCGGCATCGACCCCCTGCGAGACGTCACGCTGACCGCCGTCGAAGGCGACGCCCTCCGCGCCGACGACGACCCCGCGCGCGCGGCCGCAGCCGCCGTGGCGAACCGCGCGGAGTTCGCCGCCGCGAGGGTGCGACTCTCGCAGGCGGAGGCGCAGGCCTCGGCGGCGCGCTCGGGGCGACTGCCCACGCTCTCGGCGCAGGCGAGCGGCGCGGTGAACTACTCCGAGCGCATCACGGGCCAGGGCGCGTTCGGAGTCTCCGAGCAGCTCCAGGGCTCGGTGACGCTCTCGTGGCCGATGTTCGATCCGTCGGTGAACGCCAACGTGCGCATCGCCGACGCCAACGTGACCACCGCGCGAGAGACCCTCGCGCAGCAGTCGCTCCAGGTGCGCTCGGCCGCGGTGCAGGCCGCGATCAACCTCCGCACGGCGGCGGTGACGCTCGAACAGAGCGAGCACTTCGCGACCTCGGCGGCGGCGAACCTCGAGCAGGCCAACGGGCGCTATCAATCGGGCGCCGCGGCGCTGCTCGAGCTCGTCGACGCGCAGGCCGCCGACGCGAGCGCGCGCTACGCGGTGATCCGCGCGAGGCTCTCGCTCCAGATCGCGCGGGTGAACCTGCTCACCGCGACGGGCGAGCTCGGACGACTCGCGCGCTGAGCGAGGTCACTGCCTCGGAGGGACGCACACGAGCTGCGCGTCGGCCCCGAGCACGCCGCACGAGTAGCCCATGCGGCAGTCGGCGTTCGACGCGCACGCGACGGCGACGTAGGTGACCTCGTCGGGGTCGACGGTCACCGACGTCGGCTCGAAGGTGAGCGGGACGTCTTGTGTGGTGGTGGTCCCCGTGACGTTGACGGTCACGCGCTGGCGCATGGCGTCGCGCGCGAACTCCACGGCGACGGGGAAGGTGAAGCCCGTCGCGGGGCCGCGGGTCTGCACCTGTCGCAGCGTGAGCGAGAGGCGCTGCGCGGTGGCGTCGTAGCGGCGCGTGACGGCGAGCGTGGGCTGTCCCTCGCCGTAGACCCACTGGCGAAAGAAGTCGGGGATTCCACGGCCCGCGAAGGCCGCGTCGACCTCGCGTTCGAAGGTCTGCGTGGTGACCGCTCCCCCGGCGTGACGGTCGAACCACTGACGCAGGAACGTCGTGAACATCTCGGTGCCGAGGCGACGCTCCAACATGCGGAGCACGAACGCGCCCTTCTTGTAGGTGATGGCGTCGAAGATGCGCAGCACGTCGCCCTCGGGGTCCGCGGGGCGCAGCGCGTGGTCCGTGGCGCCGCGGTCGGCGGCCATCGCGGAGTTGAGGAAGGTGCGCCAGTTTCCGAGACCTCTCTCCGCGCCGTCGTGGGCGTCGACGAAGCGGCCGGTGAGGTAGTCGGTGAAGCCCTCGCTCATCCAGAAGTCGTTCCAGGTGGCGATGCGGACGAGGTTTCCGCTCCAGTGGTGCGCGAGCTCGTGGAAGCTCACCTGACGGTTTCGCGTCGGCGAGCGGAAGAGGGTCTCGTCCATGCTGACGAGCGTGGCGTGCTCCATTCCGCCGCCGAAGATGGGCACCTCGAGAAAGACCGCCTGCTCCCAGCGGAAGGGGCCGAAGGTGTCTTCGTAGAAGTCCATCGCGGCGGGGAGGTCGGTGAAGATCGTCGCGCCCGCCTCGACGTCGCCCGAGTACGGGAGCCATCGCACGGCGCGCTGATGGCCCGTCGACATGGCCGCGGTCTCGGCCCAGTCGTCGTACGCGGCGATGTGGATGTCGTACGCGGGCATCGGCGTCGCGCAGAAGAAGCTCCACGTGCGGGTGCCGTCGGCGTTGTCGGTGTGGCCCTCCTCGCGACCGTTTGAAAACACCGTGTACGCTTGCGGAAAGGTCGCGCGCATCGCGAGCATCGCGCCGTCTCTCGGATGGTCGCGCACGGGCAGCCAGCGCCGCGCCTTCGAGGGCCAGTTGAGCGACTCGTAGATCTTGCGTCCCGCGCGGTTGCGCTGAAACGCCATGAGCCCGCCGAAGACGTTGAAGTCGTTGGGGTTGGCGCCGGTGCCTTGAAAGAGCGCGCCGTGATAGCGCAGCGACACCATGAACCCGCCCCCCTCGGGCACCGTTCGCCCGAGCGGAACCGTGAGCGTCTGCGCGCTGTGAGTCGCCGTGACCGTGCGTCCGTCGACCTCGGCGCCGTCGACCTCGCCCGTGTAGTCGAGGGTCAGCGTGTCGAGCGCGCGCGTCGCGATGAAGACCCCGCGCAGCGTGGCGTGAAAGGTCTCTGCGCCGGGCGTCGACTCGTCGACGCGGAGGTCGACGTCGTAGCCGATCGCGTCGACGTCGGGCATCGCGTGGTCCCACTCGCGCACGGGCAACCCGTGGAAGGTCATCGCGTTGGTGACCGGCCCCGCGTCGGCGCTCGCGTCGGAGGCGTCACCGCGGGCGACGTCGGTGAGCGGCGCGGCTGCGTCGACGGGCGTCGCCGCGGCCTGTTCACAGCCCGCGAGGGCGAGCGCACCGAAGAAGCACCACGCGTCGAGTCGCACCATCACAGATTTCCCTCCAGAGCGAAGAGCGCGACGGTATCGCAAGTCGAGCGCGCCGTGACAGGTCACGCGCGGCGTCATCGACGAGCGCCCCGGCGATGGCGATACTCCCGCGCGCCCGATGAGCACGCCCGCACCAACGCCCGAGCCCTCGTATCAGATCCACGTCGTGGGAGCCCCGCGGCAGCCGTGGCTGCGCGACCAGTACCACTTCTTTCTGCGGCTCACGTGGCCCCGCGCGCTGGCGTCGCTCGTGGCGCTCTACGTCGCGGTGAACGCTGTCTTCGCGCTCGCGTACCTCGTCGTGGGCGGCGTCGCGGGGGCGCGGCCGGGGTCGTACTTCGACGCGTTCTCGTTCTCGGTGCAGACCCTCGGAACCATCGGCTACGGCGCGATGTACCCGCGCACCGTCGCGGCGCAGGCCCTCGTGATGGGCGAGTCGGTCGCGGGCCTGCTCGTCACGGCCCTCGCCACGGGGCTCGTCTTCGCGAAGTTCTCGCAGCCCGGCGGGCGCATCGCGTTTGCGCGACACGCGGCGATCGCGCCCATGGACGGCGTCCCGACGCTCATGTTCCGCGTGGGAAACGAGCGGGGGAATCTCATCGTCGAGGCGCAGGTGCGCGTGGTGATCGTGCGCACGGTGAAGACCCGCGAGGGCGTGACCTTCTACCGCATGGAGGACCTCCCCCTGCGGCGCGACCGCTCGCCCGCGATGAACCGCTCGTGGACCGTGATGCACGTCATCGACGACGCCTCGCCGCTCAAGGACGCCACGCCCGAGACCCTCGCGCGCGACGAGATCGAGTTCCTCGTGTCGCTCGTGGGCGTCGACGACACGAGCTACCAGCCCGTGCACGCGCGAAGGACCTACGAGCACAGCCACGTCGCGTGGGGAGCGCGCCACGCGGACGTTCTCTCGGAGCGCGACGACGGGCACCTCGTGCTCGACGTGAGCCGCTTTCACGACCTCACGGTCTCGGAGCCCACAGAGGGCTTCCCCTACGCGTGGAAGCGCTCCGAGCGCTGAGTTTCCCCGCGAGTCTGCCCCGCGACCCCCGAAAGCATCGGGGAGGGGGTTGCATGTAGGTGCATGTGGCGTTACTCCTCACGCGCCGTCGGGGAGCACCCGACGTTCAGAGACGGGGACGAATCACATGAACATCAAGCGTTGGATGGCGGGCCTCGCGCTCATGGTCGCCGCGGCGAGCGGCTGTTACAGCGGCGCCGACGCGGACGCGATCGACGAGACGGGCGCCACGAGCGAAGACGTCACCTCGTCGCGCGCGTGGGAGCGCCTCGTGGGCGCCTGGGCGGGCGACACGGGCGCGTTCCACGGCCTGGTGTTCACGAGCACCGCCGAGGGCGCCGGTCACCACTGGTTCTCCGACGCTGACAACGGCATCCGCTGCATCCGCGCGCCGTGCCCGTCGGAGTCGCGCTTCGAGGGCGTGTTCACCGCGAACACGCGCACGCTCAACCTCCGCTCGTCTGATCCGCGCCTCGGGGTTCCGACGGGCGTGTTCGGCGCGTACCAGTACACGCTCCGCGGCGAGGTGCTGACCCTCTCGCAGAGCGGACGCGTCGTGGCGACGCTGCACAAGGTGGTCTCGTACTGCGCCGACGCCGACGACTGCGGCGAGCAGCACCTCATCACCCCGCGCTGCGTGGGCTACGCGACCTGCTCGGCCACGCACGCGTGCGGCTACCGTTGCGGACGTCCCACGGCGGGCGTCGGCGAGATGTGCGGCGGCATCGCGGGCATCCGGTGCTCCGACGGGCTCATCTGCCAGCTCAACGGGACGTACCCCGACGCCTCGGGCACCTGCCGCATCACGCGCTGCGCCACGGTGCGCTGCACGGCGACCACCCACTGCGTCGACAACGGCACGAGCGCGAGCTGCGTGCCCAACGGCCCGTCGTGCGCGGCGATGCGCTGCGCGTCGGGCTACGTCTGCCAGGAGACCAACGGCGTCGGCGCCTGCGTGCAGGGCGTCGCCTGCGGCACGTCGGTCTGCGGCGCGGGCACGTACTGCTGCAATCCCCTGCGGAACCAGTGCGTGCGCACGGGCATGCTCTGCGCGCAGTGATGTGATCGCAGGGCCTCGCTGAATACGCGTCGCGTATTCCCCGGAGGCGCCGATGCGCGTGTCGTCGGTCTGTGCGCCCCCGATCGCGACCACGCGATGTTGCGCGGTGACCGCTCCTTCGACGATGCTCCGCGCACCCACGAGTCCCGTGGGACGGAGCTCCATGAACCATCGTCCGCTCGCCCTCGTCGCCGCCCTCGCGGCGCTCGCGCCCGCCTGCACCGAAGAGACCCCCGCGCCCGTCGACGCGGGCACCGACGTGATCGCCGATGTGCCCGTCGACACGGCGCCGCTCGCGCCGCAGTCGACCACGCACTGCACCTACGAACCCCTCACCGCCACGGGCAACGCGACGGGAATGGTCGAAGCCGGCGAGCTCCGCGCAGGCACCGCCGAGGGGACCCTCGACCTCCCCGTGGGATCGACCCTCGGCGCCTACACCTCACGCGCGCGCGCCCTCGGATCACAGTCCGCCGCCGACAACCGCGTGGTGCCCTACTCGCTCGGGTTTCTCCCGTCGGTGGGCGTCGAGCGGGCGCCGCGCGTGAGGGCCCTCGCGCTCTCGGCGGGCGGTGAGACCGTGGTGATGCTCGAAGCCGAGCTCGGCGTCGCCGACGATCGCACCACCCTCGACGTCGCCGCGCGCCTCGGCCCGAGCTTCGCGGGCAAGGTGCTCATCGGGACCTCCCACAGCCACTCGGCCTGGGGCCACTACGTCGCCAACGAGGTGCTCGGGCTCGGCTTCGGAATCGCACGCGCCCAGAGCCGCGCGAAGCTCCTCGACGTGCTCGTCACCACCGCGCAGAGCGCCCTCGCCGCGATGGCGCCCGCGCGCATCGGCGTCGCGCACGACGACAACTTCGACCCCATGCACATGGTCTCCCACGACCGCCGCGACGAGAACGACGACCTCCCCGGCGGACGCGACCGCGCCGACAAAGACCTCTACGTCGTGCGCGTCGATCGCATGGACGGCTCGCCCATGGCCGTCGTCCCCATCTTCGGCATCCACGGCACCGTGCTCGGCGAAGACAACATGCTCGCGAGCGGTGACGCGCCGGGCGCGATCGAAGAGGCCCTCGAAGAGAGCTTCGACCGGCAGGTGCTGGTGATGCACCTCCAGGGCGCCGCGGGCGACGTGTCACCGGGAGGCACCGGCGGCATCGACTGCGCGGGGCACCACGGGTGTTACAACTTCGCGCACGCCGAGACCGTGGGGCGCTACGCCGTCGGACCGATCCGCGCCGCGTGGGATCGCGCGGGCATGTCGATGACGTCGAGCGTGTCGCTCGAAATGGTCACGCGCGCGGTGCCCCTCGGGCCCGACTGGCGCACCTTCAATGTTCGCAGCGGCGCGCTCTCGTACTCGCCGTGGGACGGTCAGCGCGAGGCCGACGGGCGCATCTGGGGCGACCCCGACGCGGGCATGAACAACATCGTGTCGCCCATCGATGAGTTCAACGCGCCCTATGGCGCGGGGCTCTGCGGTGACAACACGCGCACGGCGCTCCCCTCGGCGGCGCAGATGCCGGGGACCTTCACGCTGCGTCCGTACAAGTCGTGCTCGCGCGTCGAGGAGGTCGAGGACCTCTTCGGCCCGACGCTCGAGCTCCCGCTGCCCTCGCGACAGGTGTTCTGCGGCTCGACGCGCACGCTGCTCTCGTCGCTGCGCATCAACGACTGGCTCTTCGTGACGATCCCCGGCGAGCCCGTGACCCTCTTCGCAGACCGCGTGCGGGCGCACTCCCCGATGCCCGCGGATCACACCGTCGTGGTCGGCTACGCGCAGGGACACGTGGGCTACGTGCTCCACCCCGAGGACTGGCTCCGCGGCGGCTACGAGCCCTCGATCAACCTCTGGGGGCCGCTCGAAGGCGAGTACATCATGGAGCGCTCCATCGAGCTCGCGCGCCTCGCCGCGTCGCCGCAGCGCGAGAACGCCGCGACGGAGAGCGCGACCGTGTGGCGCCCCGCGGCCCTCGATGCGCTGCCTCCGCCCGACGCGTCACCGCGCGCGGGGACGGTGCCCACGAGCATCCCGGCGTCGATGTTCTTCCCCTCGGTGGCGAGGCTCGCGGCGCGTCCGACGAGGGCGCAGCCCGACGCGATGGTGCCCAGGCTCGGCCTCGCGCGCTTCGTCTGGATCGGCGAAGACCCGCGCGCAGGGACGCCCAAGCTCACGCTCCAGCGCGAGGTGACCGCGGGGCGCGGAGACTTCATGCCCGTGAACCGCCGCAGCGGACGCGCGGTGCGTGACGGCGACGTGCTCCTCGCGTGGACGCCCGATCCGCTCGACAACGCCTCGGCCGCGCGGACGCACTACTGGGTGGCCGAGTGGCAGGCCGTGACGCCCATCGGCGCGGCCTTTCCCGACGACCTCACGGCGCGGCCGGGCGTTCCCCTCGGGCGCTATCGCTTTCACATCGAAGGGACGGGCTACACCCTCGACAGCGACGCGTTCACGGTCACGCCCGCGACGCTCTCCGCGAGCGCGACGCGCATGGGCGCCAACGCGGTGCTCACGGTGAACTACGAGGCGCGCGACGGGTGGCGGCTCCTCGACATGACGGCGAACTCCAACCGCCCGGTGCCGCTGCGCGAGTCGACCGTCGACCTCACGCTCGACCTCATGGGCGGAGGCACGCGCGCGCTCATGGGCCAGCGCACCGACGCGATGGGCCGCGTGACGATCCCCGACGCGGCGATGGTCACCCGCGTGCGCGTCGTCGATCGCCACGGAAACACCGGCGCGGCGGCGCTGTAGCCTCCCGTCGGCGGCAGCGAGCTCGTCACCCCTTCTCACCTCATCGTCTCAGCCATCACGGTCACGCGCGGTGCGCGAGGGGCTGCAACAGCGCTTCGAGCGCGCCTCGCCGGTCGCGCATGCGCCTCCGCGCGCGTAGGAGCGCCTTGCGGGCGCCTTCGAAGCGCATCCCCAGCGACGACGCGGCCTCAGCGACGGTGAGGTCGTGCACGTCGACGAGACAGACGAGCGACGCGTCGCGCGGTCGGAGGATCGCGCGAGCGACCAGCAGCGATTCGACATCCCGACTGGCGTCGCGATCGAGCGACGGAGACGCGCACGCAGGGTCATTCGCCGCGCGAACCTCGGGGCGCTCGATTAACGCTTCGAAGCGGTGAATCCCGGCGTCGAGATCGGCCCGCGCGCTCTCGGCGATCCGCGCGATCCTGGTGTGCGCCTCACGCCGTCGGCGCTCCTCGCGGCGCGTGCGTCGGAGCTGGTTTCGCACGCTCAGCTCCACCCCGGCCTGCACGTGCGGCGTGCGCGCGTCGGGATCAAACGAGTCGAGGCTTGTGATCAGCGCGGCGAGGAGTTCCGCGGCGCCCTCCTGGGGGTCAACGCCCCTGCGCGCGAGGCGCCCCCAGCGACGCACGACGCCGAGATGCAACGCGTAGAGGAGCGCGCTGAGCGTCGCCCCGTCGCGGCACCTCCGGTGGAGCCGTAGCAGGTCTCCGAGCAGCGCGTCGCGCGTCGCGGAGTAGGACCTCTCGGCGTCGAGCCGCGCGAGCAGGGTCTGCATGTCTGGCACGTCGGCCAGCGTCGCGAGACCGGCGCCGTGGTGCGCGCAGAGATCCGTGAAGGACGCCGCGCGCGCCGCGCGCGACAACGCCGGAGCCAGTTCGCTGATCTGCATCTGGATGCCTCAATCCCCTTTCGGTCGGTGCGGGCGGCTCGTCGTGCGATTCGCCGCCGCTTCCGTCGATGTCGCGGAAGCCCCCCCACCGACACGATACACGGTGCCACGGCCGGTCGTCCGTCGCGCAACACGCGCCCGCCGACGCGTCGCATCGCGACCTCCACGAGCTCGGAGAAGCAGCGGCCCCTTTCGCCTCGCTCAGGTGGGAACATCGACGAACACTTCCTCCGTCGCGATGCGGCGCGACACGCCGAAGATCGGGAAGTTCGCGTTCGGATCACCGCGCACGGCGCCGAGGTCCCGCAGGGGCTGTCCCGCGCCGCGCAGAACCACCGCAGGCATCGAGGAGGCTTGTGCCCCGGTGCGGTCGAAGCGACAGCCGCACAGCGTGAACGTGCCGCCGCCCTGGCTCTCGCCGTCCCAGAGGATCGCGGGGATGATCGCCGAGGGAGAAGCGCTCGGGAGAGAGAACCCCGGCCCCGACATGCGAATGGCAGGAACATACACGGGGATCGCGGGGAGCATTCCGTTATCAAACCCCCAAGGCTTGATCAGTCCGGGCGGTGCGACCGGAGGTTGCGAGATCCACTTGAGGGTGATGCCTCCGTTCGCGGGGCGGGCCTCCCTCACTTCGAGCCCGTGCGAGTCGTGGCGGAGCCCGATGATCGTGCTGTCACGGCGCAGGAGCCTCGGCGCCACGCCGCGAGCGACGAGGAACTGGATGCTCGACGACAGGCAGTGAATCGCGGACACGCTGGCCGCGAGATCGTCCAGTCGGATCGTGTCGAGGAAGATGTCGACGCCGCCCTCGGGCCCCGACGCGTGCAGCGTGTCGAGGAGCGCGGCGTCATGTTGCGTCCTGATGGGCACCGCGGTGTTGCGAAACGCGCAGTGCGTGACCGACACCATGCACGACGAGGCGTGGATCATGGCGCGCGCCTCCCCTGAGAACGTGACGCTTCGAAACTCGACCGTCGTCGACGACGGAGCGACGAGGCGCGCGGCGACAGGCATCTCGCCCGTGGTCGGCGAGCGCGCCGGTGCGAAGACGCCGCCCTCGACGCTGAGCGCTGGCGCCTGTGCCGTCTCGACACCTTTCGCGGCTCCCAGAGAGGCGTCGAGGCGGAGGAGGGCGTCCGTCGCGCCGCGAAGGGTGCACTGATACATGCGGTGCTTCGCCCCATCGAGCGATGCCCCGACGAGCGTCGCGTCGATCTGCACGCAGACGGGCGCGCGCATCGCGGCGTCAAAGCGCACGTTGTCGAGGCTCACGATGGCGTCGAGGACCGTCAGGAGCGCGGAGCCAGAGAACCGTCCGCCCGCCGCGCAGACGAGGTGCGGGAGGTCCGCGCTGCCAGCGAGCCCACGCATCGCCAGCGTTCCAGGGCGCGCGCCGCCATTCACCGCGAGCGGTTCCGTGAGCTCGTAGCGGTGGGAGAGCTCGACGACCAGCGGAGGAAGCCAGCGTTCGCCGAGCCTGCGGTCGAGGTGCGCGGCGCGAATCGCGGCGACGAGTGCGGGACCGTCGAGGTCGGCGTCGCCGATGCCCGCGCCCCACCACTCGGGATGCACACGCTCCAGGGCGTTGCCCGTGAAGCGTACGGGGCGAACCTCATGGCGTACGCCGAAGAGCTCGGGCCGCCAGCGGGTCGCGATCGCGCTCGTCGCGAAGATCGCTCCCAGCGGAGCGGCGAGCGGGCCGCGCACGTCGAGGGCCGCACCACCCGCGGCAGTGAACGAGAGAGGCACCAGCGCAACGCCCGGCGCGAGGCGAAGTTCGAGGTTCGCAGGGATCACCAGGTCGGTGCTGACATCGACGAGCCACGCGTCGGGGCGACCTCGACGCGTGGTGTTCCGGGAGACGTACAGGATGCCGCCGAGGGTGCGCACCTCGGGATCGTTCGCGACGGCCACGATCGCGGCGCGTACCGAGCGCGCCTCGGCCTCGGGCGTGGAGAGGTCTGCGCCGCGCAGGGCGTCGATGAGGCTGAAGAACCGTTCTCGCATGACGATCGCTCCTCGGGCTCAGGGGCCGAAGGCCCCCGTGGCAGTGGCCGTGAAGGTGAGGCGGGGGCTGCGGAGCGACTGAACGGCGACCGACACCCACGGAGGCGTGGCGAACAGCGGCCCCTCCCCTCGCGAGTGGTTGCCCATGTCGAGGACGGGCGAATTGAAGCCCCCGTCCAGAAACAACCCGCCGCTCGGCAGGTCGCAGCCCATGAGGATCAGCGGACATCCGTTGCGCCCAGGCCCGCTCCAGTACACCGATGGACGCGATCTCCTCGTGGGCGGGTGATGTCGGACGTTCTGCAACACCGTGGCGGCAGGCGACGGCTGCGCGCGGGCCGCGTCCGTGAACGTCACGAGGAACTGCTCGCTCTCGCTGAACACGTCGCGCGCCGTGAGGCACGCCAGCGCCACCGCGGCGTCGCCTCGGGTGCCGTTGAGATAGGCATCGTAGGGCGGGTTGTCGATGAAGACGTCGGCGCCGTTGGCCACGCCGTACACGGGGTCCTTGCGGTCCTCTCGCTTCGCGCCGTCGTCGAGCTCCCTCGTTCGGAACTGGCAGTGGGTGAGCGAGAACCGCGAGCCGAGCGCGTGGATCATCGGGTTGGCCTGGCCCCGGAACACGCACCCGCGGAACTCCACCCCGAGCGACTGGGCCGCGCGCGAGAGCACGCCCACGAGGTTCGTCACCCGCAGGTCGCGAGCCGTGGTTCGGTTCACCCGGTTCTCGGGGTCGGTCTCGAAGCGACAGCGCAGAAAGCGAAGGTTGCTGAGGTCCTGGTTGCCGTGCCAGTGCAACCCCGGCGGCGTGCCGAGATAGGTCTCGAACTTCGGGGGCATGCGCAGATCCGTGGGAACGGGGCGGAACTCCCCCCCGAGGTGCACGAGCTCCGAGCGCGCGTTGCGAAAGGAGCAGCCCTGAAAGCCGCACTGCTGCACGCCGCCGGTCACGTCTTCGACGGTCACGCAGCGCATCGCGGCGAAGGCGGCGTCGAAGGTGATGTTCTCCACCGTGAAGCCGAACGAGCTTCGAATCCCCAGGATCGAGCGCGTGCCGTAGGGCGTCGGATCCGCGGGAGGCGGCGTCGTCGCTGCGATGCCCGAGTTGAACAGCGACGCGTCGCCGTTCTGCTCCGGCGCCATGAACCTCTCGCTCCGAGGCGACGCGATGATCCGCACGTTCCAGTCGTGGTTGTCGGAGGGGCCGCGCGCGCCGCGCATCACGATCCCCTGCGTGTTCCTGCCCGGTGGGATCGTGTTCAACACCTCCGACTGCGGGTACCCCACCACGAGCTCGTCATCGATCACGTAGTCGTTCGTGAGCACGATCGGGATCGGGGTCCATTGGAGATTCGGGAGCCCGTGCGCCGCGTCGATCGCCGCCTGGAGCGCCTTCGTCGTGCGTCGCACGCCCGCATCGTTCACGCTCTCGAAGTCCGGCGGCGCCGGGACCGCGCCCCACCACTCAGGATAAACCTGACGGACACCGGAACGGGTGAACATGACCTCGCCCGCGTCGGCGCTGATATTTCTCGGGTCGAGCATCACGTCGAAGATTTGATGGATTCCCGCGTCGATGTACCCCTGGATCTCGATGAGGACCTTCC
>JBPOHC010000610.1:0-8235 GCA_052035985.1 Myxococcota bacterium | reverse complement strand
ATAGCCCGGGTAGTCCTCGCCGAGGAGCCCGATCGTGCCGTCGATCCGTGACCCGACGACTGGAGTGCCGCACGCGAGCGCCTCCGAGATGACGATCGCGCCGCCCTCGAGTTCGGAGGTGAGCGCCATGAGCTGCGAGGCGGCGAGAATGCCGAGCGCCTCCTGCCGAGGGCGCTCCCCCAGCCAGCGATAACGCGGGTTCCGAGCCTCCTCCTCGCGCGCCCGCGCGGCGATCGCCTCGTCGAGCGCCGCGCCCACGTGAATCACCTGCACGCGGGACGAGGCCGGGAGCAGACGCGCCGCCCACGCCGCGCGAAACGGGTCCTTCACGGGCCGCAGGTGCCCGAGCACGCAGACCGCGAACACCTCCATGAGCGCCGGGTCGCGCGGGAGACCACACGCGGATTGCGGCACGACCCACACCTGCGCGCGCAACGACTCGGGCAGCGCGTCGATCCCCCGCGGTTGGAGCGTCACGAGCCGATCGGCGAGGGCGAGACTCTCGCGCGCCTCTGAGGAAGTCGCGAGCTCGCAGTAGAGGTCGGTGCCCGTGAGCGCGACCACGAGCGGCCCCCGCAGTCGCTCATCGCGGTAGCGGAGCACGGAGGCGTGGCTCTTTCGGGCGTGGAGCGCGATGAGCAGGTCGCACGCACCGCCCGAGTACACGTCCTCGATCACGACCTTGTGACCGAGTTCGCGCAGCACCCGCGCCCACCGGAGCGCGGTGACTCGATTGCCCGCGCGCGAGCCTCGCGGCGCAGGCGTCACGATCCGCACGATCAGTCGTCGAGGGCGCACGTGCGGAACCCTGCTCAGACGTCCCGGCGGTCGGGAGTATTGAAGTTGCGCCAGGTGTTGCGGAGGAGTCGCGCGCGCGTCTGGAAGCACCCTCCGCGCAGGACGTTGTGCGTGCCGAACCGGGGCGCGGAGTACTCTCTGTAGGGGTCGGCCTCGAAGCCCGGGCAGGGCACGAAGGTCGTCGCGGTCCACTCCCACACGATCGCGAGGCGCGGTCCCAGGAGCAGTGCGCCGTCGAGGTCGCGGACGAGCGCGAGCGTCCGCTCCCGCGCGTCGATGGCTCGCTCGGCAAGGTCCTGAGAGTTCATGCGCCCTCCCGGCCGAGGGGTTGGGACGCCACGAACACGGCGTCCGAAGCGTCGGACGGTCCGCCGCGAGGCATCGTCGAGCCCGCGTCCGCGTTCGACGCGTCGAGAGGCTTGAGGCCTCGCAACGTCTCCCTCATTCGCACGGCGACGACGAGTCCCGAGAGGAAGGTCAGCCCGGCGACGATCCACATCGCGGCGGGGAGGCCCATCGCGTCGGCCACCGCGCCCGCGAGCAGCGCGCCGATCGCGTACCCGAGGTCGCGCCAGAGGCGATACACGCCGACCGCGGAGGCGCGCCACGAGGGGTGCGCGACGTCGCCGATCGCTGCGAGCAGCGTTGGGTACACCATCGCCGTGCCTACGCCGAGCAGCGCGCCGCCCGCCGCGAAGCCGGCGAAGCCTCGGGCGATGATCACGAGCGCGATGCCCACGGCCTGCACCCACATTCCGCCGACGATGAGCCACTTGCGCCCGACGCGATCGGACAGCGCGCCCGTGAAGAGCTGCGCGATCCCCCAGGTCGCGGGGTAGATCGCGGCGAGGGTGCCGATCTGGGCGAGGGTCATGCGCGCAGCCGCGAAGAAGAGGGGGAAGAGCCCCCACGCCATGCCGTCGTTGAGGTTGTTGACGAGCCCGGCCTGCGTGACGCTGGAGAGGTCCTTGTCGGCGATGGTCGCTCGCCAGAACACCTCTCGCTGAGTGGGCATCCCTTCGACTGGGAGCGCCCCGTGGAGCTTCGACTCCGCGACGACGTGATGCTTCGTCTCTCGCACGACGAGCGCCGAGAGCAGGAGCCCGAAGGCGACGAAGCCCACGCCGAGGTAGAAGGGCTCGGGTCGCAGGCCGTAGCGCGATGCGATGAAGCCCGTTGCGAGCGCACTCGCGGCGACGGCGAAGTAGCCCGCGAACTCGTTGAGCCCCATCGCGAGTCCGCGCCTCGTGGGCCCCGCGAGGTCGATCTTCATGATGACCGTCGTCGACCACGTGAGCCCCTGGCTCACCCCGAGGAGCGCGTTCGCAGCGAGCACCCACGCCCAGCTCGGCGCCCACATCAGCAGAAAGGGCACCGGGGCCGCAACGAGCCAGCCCGCTACCAGCACGCGCTTCCGGCCGACGCGGTCGGAGAGGCGCCCCGCGAGGTAGTTCGTGAGCGCCTTCGTGACCCCGAAGACGACGATGAATGAGAGCACCGCCGTCTTCGCAGCGAGGTGAAACTCCCGCTCGGCGATCGGCGCGAGGATCGATCGCTCCATCCCGACCATCGCGCCCACGAAGGCGTTGACGACGACGAGGAGCGAGAACTGCGCGAGGTTCTCGCGAATGCCCAGGCGAACTTCGCTCATCGAGCGTCCTCCTCGAGGCCCCGATTGACGCGGAGGATCCTCTCCATCTCGGCGGGCTTGGGCGGCACCTCGACGAGCGCGTCGATGAACTCGTCGCGCGTCCTCGAGAGGAGCAGGTTCCAGCGCTTCTCGAAGGCGATGGTGCTCGACGGCTTACCGCTCATCCCTGCCCCGCAGGAGGAGCCGGCGAAGTGGCCCGGGTAGATCTCGAGATCGTCTGGAAGCGTGAGGAGCTTCGCGTGGATGTTGTCGTAGAGCTCGCCCGCGTTCTCGCGTGCGCGCCCGGGGAGGTCGGGGCGCCCGACGGCACCCACGAAGAGCGTGTCGCCCGTGAGCGCGAACCACGGGTCCGTACCGCGGCGCAGGTCGGTCACGACGAGGCAGACGCTCTCGGCCGTGTGCCCCGGCGTGTGGAGCACCCTCACACGCACGTTGCCGAGCTCGATCTCCTCGCCGTCGCGGAGCGGCTCGAACGCGAAGGCGACCTCCGCCGACTCGTGGAGGCAGTACGCAGCACCCACCTTCCGCGCGAGCGCGCGCCCTCCAGAGCGGTGGTCGGCGTGCACGTGCGTGTCGAGGACGTGCGTGATCCTCATGCCCTTGGAGGCCGCGAAGTCCGCGTACGCGTCCACGTCCCGCTCATGGGGGTCGACGACGGCGCAGCGACCGAGTCCGCCGCAGCCGAGGACGTACGCCGCGCAGCCAGTCTCGAAGTAGTAGAAGGGTCGGAAGATCATCGCGTCGCCTCCCGGTGCACGGACTCCGTCGGCAGTCCCGCCGCGCGCCACTCGGGGAACCCTTCGGCGAGGCGGCGCGCGATGCGGCGATGTTTGCGGAGCGTCGCGATGGCCTCGTCGGCGAAGACGCAGTACGGCCCGCGGCAGTACGCGACGATCTCCTGGTCGCGCGGGATCTCCTTCATGCGGCGCACGAGCTCGTCGTGCGGGACGGAGAGCGCGCCCGCGATGTGCCCCGCGGCGTACTCCTCGGCGGGGCGCACGTCGATCACGAGGACGGTGCCGTCCTTGATGCGCTCCGCCAGCTTCGCGGCGCTGATCGCGTCGAGGTCGTGCCGGTCGCCGAGGTAGCTCTTCACCACGCGATCGACCTCGGCGAGCTGCCGCTCCGCGACCCCGCGCATCGTGCGGGTGAGCGCGCCGACGGACTCATCGGCGAGCCGGTAGTGGACGTAGAGGCCCTCCTTGCGGGCCTCGACCAGTCGCGCCTCGCGGAGCACCTGGAGGTGCGCGGAGGTGTTGGCGACGGTGAGCGTGGTCTCCCGCGCGAGGGCCTCGACCGTCCGCTCCCCCTGCGCGAGGAGGTCGAGGAGTTCGAGGCGCGCCGGACTCGCGAGGCCTTTGCCGATGCGCGCGAACTGCGCATAGAGCCGGTCCTTGAATTCGCGGTGTTTCATGCGGAGTGCTCGACTTGTCTTATATTCTAACGATTAGTTGAATAGTCGCGACGAGGCCATCTGTCAACGGTGGCAGCGCGCGTTCAGGGGCGACCTTCGTCCCCGACCACGACGCGCCGCGACCTTCAGTGCCCCTCGGCGTGCATGCAGTCGCGCAGGTGGTGCCGCGCGCGGTGGAGCAACACCCGCAGGTGATCGGCGGAGACCCGGAGCCGACGCGCGACTTCCTCCCCCGGCTCGTCGTTCAGCGCGCGATAGGTCACGACAAGTCGCTCGCGCTGCGGGAGGGTGCCGAGGCAGTCGTCGAGTCGATCGCGCGCTTCGGTCTGGTGCGCCGCTTCCTCCGGGTCGGGCCCCGAGGAGGCGACTGTCGGATCAGCCTCGTCGAGCGGGACGGCCCGCTCACGCCGCGTCGCGCGACGGAACTCTGCGGCCTTCTTCCGCAGGATGCCCCGCAGGAAGGTGCGGACCTGCGCCTCGCCACGAAACTCCCCCACGACGCGGAGGAAGGTCTCCCACGTCGCGTGCACGACATCGTCAGCGTCGCTCGCGCCGAACCCGAACCTCTTCGCCGCCCGCCGGAGATCCTCGGCGTGCTCCGCGACGACCCGGTCGAGCACCGACCGCTCGCGATGGGTCAGTCGCTCGAGCCAGGTCGTCGAGGTCGCGGTGCTGGCGTCGATGGGTTCGGGCACGAAGGGAGCTCCCGCCGTGAGTTCACGGGCGAGGCCGAGCGTGCCACACGTTTCGTACGTGGGGGTGCTCAGGCCGCGATCCCTTCACGCGCGAGGGCTGCACGGGTCGCATCCTCCAGTCGCTCCGGGCTCCCACCGCAGGCCGCGATCGTCGCGCGATCGACGAGCACCGCGCGAGCTCCCGCGCGCTCCACGAGGATGCAGGGCAGATCCTCCTCGCGAACCTGCCATCCCGGGGGCACCTCGTTGCGGTGCAGGTGCTCGACCGGGACCTTGAGGGACTGCTCGCACGCCTTCCACGCCCTCTTCATGCCGGTCGCGCCAAAGGTGGCGTGGCAGAGCGAGCACTCCTCGATGCCCACGGACTTCTTCAGAACGTCCACGATCATCGGGATCACCCCGGCGTCGGCGCGGTAGATGAGGACGAGTCGGGTCGGGAGCTCGGGCGCTGCATCGGATCTGGCGGATTGGGTCACGTGGGCCTCCGACTGCCTTGGTGACGGGAGGCACGCGAACGTTACAAGCCGTCATCGCTTTTCTCGGCGCGAGCCTGGATCACGGCCGCGGCAGCGCGCAGCGGGTCAGTTCGGGAGGAGGCGCTCCGTCTGCGGCCAGCGAAGGAACGCGTAGGGGCTGATCCGCGCCGAGGCCAGGGTCGTCTTGATGTGCGGTGCGGGGCCGATGAAGAAAACCTCGCCTCGCTCCCACGAATCCCAGAGCAGGATCTCGATCACGTCGCCGGGCTCGAGCCGCCGACCCATGAGGCCAAGGGCCTTGGCTCCATCGGGCGTGGTCAGGACCTCCAGGTGACCGGCCCCTTGCATGTCATCCACGGCGCGAGTCTAGGGTTGGATCGTCAGCCGGGGCCAGAGCGAGCTCAGCGTGCGGGCTCGCTGGCACTCGCTGCGCGGTGGAGTAGGTCGCGCGAATCTCACGACGCTCGCAAGATCACGACGGGCTCCGTCGAAGCGGTGCGTGCGCGCTCCTACGAGGGTCGCGCACGCATCGCGGCAGAGGCCTACGGGCAGTCGACGTGGCGCAGGATCATGCCGGGGCTCGTGCCGCCGCAGTTCATGAGCGTGGTGAAGCCCGCGGGCGCGGTGAGCGACCCGTGGCAGTACGTGGACGCATACGACGTGGCCCCGGCGAAGATCGGGTGGGCCGTGCCCGCGGTGGTGAGCGTCGGCGTCGTGTACCCCGTGACGCCCGCCAGGCCCGCGCCGAAGGTCCCCGCGTAGTTCGCGGCGATCGACGGGGTCGTCTCGAGCACGCACCCGAAGGACAGGTACATCCCCGTGCGCCCTCCCGCTGAGTTGTGCCCCATCGCGGCGAGGTAGTTGACCGCGTTGGTGATCATCCGCGCCGAGCTCGATCCCGAGCCGCTGTAGACCGCGTGGAAGTCCTCGTCGAACGAGGTGATCACCAGGCGCCCGCGCACCGCGGGGCCCCAGGCCGCCTGCGTGTCGCGCAGCGCGTCGAACTGCGCGGCCGTGCCGCTGCACGCGCTGCCGTCGACCCAGATCAGGTCGTACTCGCCGAAGTTCGCGGTCGTGAGCGAGCGCCACGACGCCTCGGTCGCGGTGGTGACCACCGCCCCCGCGGGGAAGTACGTCCGCGCGTCCGTCCCTCCGGGGCCGTAGATCAGCACGCGCGGCGACGTCGCCGTGCCGCAGGTGAAGCACACGCCCGACATGCACGACGCCGGGCTCGCGCACGTTCGCCCGCACGCGCCGCAGTTGGTGCTCGTCGAGATGTCGGTCTCGCAGCCGTTGGACATATTGCTGTCGCAGTCGGCGCGGCCCGGGGCGCAGGTGACCCCGCACACGCCCGCCGTACACACGCCGACGGTGCCCGCCGCCGGCGCGGCGCACGCGCGGCCGCACGCGCCGCAGTTCGCCGGGTCGATGGCCGTGTCGACGCACCTCGCGCCGCACACGGTGGTGAGCGTCGACGGGCACACGCAGCGCCCCGAGACGCACTCGCGCGCGCCCGTGCAGGCCATCCCGCACGCGCCGCAGTTGGCCGCGTCGCGCGTCACGTCGACGCATCGCGCGGACGCGCCGTCGCCGCACAGCACGCCCGCCGAGCAGCCGCAGCGGCCGCTCAGGCACGCGCCCCCGAAGCCCGCCGCCGGGCAGACCGCGCCGCACGCGCCGCAGTTGGAAGCGTCGCGCGTCACGTCCACGCAGCGACCGCCGCAGCTCAGCGACCCGGTGGGGCACGCGCAAGCGCCCGCGCGGCACACCTGATCCGAGCGGCAGGTCGTTCCGCAGGCGCCGCAGTTGGAGGGGCTCGTCTGCAGGTCGACGCAGCGCCCGGTGCAGAGCGAGAGGCCCGTCGTGCAGCGGCACGCGCCGGCGACGCACGACGCGCTGAAATCGCAGTAGGTCCCGCACGCGCCGCAGTTGGAGTAGTCGGTCTGGAGGTCGACGCAGCGCCCCGAGCACGCGGTACGCCCCGCCGAGCACGCGCACACGCCGCCCACGCAGCTCGATCCCGAGGGGCAGTAGGTGCCGCATCGCCCGCAGTTGCTCGCGTCGGTCATCACGTCGACGCAGCGGCCGCCGCACAGCAGCAGCCCCGAGCTCGCGCAGACGCAGCGCCCGCCGACGCAAGAGCCGCCGGGGCAGAGCGAGGTCGCGGCGCCCTCGTCGATCGCGCCGTCGCAGTCGTTGTCGACGCCGTCGCACGCCTCGGTGGCGCCGGGGTAGACGCGGCTGTTGTGATCGTCGCAGTCGCCGCCGCCGCACGCGAGCGAGGGGTAGTCGTCGTAGTCGTCGTCGCGGGCGTAGTAGCGGCACCCGCGCGCGAGCGTCGAGCAGTACCCGTCGGTGAGGCACGCGGTGTCGACGCAGGTCGAGCTCGAGGTGCAGGGCGGCGCGGCGACGCAGCCCCGGAGGGGGACGCAGTTCTCCGTCGAGGGGCAGGCGTAGTTGTCGGGCGCCCACGCGCACACGCCGCCGCGGCACGCGTCGAGGGTGCAGGCGATCCCGTCGTTGCAGTCCGCGGCCGTGGTGCACGCGCGCGGACCGCCGTCGCCCACGGGGACGTCCGCGACGTCGGGCGCCAGGTCGCCGACGGACGCGTCGCGAATCACGTCGGGCGCGGCGTCGGAGGCGTCCATGCCGCCGTCGCCCCCGGTCGGAACGTCGATCACGACACCGCCGTCGGTCGACGTCGAGATGTTCAGCACGAAGCGGCCGGAGTCGCCGCCGTAGCCGTCGACGAAGAGAGCGACCGTCTGCCCTTCGGCGAGCCGCACGGTCACGCGAGAGCTCAGCCCGAGCCCCGACGCGTCGTCGTTGCACCCCAGCTCCCTGCCCGCGCACCCGCCGTCCCGGGCGTAGAGCACGGTATCGAAGGCCGATCCCTCGGTGTCGAAGGTGTAGTCGCCCGCCGCGGGCGCCGTCCACGTGAACGCCACCTCGGGGCTGGTGGACCCTCCGCACGACCCTCCGGTCCGAGATCCGCCGCCCGCGGTCGACCCGGTCGCGGCAGACCTCCGGGGCCCTCCCGAAATGGGCGTGGCGCTGCACGTCCCCCCCGACGCGTCACCGTCGGGCGCGTCGAACGCTGCGTCTCCCGCGACGTCGGGCGCGTCGGGCGCGTCGGCGGCGTCGTCGAGCGCGTCGGTGGAGTCGGGGACGTCGTCGAGCGCGTCCGTGACGTCGAGGGTC
>JBPOHC010000614.1:0-12814 GCA_052035985.1 Myxococcota bacterium | reverse complement strand
GGAGAATCATCGCCGGGGGCCCGTACCGGGTACCGCTGCACGGCGGCCTGAGTCGTGGATTCCGTCAGCGGTACCCGGTACGGGCCCCCGGCGATGATTCTCCAAGAACAGGCTACCTTGCGGCGAGTGCTGTGCTGAGTGATCTCAGGGCGACGCAACATCGCCCCTGCGCACGAGGCGCATCGGCTGATGTACCGCCGGAGACTTTCTCTCCCTCACGCTCGCAGTGTCTTCGCTCGTCGCACCTCCTCTCGTCGTACGTGGTGACCGTTCGCGCCGCCGCCCTCAGGCGTAGGCGCTCTCGGCGTCGATGAACCCTTCGCCCGCGAGCGACTCGATTCGCCCGAAGTATGCCTCACGCGCCTCGCGATCGGAATCAAACCAGAGCCGCTGCTCGCGTCCCTCGTCGCTCCGCGCGCCCCACTTGACCCGCACCACGCGGCTGTCGAGCGAGAGGCGGTACACCTGCTCGCGGCCCTGCGCGTCGCGCCGCACGAAGGTCCGCGTCTCCGCTCGGATGAGCTTGCGGCCCTCGGGCGTCTGACGCATGCGCTCCTCTTCGGCCTTGCGTCGCGCGAAGGCCAGCCGCAGCGCGATCATGTGCTCGCAGGGCCCCTCGCGCATCCCCGCGCGACGGAACGACGGGCACCCGCAGGTGGCGCCGTTCGCCCTGCCCTCGAGGTCGATCGTGAAGCTCGGCGCGAAGCCGCGGTGGGCCTCCTTGTCGTTGACCTCGCCGTGAATCTCGACGCCCTCGCCCACGACCTCGTGGATCTTCGTGAGCCGCACCTCGCCCGACGGCTCATGCTCGCCATCGCCGAGGAGCCTGTGCGCGCGCTCCTCGCGCTCGCTGCCGTAACGGATGATCGCCTCGTCGACGGGCTCCGCGAAGAGCTCCCTCGGGCGGTACGCGCCGCGCGCGAGGTCGTAGAGGCTGCGACCGCGGAGCGACTCGAGCTGCATCGCCGCGCGCACGTCCGCGACGCTCGCTCCCGAAGCCTTCACGAGCGCGTCGAGGCTCATGGGCCCCTGCGCGTTGAGCCGCTGACGAAGGGCTTCCGCGAGCGCACCCGCCTCGCGAGGCGGCGTGAGCGCGTCGAACGAAGCCGCGCTCGACCAGCCGCTCTCGGTCCAGCCCGTGAGGGCCACGGTGAGCGACGCGACGCCGAGGTCGAGCACCCAGAACACCGGGAGCCCCGCGCCGAGGAGCTGCACCTTGACGCCCTTCACGTGCGGCAGGATCCGCATGAGGGTGAGCAGGCGCTGACGTCCGAAGGTGCGGATCACCCGAGGCTTCGGCCCGCGGTACACGGGCCCGTGACCTTCGAGCACGATCTCCCACGGCTCGAGCACGATGCGCGGCGGAGCGCCGGGCACGAGTTCGAAGCGCATCGCGCGCGGAGACTTCTTCGCACGCCGCGTACGGAGCGCGAAGAGCACGTTGTAGAGGTCGATGGGCGCGAGCTCGCACGTCGCCGCCGAGAGCGTCGCGGCCGACTGCACCTGAAGGAACCCGCGGATCCAGCGCCAGGGCACCTCGGCGCTGCGCTTCTCCTCGGGGAGCGTCGCGGCGGCCTTGCGCTGCGTGCCCGCGTCGAGGTGCGACGGGAGGTA
This sequence comes from Myxococcota bacterium, assembly GCA_052035985.1. Taxonomy (GTDB): domain Bacteria; phylum Myxococcota_A; class Polyangia; order Polyangiales; genus CAISKJ01. The sequence goes on along the minus strand of JBPOHC010000614.1, from coordinate 11,200 downwards.
CGTGCGCATCCGATCGAGGGCGCCCACGAGGTCGGCGTTGAGGTCGACGAAGGCGCTGCCGTGCGCGGCCTCGCGGTGTTCGAAGAGCTCGTCGTGCAGGGCGAGCCGCGCGTACGAGCTCTCGTCCTGCGAGAAGACCTCGAACGAGACCTCGTCGGGGTGCACCGTGACGAGCGCGTCGAGCACCGCCGCGCGCTTCTCGTCGACCTCGAGCGACTCGTCGAGAAAGGCCTTCTGCGCCTCCCAGATCGCCGCCGTGGCCTTCTTGCCCTGCTTCATCAGCCAGGCGAGGTAGGCCGTGCGGTCCTTGCTCTTGTGGCGCAGGTCGCTGCCCTGCACCGCGATGGCGGTCATCAGCGCGTCGCGAAGGAGCCCCGGACGGCGCACGCGCCCGCGCAGCCCCACGGCGCCGCGCGAGTCGTCGAGGCCGAGGTTCACCGTCGCGCGCTCGGCCGTGCTCACGACCTCGCTGCGGTTCGAATAGCGCACGGTGACGGTGCGCGATGTCGGCGCTGCGCTCATCGGTCTGCGGTCTCCTTCTGCCTGCGCGCGTCGGCGCGTCGGGCCCGTCGCAGCGCCCGATACGCGGCCTTGCGGAAGGCCGCGTCGCCCTGCTTCTTGTCGAACGCGATCGCAGTGAGCGTCGTGACCGCGTCATCGCCGCCGATGCGACCGAGCGACGAGATCGCGTCGAGCCGCGCGCCGAGCTCCGCCGTCGCCGACGAGGCCAGCGCCACCAGGGGCGCCGACTCGCGCGCCGTGATCATCGAGGCCAGCACCAGCCTGCGCCCCGCGTCGCTCGCGAGGAGCGCATCGCGCGCCGACGGTCTGCGCGCCGTGACAGAGAATGACACCGCGTCGAAGGGCTTCACAGACGCGGCGATCGAGGCGGCGCGGTCTGGCGCGAGCGCGTCGATGGCCCTCGCCGCGGCAGCGCGCACGTCGCCGTCGGGGTCGCGGAGCGCGGACGCGAGCGCGTCGACATCGGCCGTCGAGCCCATCGCGCCGAGCGCGCGCGCAGCCACGCGACGCACCGACGCGGGCGCAGCGTCGTCGGAGGCACCCACGAGCTCTCTTGCCGCGGGAACCGCAGAGGTCGCACCGAGGCGCGTCGCGGCCCAGAGGGTCCGCGTCCACACGCGCGCTTCGGGCTCGCGGCGCTTCGCGGGCGTCGCCTTCCACGCGCTCGCGGCGCGCTTCTGCGCGGCGATCAGCGCGCTCTGCAGCGTCGCGCGCTCGGCGGCGGAGAGCTTCGTGTGCGAGCGCTCGACGTCGCCGCCCGTGTACGCGCCGAGGAGCATCGCGGCCTCTTCGCGCACCGAGGCATCGGCGTGTTCGAGGAGCGTCGCGAGCGCGGCCGCAGGCGCAGCGCCCCGTCGCAGGAGCCCGTAGCGCAGCCGAGAGCGGAGCGCGGGGTTGCGCAGCGACGCGAGGCGCGTGACCAGCGTCGCGGGGTCTCCCTCGGTCGCGAGGAAGGTCGCCGCGGGCTCCGACACGTCGGTCCATCGGCTGTCGACGGCGCGCAGCTCGACGCGCGTCCGATCACCGGGAAAGAGCTTCTCGAGCGCCTTTCTCGCGGCCGTCCGCGTCGGCAGGTCGTACCCGTCGAGCATCGCGGCGAGCGTATCCTCCGACGCGAGGTCGTTGAGCGCTCCGAGGGCCTCGGCCACCGCGACGGTCACGGGCCCGATCGCACCCGGCGCAGCGAGCACGGCCTCGATCGCCGCGCGTCCACGCTCTCCGCCCACGTAGCGGAGCCCTCGCACGGCTGCGCAGCGCGCGTCGATCGCGCCATCGAGCGCGGCCTGCTCGACCTTGTCGATCACGCGGAACCGCGCGTCGGCGTCGGTGAGTCGACTCGCGAGTCGACCGAGCGCCTCGATCGCCGCGGCCTTCATCGTCGGCTCGACGGGCTCTTCGGCGGTGCCTCCCGCGGCGATGACCTCGATCTCTTCGAGCGCGCGCGCATCGCCGAGCGTTCCGAGCGCCAGCAGGGCCCGCTCGCGCTCACCCGCCTCGCCAGCACGCACCACGAGGAGCAGCGGACGCAGCGCCGACGCGAGCCCCTTCGAAGCGACACCCTCGGCGGCCGGAAGCACCAGCGTCCGCTCACCCGCGCGCAGCACCGCTTCGAGCGGAGCCACGGGCGCTCCCTTGTCGATCACGCGGCGCGCGTAGCGGTACACCGCGGCCTGGCGCACGGTCACTTCGCGATCGCCGAAGAGGCCCGCGAGGAGGTCGTTCGCGACCGAATCATCGCCCGCATCGAGCTCGTTGGCGGCGAGCGCGCGCAGCGCAGCGTCTCTCGCGCGCACGGCCACGCGAGCGGCCGTGAGGAGCAGCGCGTGGTCACGCTTCTCGCGATCGCGTCCGGCGATCTCGACGACGGCGTCGAACGCTGCGGCGCGCACGGTCGCGTCTTCGTCGTCGAAGCGCGCGGTGAGCGACTCGACGGCCACAGCGTTGCGCGTGCGCCCGAGGTCACGCACGAGCGCAGCGCGCGGAGCGCCGGAGAGTTCCTCGATGCGCGCCGCGAGCGCGCGAACGGCCGCGACGGAGCCGAGCGCCACGAGGGCATCGGTCGCGCGTCGCACCTGCGTCGCATCGTCGGAGCGGAGAAAGCCCGCGAGCGGATCGACCGCGCCGTCGTGCTTGCGCGACGCGAGGAGCTCGGCCGCGCGCATGCGGAGGTCGTCGTGATCGCTCCCGAGGGCCCGCGTGAGCGCGGTGATGACGCGATCGTCGTTCGAGGTCGCGAGGCGCTCGATGACGCCAACGCGGAGGTCCGCGTGCTCGCACGAGAGCGCCGCGAGGAGCGGGTCGAGGCTCCCCTTGGGCGAGAGCCGTTCGAGCAGTTCGAAGGCGTAACGCCGCACGTCGGGGAGACGCGCGTTGAGCGCCACCGCGATGCGCTGCCACGCGACATCACCGCGCGCCGCGAGCTCATCGAGAGCCGCGCGCGCGACGTCGCTCCCCTGCGCGCCGAGGGCCAGCGTGAGGGGCTCGTCGGCGCCTTCGGGGTAGAGCCGCTTGAGGCCCGCGAAGGCCGCCTTGCGAACGAGGTGATGCCCGTCGTCGAGCGCGCGCGACAGCGCAGGAACGGCAGACGCCACACCCACATCGGCCGAGAGCCCGAGCTCCACGATGCGGTCGATCGCATCGCGGCGGACGCGCTGTCCCTCCTCGTCGCTCGCGCCCTGACGGAGCAGGCCCACGTACGCGCCGAAGGCGAGGCGTCGGAGGTGCTGCTGCTCGGCCGTCGGAACGGCGTCGCGCGAGGCGACCTCACCGAGCGCAGAGTCGCCCGCGAAGAGCTTGCGGAGCCATCCCGCGGGAGGCTTCGCGTCGGTCGCTGCCTCGGGTCGAGGCTGCGTGTCGGGCACCCACGCGGCGCCTGCGAGACGGAGCTTCGAAGCGCGCTCGGCCTCGCGGAAGAACTCCACGGGCTTCTTGCGGAGGTTGAGCACCTGCGCGGCGGCGTAGCGCTGCGCGGGGTTGTCGCTCGCGAGCGCACCCGCGAGGCCCACGAGCACTCGACCGCGGTGCTCCTCAGAGGGCCAATCCTTGATCGACGCGGCCTTCGCGTCGGGACGCGGCGGCGTGAGCGCTTCGAGGAGGCACGTGAGATAGGTCTCGGGGTCGGTGCGAAGCTCCAGCGCGCGCGCCGCGGCGAAGCGCACGTCGGGCCGCTGCGACGACACCGCGCTCGTGAGGAGCTCGGGCGCCTCTCCCCTGCGGAACGCCCTCAAATCACGGGCGAGGACGATGGCGAACACCATCTCCTGTACCTCGCGCGAGGGGTCTTCGAGGCCCTGGAGCATGCCGCCCGCGCCGTCAGCGCCGAGCGCCGCGAACGACAGGATCGCCCCGAGCCTGATGGGCAGGTGATCGTTGCGGAGGTTACCCGTGAGCACCGGCAGCGCGCGCACGTCACCGAGCCGAGAGAGCCCGTCGGCCGCCCACGAGCGCACCCACGCGTCGGCGTGCCCGAGCGCGTCGAGGAGATACCCCTCGTCGCCGTGCTTCGCGGCCGTCGCGATGCCGCGCGCGGCCTCCTCGCGGACGCGCGCGTCGTCGTCCTTCAGCAGCTCCGTGGCGAAGTACTTCACCAGCCGCTGCGCACCGAGCGTGGCGAGCGCGATGGCCGCGCCCTGACGCAGCGAAGCGAGCAGCGGAGCAGCGATGGTGCGCGCGAGGTCCTTGTCCGCGAGCAGCGCGCGCATCGGGTCGACGCGCGCCTCGTCGTGGCGCGTCGAGAGCAGCGACGCGGCCTGCACGCGCAGGTCGAGGTGCGCGCTCTGGAGCGCCGCGTGGTGGGCGCCCGCGTCTTGCGGCAGAAGTCCGTCGAGCGTGTCGAGCGCAGCCGAGCGACCGGCGCGGTCGTCGTCGGCGAGCAGCTTCGAAAGCGCAGCCCGCACCTTCGCGACGTCGCTCTTGATGGCGCCCTTCGCGCCCGCGACACGCACGACCGCGTGCGTCGAGGTCATCGCGGCGAGGTGGGCCTCGGCGTCTCCCTCGCCCTGGAGCTTCACCACGGCGGCGTGGGCCGCGAGGCCGACGTTTGCGTCGCGATCGGCGATGGTCTTGTAGAGCCGTTCGAGCGCCCACGGGTGCTTGGGCGCGAGCGTCGCGAGCTCCGCCACCGCGCGCAGTCGCAGGTCGGGGAAGCGCGCCGCGAGCGCCCGATCGAGGGCCTTCTCGGGCTCCTTCTCGTGCCACGCCCAGAGCGTCTTGAACGCTTCGCCTCGCACCTTCGAAGACTCGTCTTCGACGGCGTCGCCGAGGAGCACGTCGGTGGCCTCGCCCGGTCCGAGCTTCACCAGCCGGTCGAGGCCGCGCACGCGAATGTCCTCGTGCGAAGACCGCAGCGCGTTCTCGGCCACCTCGATGGGGGCCTCGCCTTCGAAGCGCGCGTACGCGTCGAGCGCGGCGCCACGAACGCCCGCGTCGGCGTCGTCGAGCATCCACACGAGGCGCTTGAGCGCGCGGCCGTCTTTGAGCTCCTGCAGCGCCGCGGCGCACTCGCGGCGGAGCACCACGTCGGCCTCGCGCGAGATCTGGAGCAGCGCTCCGAGCGCCCGCGTATCACCGAGCTGCGCGAGCGCGCGCGCGCCACGGAGGGCCGTGTCGGGCGTGCGGCACGCGAGGGCCGTGAGCAGCGGCTCGAGGTCTCCTTCGGTCACCGCGCGTCCGCCTTGCGAGGGAATCGCCTCGCGCGCAGCGCGGATCTCTGCGTCGCTCGGCGCCTTCACGTCGGGCGTCGCGCGTCGGAGCACGGCGACCCTGCGCGCGATCTCGGTGACGGTGCGTCCGAGTGATTCGTCGCGCGACGAGAGCGCGGCCATCAGCGCGGCGCGGTCGAGCACCTTCACCGTAAACGCGTAGCGGCGCACCGTGGCGTCGTCGTCGTCGAGCGCGCGAGAGATCACCGCGGCGATCTCGGGACGCGTGACCATCCCCGCGAGCGCGGCGCGCACGAGCACCTCGGCCTTGAGGTCCGCCGGACCGCGCTCATACGCCGCACGCAGCGGCTCCACGGAGCCCGCGGGGTGGAGCCTCGTGAGCTCGTCGAGGGCGGTGACCCTCACCGTGGCGTCGGCGTCGGTGAGCTTCTCAGCCACGATCCCCGGCACGAGCGGAGACACCTCACGCAGCGGCGGGAGCGCGCGCAGCGCCGTGACGCGGATGTCGGCGTGCCTCGACGCGAGCGCGGCGCGCAGCGGGCCGAGCGACGACTCTCCGTCGACCGCGCGCAGCGACGTGAGCGCGGCGTTGCGAACGAGCGGTTGACCGTCGTCGAGGAGCTCGCGGAACTTCGTCCTCGCGTTGCGGCGCAGCTTCGCGCCGGCCTCGCTCACGGCGAGCGCGCGGATGGCGACGTCCTTGTCTGACGTCATCACCGCGACGAGCATCGCGAGGGCCTCGGGCTCTTCGAGCGACGCGAGGGTCTTGACCGCCGACTCGCGCGCGGGCTTCTGGCCCTTGAGCTCCTCGGCGAGCGCTTCGAAGCCCGAGCCGATGGCGTTGCGCTGCTCCGCGGGCAGGCCCGCGAGGTCGACGTTGAAGCGCGCGAGCACACGCGCGTCTCCGCCTGCGATCACCGAGCCGAGCGAGGTGCGGTTGCCCGCGGCGGGCGTCGTGAAGCAGAGCGCGCGCACCACACCGCCCGCGTCGAGCGAGCGGGGCTTGCGACGGTCTTCGAGGCGCCAGACCTTGACCTTGCCGTCGGCGCCCGCGGAGTAGACCCGGTCCCCGGGATCGCTCCCGTCGGACTGCGCGCCCGGCGTCGGGCCGAAGAGCAGCGCGTACACGGGACCCTTGTGGCCCGAGTCGTCGCCGCCGCGCGCTTCGAACTCCACTGCGCCGACGAGGTACCAGAGGCGCACCACGCCATCGTCACCCGCAGACGCGAGGCGTCCGTCGCGGGGCGTGAACGTGAGGGCGCGTACGGCGCCGTCGTGGCCCGACATCGCGCGAACTGCGCCCGTCGAGAGCGTCACGACACGCACCACAGAGTCTTCGCCCGCGGCGGCGAGGTACTCACCCGCGGGGTCGAACGCGACGGCGTAGAGCGGAGCGGACGACAGCGCGTGCTCGTGGAGCTTCGAACGGTCTCCGAGCGACCACACGCGCGCGGCGCCGTCGTGGCCCGCGGTGGCGATGAGGTGCGCGCCCGGTCCGACCGCGACGGCGTTGCACGAGCCCACGTGCGCGCTGAGTTCGAACGCGTGTGTGAGCACGCCCTCGGTCGAGACGTGCCACGCGCGCAGCACGCCGTCGGAGCAGGCCGCGAGGAGCAGGTCGTTGGCGAACGCGAGCGCGTTGACGTGGGCGCTGAGGTCGGCCGCGGAGAGCGTCTTGTTCGCGACGTGGTCGTAGACCGTGACGCGGCTCGAGGCCGAGGGGCGCGCGCCTCCGAGCGCGACGAAGCGGCCCTGCGCCGCGAGCGCGTGGACCTTCTCGAAGTGACCGGCGACAGGGGGAGCCATCAGACGAGTCCTCCGAGCTCGAGGCCGGGGTGCGCGCCGCGGAGCTGAACGAGCGCGGCGAGGCACGCCTGCCACTCGCCCCGCGCGAGCGAGCCCGTGAACTCACCGAGCACGGGCGCGACGAGCTGCGCGAACGCGGCCTCTTCGACGCCCATGTCACGCAGCACCGCGATGACGTTGCGCTTCGCCTCGCTCGCGGGAATGTGCCGCGAAGGACCGTCTCCATCGCGCCGCTCCATGCGACCGGGCGGGAGCCCGAAGAGCACGCGGCGGAGAAATTCTCGCAGCGCGTCGACGTCTTCGAAGCGCGCGGTCTCGGGCACGCTCGCGGCGTTCTTTCCGGTGGGCTTCCATCCTCGCGGGAGGTGCGTCGGGCGGTGACGCTCCCAGAGGAGGCGCACGGAGAAGAGACGCACCTCGCGGTCGGGCGACTCCATCAGCCACGCGAGTCGCTCGGCGCCGCCGAGGCGCTGGTAGTGCTTTCGGATGACCTCCATCCCGACCTCGCGCGTCGACTTCTTGCGGCTCTCGGTGAGCGCGAAGATCTTCGCGGCGTCGAGCTCGGCGACCTTGAGCGTCGCGGCCTGGTCCGCGCCCGACTCGCCCGCCTTGAGGAGCGCGTCGTAGGCCACGTTGCGCACCTCCTTGTGCTCGCTCTCGGCGAGCTCGTAGACGCGCGTGTGCAGGCCCCACTCGCGGAGTTCGGCGCGAGTGATCGTGACGGCGAAGCGGCGCGCGTCGGGGCGGTGATCCCAGAGCGCGTTCCAGAGGCGCGCGGCGGTGTAGGCGGCGCGCGAGAGGGCGGGTTTGAGGCTGTACGACTTCGACTCGGGCTGCTCGGGACCCACGACGGGGTGATGGCAGCGGAGGTAGGTCTGCGCGAACTGGCGCACAGGCTCGGGCTCACGCTCACCGAGGGCGAGCGAGAAGAGCCGGTCGATGCCCGCTTCGAGGGCCGAGGTCGCCTGCGGAGAGTTCTCCGAGAAGTCCTCGGGGCGCATGTGTTCGAGGAGATAGCGATGCGCGAAGGTGTGCAGCGACGGATCGGCGCGACGCGCGAGCGCGAGGAGCCACCCGAGGCCGAGCTCGCGAGGCTTGACGAGCTTCGTGTTGCCGAGCACGGCGAGGGCGATGGGGCGCTGCGCGGCGTTGAAGACGAAGCCCTTGAGTCGCTCGACGTCGAGGCCGGGGAGCGCGTCGGCCCCCTGGAGCCACTGCCCCACGCTCGCGCCGAAGGGCTTCACCAGCGAGTCGAGCAGCCACCCCACGGGCAGCGTGCTCATGGGGAACTTGCCGAGCGCCGCGACGGCGACCTGCGTGGCCGCGTAGTTGTCGCGCTGGCGGGGATCATCGAGCACGCGGATCCAGAACGTGGCCGCGAGCTCGCCCTGCTTCCAGTTGCGCGCGATGTACTGCTTCGCCCAGTTGTGCTGGGGGTTGGTGCCGTAGAGCATCGCCACGAGGAAGTCCTCGGGCAGCTCGGCGCGGTCGAAGCTCTCGGCGAGGTGCTTCGAAGCCCAGTTCGAAACCTCTCCCGGGTAGTTGAGCGCGCGGCCGAGAAAGGTCACCCCGAGCGTGCGCGGCGCCATCGCCTGAAGGGCGCCCGCCGCGAACTTCTTCACGTCCGCGAAGTTCGTGTCGAGGAGGTCGGCGACGCGATCGGCGGAGAGATCCTGCGCGTGGGCGCGGGCGTACTCGATGGCCCAGGTGCGAGCCTTCGCGCTCGGCGACGTGAGCAGCGCGAGGGCCGCTTCATGGAGCCCGAGTCCGCGGAGCTTCGACGCGTGAAACTCGGGCGAGCCGTCGAGGGTCTCGACGAGAAACTCGTGAACGCCTTCGAGCGGACGCGACGCGAGCCGCGCGAGCCACGCGGGCGTGACGCTGCGCAGGGCCTCGGGAAAGTCCTTCTTGAGACCCTGGATCGCGAAGCGCGCGGGGAGGTCGGCGCGGCAGCCTTCGAGCAGGCCCATGAGCGCGTCGGGCGAGCGCTTCCACGCGTCGTCGAAGGCGCGGTGCTTCGTGAGGTCGTTGGGGGGGTTGGCGGTGAAGCTCTGGCGGTTGTACTTGCCCGCGCCGTGGGCCCAGACGTGGTTGGCGATCCACGTCGCGATGAAGCGCGTCTCTGGCAGGTAGTGACGGAGCACCTGCGCGGCGAACTGGGGGTAGAGCGCGGGCACCGAGCGACCGAGCTCCGCGAGAAATCTCCACGCGCGGCGACGGAGATAGAGCGTCGTTCCGGCGGAGACCTCGCCGTTCGCGCCCGTGGCCTTGGCGTGGTCGAAGCGCCACGCGAGCACGCCGAAGATCTCGGCGTCCATACGCTTCTCGGCGAGCTTGTAGACGCGCTTGAGACCGGCCCAGAGGCCCCAGCGGAGCTCGGCCTCGCGAGCGATCTCGACGAGTGCGGCGCGGCCCGCGTCGGTGTCGCGCTCGTACACGTCGACGAGCAGCGCGGCGAGCGCGAAGCGCGGCGGAACGGGCGGATCGGTCTGCGTGAGAAAGGTCTTCCACGCGGCCACGATGCGCTGTCGCTTCTCGGGCTTGGCGACCCAGCGGAGCGTCGCGTAGCTCACCGTTCCGAGCATCTGCGCGAGCGTCACGGAGCCCGGCGGCGGCGCCTTCTCGTACGTCGGATCGGGCTGCTTGAGGAACGCGATCACAGCCTGCGCGAGGTCCGGCGAGTCACTCCTCGCGAGGCGCTCGAGGTCGGCGATCTCGATCTCGTTGGCTGCCATGAACGCCGTCGTCTCCCTCCGCGGTGGTTCCTCGCGGGAGGCGAATGGCACCACCGTCACAGCGTGAGGGTCAAGACCATTCTGAAAGCTCTCTCATCATGGCGACGACACGCGCCACTGACCCGTCGCCTCGCCACTCGCGACGCGCGAAAACACGAATCTTCGTAGCGGCACGAGCCGTGTAGAGGGCGCTCTTCATGTGCAAGCGCATCTCCCGACGTACGACCCTCGCGGCGCTGACCGCGTGCGTCTTCGCGGCGTTCACCAGCCGCTCCGAGGCCAACGATCCGACCGACATCGAGCTCTCGGCCACGCCCTACGGTGGAACCACCAGCGGACGCCTCCCCGCTCGCGCCGGATGCGCCTTCGCGCCGTCGATGGGCACGACCTTCGGCGGCCTCGGAGGCGCCGCGCGCGTGAGAGTGCATCCGCAAGGAGACCGCACGACGGGCCTCACGATCGCGGCGCAGGGCGCGGTCGAGCACCAGACCAACACGCTCCGCGGCGAAGGGAGCGACCACCAGACCGCGATTCCCGCGGACCAGCCGATGGGCGCGGGCTCGGTGACGGTGGGCTACGACTGGCGCTACTTCGGCGTGCGCTCCGGCGTGATCGCGCGCGAGGTCTACGACCAGCCGCAGCTTCCGTCGGGCTGCGAGCCGTACTCGAGCGACGCGGACTACCAGCGCTGCCTGCGCGACGCGACGTATCCCCGCACGCGCGTGTCGGTGTTCCCCGAGGTGGTGCTGCGCGGAGGTCCTTCGGATGGGCTGCACGGCGAGGTGGGCGTCGGCGCGTACACGCCCGCGATGCTGCTGCGACCGGGCGCGCACGTGGGCGTCGGCTACTCGACGCGCGCGGGCCACGACATCACCGCGCGCTGCGGGATGCAGAACACCGTGGGCGACAACGGCGCGTTCCGCTGCGACGTGTCGGGGGCGATGCCCGTGAGCGACCGCGTGACGCTCGGCGTGGGCGGCGCGGTGGTCAACAGCGACTCGCGGACGGACTTCGACGCGCGCGGCACGGTCACGGTGCGACTGGGTCCGTGAGTGGGTGCGGGCGGAGGGCGGAGTGCGCGGTGCAGTGGGCGGAGTGGCGGGTGCACAGGGCGGATCGAGCGGGTGCGACGGGCGGAGCGGCTCGTGCGCGGAGCGGAGTAGCGGTTGCGGAGGGCGGAGTGGGCGCGGACGGAGGGCGGAGTGAGTGGGTGCAGCGGGCGGAGTGACCGCGCGCAGAGGGCGGAGTGTCCGAAGCGCGGAGCGGAGTGAGCGTGTGCAGCGGGCGGAGTGTCCGATGCGCGGAGCGGAGTGAGCGCATCGTCGGGTGGCGACGACTTCGCAGTCTGGGCGATCTGTCCACTCCTGCTGCCCGACGAGCAGGCAGACTGTCGTGGCCGTCGTGTACGACCTCGCCGTCGACGAGCTTGCTGTTGCGCCGCGCGCGCCGCGCGAGGGCCGGGGCGTGGGTCACGAT
>JBPOHC010000309.1:0-3634 GCA_052035985.1 Myxococcota bacterium | reverse complement strand
CGCGGGTCGACCCCTGAATTTGTTGTTGACAGGTCCACGGGACGCGCGTAGCTTCCGTGGCCCCTGACGCGGCAGTGTCCCATTCGGGGATCGTCTAACGGCAGGACGACGGATTCTGGCTCCGTCTATCTAGGTTCGAATCCTAGTCCCCGAGCTGTCGAAAACGCGGCGTGTGAGAGACGCCGCGGTTGAGTGTTCACTGGCCCCATCGTCTAGCGGTTAGGACATCGGCCTCTCACGTCGGTAACATGGGTTCAATTCCCATTGGGGTCGCAACCGAACCCCCGGTATCCAGAAGCTCCGCGAGGAGACAACGGGTACCGGGGGTTCTGCCTATTTGGGGTTTCGGGGGAAGCCACAGGGCTGCGGTGAAGGCGTGCGTGCCGTGGGCGTGACCGACGTCCAGCGTGTTCTCGTGGGGGCGCGCTTGCGCCCGCGGGCTCCGACGGGTAGCGCTTCGTCCGCGCCCGGGGGTGACACGCCGTCGAGGCGCGTCGGAGCCACAGATGCGTTCGGCGCGCCCGCAGTCGAGGGAGCGTGTCCACTTGGACGCCTTGTCGATTATCACAGCATATGCGATATCAGATGGACAGTGGCGCCGAAAGAAGATCGGGAACACCTCGCTCCTTACCTCGAGCATCTCCGCGAACTCCCGTTCGTGCGCGCTGCGAGGGTAGCCCGACGCGAGCCGCGCGACGGCGAGGGACGGTGGGACGCGGAGCTCGTGCTCACGACCCCCGTCGAAGCGGTCACATTCTGGTGCGAGCACAAGCGCTCGCACCTCACGAAGGAGATCGCCGAGCGGGTCGCGCATCAGGCCCGCGGGACCGAGAACGTGTTGTTGCTCGCGCCGACGGTGGGGCGTGAGCTAGGCGAGTTTCTGCGCCGCGAGGGGGTCAACTTCGTCGACCTCGCGGGCAACTGCTACGTGCGCGTCAGGGACCAGTACATCGCGCGGATCCAGGGCATGCGCGCCGCGTCCGTGCCCGCCATGGACAGGCCGCTGCGGTCGGCCGCGTATCGCGTGCTCTTCGCGCTGCTCGTCGATCCGTCGCTGCTCGGAGCGAGTGTGCGCGCCGTCGCAGCGAAGGCGGGCGGCGTGAGCCCGCAAACCGTCGCTGACCTGCGTGCGCGCCTCGTCGAGCAGGGGATGATGCTACGCGCGCGTGGCCGCGCTCGATGGTCGCCGTCAGGACGACGACAGGCGCTCGACCTGTGGATCGCGGGCTTCTCCGCGACGCTGTCGCCGAACCTGATCGTCGGCCGCTTCAGGGCGCGCGAGCGCGAGGTCGAGGCGCTCGAGGCGCGCCTGACGTCGTCGCTCGGACACGAGGGCGCGTGGCGCTGGGGCGGCGGGGCCGCTGCGCAACGGCTCACTCGCTACTACCGCGGCGATCGGACGGTGGTGTATCTCGCCAGCGACGACGCCGCGCTCCCCAAGCGCCTCGCGCTGGTCCGTGATGCTGCGGGGCCTCTGGTGCTCATGCGAACGCCCGGACCGTTGGCGTTCGAGAGCCCGCAGGCCGACACGGTGCACCCGCTGCTGGTCTACGCCGATCTGCTGGCCGAGGGACATGACCGTGCTCGCGACGCAGCTCGCGTCGTGTTCGAGAAGTATCTTCAACACGAGGAGGTGAGCGCGTGACCCTCCCGCTGACCGCAGCGCAATCCTCGGCTCTCTCGGCTCTGTGTGCGGGGCTCGCGGGCACCCGCCTCGTACTGATCGGCGCTGCCGCGCTCGGGTATCATGTGCCGTTGTCTCGGCTGACGGCCGACGTCGATCTCGCGCTGGTCGTGGACCCCGCGCGCTTCGACGCGCTGTTGGGACCGCTCGGATGGCGTCGCGACGTGCGCGTCCGGCAGCGCTGGTACGGCCCCGATGACGTCGTCGCGGACATCCTCCCAGCGAGCGCAGACGTATTGCGCGCCGGGGTCGTTCGCTTCGACGACGACACTCGGGAGATGTCCGTGCTGGGCTTCGACCTCGCCCTCGCGCACGCGAGCGCCGTCTCGCTCGAAGGGAGCGCCGTGACGGTCGATGTCGCGTCGCTGCCTGCGCTCGTGGTGTTGAAGATCGTCTCGTGGCTCGATCGACCTTCCGACAGAGCGAAGGACCTCTCCGATCTGGCGCGTGTCCTCGAGCACGCGCTCGGCGACGACGACGAGCGACGCTGGGACCCGGAGCAACCCGTCTACGCGTCGGGACTCGAGCACGAGGATCAGGGTGCATTCTTCGTGGGGCACGCACCATGGGGTTCACGCCTATTTGGGGCATACGAAAGGGATCGCGACGCAGCGATCGCGAATCACTTCACGCGCGGCTTGAGCACCACCAGCGCGACGCCCGCGAGGATCACCGCCATCGCGCCGACGGCGGTCCACCCGATGCGCTCGCTCCCGAGCGTGACGCCGAGGAGCACCGCGACCACGGGGTTCACGAACGCGTAGCTCGTCGCCAGCGCGGGAGACACCGTGCGCAAGAGGTACCCATACGCGCTGTACGCCACGATCGAACCGAAGAGCACGAGGTAGCCCACGGCGATCACCGGCTCCGCGCTCGTGATCGACGGGCGGTCGCCGCGCGCGAGCGACGTCACGAGCAACACAGCCCCTCCGCCGAGCATCTGCGCGGCGCTCGCCATGAGCCCCGAAGGGAGGTCGAGTCGACGGCTCCACACCGAGCCGAGCGCCCAGCTCGCCGACGCTCCGAGGAGCAGCGCAGCCCCGCGCGGTGACGCGCTCAAGCCGCCGCCGAGGTTGAGCACCAGCACGCCCACTGCGCCGATCGTGAGGCCCACGAGCTCCCGCCGCGTGGGCCACCGACCGAAGAGCCCGCCGAAGAGCGCCGCCCACAGCGGGACCGACGCGATCATCACGGCCGCAAGGCCCGAGGCCACCCACTGCTCGGCCATCGCGACGCCGCCGTTGCCGAACGCGAGGAGCATCACGCCCACGAGCGCGCTGCGCGCCCACTGACCGCGCGTCGGCGACGCGGCCCCGCGCGCTCGGAGCGCGCCGTAGAGCAGCGTCCCCGCGAGGGTGAAGCGCACGCCGCCCATGAGCAGCGGAGGAAAGCCACCGAGCGCTATGCGCATCGCGTAGTAGGTCGACCCCCACACCAGGTAGACGGCCGCGAGCGAGAGCGCGATCGCGAGGCTCCGTCGGCGCGCGGCGTTGTCACGCGAAATCGATTCAGTCGATGTCATGGGGAGCGTCTGCATGGGCGTGAGCGTGCAAGAGCGCAAGCGCCGAAACGACCCGCTTCCTGCGGTCCTCTCGTGCAGGGAGAATCCTGAAGTGTCTCGCGCCTCTCCCCGAGGCGATCAGGGCCTTCGCCGTCGTCGCGAGCGCCGCGGGACCGGCGCGCGAAGATGCTGCTGAATTCGCCTCGCGAGCGCGATAGATTGTTCTGCGCTGATGACACGCCTGTCGTGTGATCGAAGACGCGAGGCCCATGACCGACACCGCGCACCGCACAGACCACGCTCCAGAGCCTCCCGCGCAGGACGACTACTCCGAAGATCGGCACAGCGGCGTGCGTCAGCTCACGCCGCGCGCGCCGGTCGCCGCGAGCTCCTCGCGCCTCTCGATGGCGTGGATCGCGAGCCGCTTGAAATGGCTCCTCGTGGTGGGC
>JBPOHC010000427.1:0-1643 GCA_052035985.1 Myxococcota bacterium | reverse complement strand
CGTGCGGAGCCCCAACGGCGAGGTGCGCCCGGTGAAGGACGTCGGCGCCTACCCCTACAGCGACCCCCTCTCCCGCAACGAAGCGATGATCCGTTGGGCCGCGAACATGGCCGTGAGCGACGCCCCGGCCGTCCGCGGCCCCGGCCACGTGGTGCAGGTGTTCGGGCTCCTCGCCCCGTGGAGCAGCACCCACGGCACCGCGGGCACGCTCCTCCACGCGCGCAACATGGACCTCGCGGTCGAGTCGATCAGCGCGCCCTCGGAGGCATGGCCCGAGGAAGACACCGCACACGGAGGGCAGGGCGCATGAAAGAGCGACACTGCAAGACCTGCGGTCAGACGGGGCACTACGCGAAGACCTGCGGCCGCAGAGCAACGGCTGCGACGGCGCCCGTCGACCGCGACGTCAAGCCCGAGAACGCCATGCACGAAGCCGCGCCGACAACGGCTGCGACGCGCGAGGAGCGCAGGGCGGAGCGGGAGCGGAGGCGCGACGCCGAGCGCGCGGTCGCGAAGCAGCACGGAGACGAAGCGCGGCGCCGCCGCGAGGAGTCCGAGGCGAAGGCGCTCCCGTGGAACCACGTCGAGCGCGAGGGTGACGGTGACGGCAACGACCTCACCGGGAAACACGGCTTCGTGTGGCGGCACCGATGGCGCCACGACGTGACAGGCGCGGAGGTCGTCGCCACCGTGCCGATGCCGCCGAGCGGCAACCCGTACGACACGACGGACGGGCTCGTCGCGCGGCGTCGCCTGCACAGCCCCGAGGCCATCGCGCGGCACATGCCAACGGCCCGCATCGAAGTGTTCGAGGGCGGGAAGCTGGCGCGCGTGATCGAGCCCTCGGAGATCGCGGGCGACCCGAGGCCGGGGCTCCCCACGCGCGACGAACTGCTTCTGCGCGTCGCCTCGCTCGAAGCGGAGCTTGCGGCGCTGCGTGGTGCGTCATGAGCGCCCGCGACGCCGTGCAGCAGGCCCTCGCGGGGATGTCCGACGAGAAGCGCGAGCAGCTCCTGAAGCTCAACCCCGGCCTCCGCGCGCTCGACACGCAGCGCCACGCCGCGTGCCCACCCTCGGAGCGCGCAGCCCTCGACGCCTCGACCAAGGCGCGCGCCGCTCACGCTGCGCAGGGTGCCGCGGCGCAGGCGTCGGGCGGTGATTGGGAGACGGCGGTCTTCGATGCGCTCGGCGTCCTCACCCTCGCGGGTGACGTCGCGTGGTGGGAACACACCGGCCCCGGCGTAGTGCTCATCGAGGGCGTGTGGACGCCGACGAAGCGCGCGCTCTGCGACGTGGTGGGCGCAGTGCGCGGCGGCCGGTGCCTCGTCGCGGAGATCAAGCGCACGGTCGAGGGCGTGGTCGACCTGCGGCGCGAGTCGAAGGCGCGAGCGAGGGTGAAGCCGCACCAGGCAGACCAGCTCACGGCGACGGCGACGGCCGGGGGCGTGGCGCTGCTGGTGGTCGAGGTGCGCGGCGTCGCTGCGGTGATCCCGTGGCGCGAGGTGTCGGGCCTCGGCGTGGTGAACGTGGACGTGGCGCGGCGGCATGAGTCGCGGCGCGGGATCGTGGCGGCGCTGCGGAGCGCCTTCGGAGGGAGCGGACGATGAGCGACGTGGTGATCGGAGGGGTGATGGCGCAGGAGG
>JBPOHC010000374.1:0-2637 GCA_052035985.1 Myxococcota bacterium | reverse complement strand
GCCCCGCGGGCGAGGAGATCTACACAGACGAGCACGGCCGCATCAAGGTGCAGTTCCACTGGGATCGCATCGGGGCGCGCGACGAGCAGAGCTCGTGTTTCGTGCGCGTCTCGCAGGCGTGGGCGGGGCCAGGGTGGGGCTTCGTGTTCATCCCGCGCATCGGGATGGAGGTGGTCGTGGCCTTTCTCGAAGGCGACCCCGATCGCCCCCTCGTCACGGGCTGCGTCTACAACGGCGCGAACACGCCGCCCTACACGCTCCCCGACGAGAAGACGAAGAGCACCATCAAGTCGAACAGCTCGCCGGGCGGCGGCGGATACAACGAGCTCCGCTTCGAAGACATGGCGGGCAGCGAGGAGATCTTCATCCACGCCCAGAAGGACTTCAACGAGGTCGTCGAGCACGACCACGCGACGGTCGTTCACAACAACCAGAGCAACTCCATCGACTGCAACCAGACCGAGAGCGTCGGCGGAGACCAGTCGCTCTCGGTCACGGGCAACCGCACCAAGACCGTCGAGAAGAAGGAGACCAACACCATCAACGCCGAGCGGCACACGACCGTGAAGCCCCTCGACGAGCTCACGGTCAACGGGCGGCGCGAGACGGTGGTCAACGGCACGCACACGCACACGGTCAACGCGGGCAACGGCGGCGCTGGCGACCAGACCGTCACCATCGGGAACAACCGCACCGTCGACGTCGGCGTCAACGACACGCTCGGCGTCGGCGGAAACAAGAGCGACTCGATCGTCGGCAACTACACCATCAACGGCGGCCCCAAGGTGCAGGTGAATCAGGGCGGCACGGCGCTCACCTTCGAGGGCGG
Source organism: Myxococcota bacterium (assembly GCA_052035985.1). GTDB lineage: Bacteria > Myxococcota_A > Polyangia > Polyangiales > CAISKJ01. Next base: position 1,808 of record JBPOHC010000374.1, on the reverse strand, counting down.
CCACGTCGAGCTCGCGGCGGCTTCGTACGTGCTGCTCACGCACGGTTCGGGCGCGGTGAAGATCGAAGACAGCGGCAAGATCGCGGTGGGCTCGGGCACCGAGATCGAGCTCACCTGCGGCGGCGCGACGATCAAGGTCACGACCTCGTCGATCACGCTTCAGGCGAGCGAGGTGCTGCTCTCCGCGGGCGGCGCGGTGAAGGCCGACGCGAGCGGCGTGTCGATCACCGGCACCAAGGTCATGTCGACGGCCGCGGCGGTCAACATGATCGTGGGCGCCATGGTCAAGATCAACTGAGGGAGCGCGATGGAGTCGTACGCCGCACCGGTCCGCGAGCTCGCGGAGTCGCTCAAGTGGTTCGTGCGAGCGAGGGAGGTCCGTTGCCTGCACGCGACGGTGGAGACCGACCTGCGCAAGGCCGCCCTCACGCTCGTCGCCGCTCAGGAGATGCACCCCGAGAACCGCGCGCCCTTCTTCGTGCTCGAAGAGCCCTTCACCCGCGCCGACGAGGGTTGGAGCGCGCGCATCGAGCGACTCCGCGCGCACCACGAGACCCGCCGCGCGGCCTTCGAGAAGGAGGGCGTCACGCTCGCTGCGCTCCCCGCGCAATCGCTCACGGAGGGCCCCGCGGGCTTCGCTGCGCAGCTCCAACAGCTGCTCGCCACGAAGGTCGAGTGGAACGAGGGGCTCGTCATCGCGCTCGCCCCCACGCAGGTCGACGACCCCGCGCGTTGGAGCGCGCTCCTCGAGCAGCTCGTGAAGGCCCCCGCGCTCGGTGAGGTGCGTTGGGTCGCGATCGATCTCGACACGGCGACGCTCGGCGCGTGGGTCGACGACCTCGGTCCGCGTGCGATGCGTGTGCGTAGCGCCGTCGATGCGGCCGCGGCGCAGCGCGAGTTCGGACGCATGCTCGACGCGATCGAGGGCGCGCCCGAGAACGTGTCGGGACCCGCGCGCACGGGGGCCGCGTGGCCGAAGGGTGTCGTCCCGCCGTCGCGTCCAGAGTACCCGCTGGCGTCGCCCGCGGAGCTCGAAGCGGTGCTCGCGGCCGCGGGTGTCACGGTGCCCGCCGCGGCGAAGCTGGCGCCCGCCCTCGCGGTGAAGGTGCTGCGCGCGTCGCAGGCGATGCGTCAGCGGCGCGACGACGAGGCCATCAGGTTTCAGCGCGAGGCGCGCGACCTGTGCCTCACGCACGGCATGGAGCGCGACGGCGTGGTGATGGAGCTGATCCTCGCGTCGTTCCTCGTGCCGATGGAGCGGCGGCGTGAGGCCATCGACGTGTACCGCCAGGCGGCGTCGCGGGCGGAGGCGCGCGCGTTCGGTGACCTCTCTGCGCAGGCTCATCTCGCGATGGGCGCGCTGCACCTGCTCGACCGTCGACGCGACGACGCGTACGTCGCGTATCACACGGCCGCGACGCGCGCGGAGGAGGCCGACCTGAAGATCCTCGCGATCGAGGCGTGGCGCATGGCGGGCGAGACGCGCGCCGATGTCAGCGACACGGCGGGCGCCACGGCGTGCTGGCAGCGCGCGCTCGCGGTGGCCGACGCGGCGGAGCCTCCCGAGGCGAAGGCGAGCAGCGCCGGTGAGGTGGCCGCGCGACTCGCGGCGGCGTGCAGGGCGCAGGGTCTCGATGCGCAGGCGCGATCGCTCGACGCGCGCGCTGAAGCGTTGCTCGCCGATCAAGCGCCGACTGCGGGAGCGACGGCGTGATCGCATCGACGTGGCTCGATCTGGTGGTGGGTCTCGACATCCACTTCGAGATGGTGCCGATGCCCGCGCCGGTGCCGACACCCTTTCCGCACCC
>JBPOHC010000088.1:0-1781 GCA_052035985.1 Myxococcota bacterium | reverse complement strand
CCGCAGGCGAGCACGACGCCCGCCGACGAGTAGCCGAGGGGCATGGGCTCGTCGAGCTTGGCCATCACCTGCTGCGCGGTGAAGAAGAGGCCCTCCTGCTGCACCTTCTGGATCACGCGGCGGACGTGGTCGGGCCGCTCGCGGGCCTTGCCGATGAGGCTCTTGCGCGCGAGCTCGACGACGTAGCGCTCGGTCCCTGCGGAGACGAGCGAGGCGGCGGCGGCGACGACGACCTGGCCGGGCGCGGCCACCGGGTCGGGGATCTCTCGGACCCCGGTCTTGCCGCTGCGAACATCCTGAACGACCTGGAGCATGGGAACTACCTCAGCGTGGAGCGCGCGCCGTCGACGTCGCGACGTCGCGCAGGAAGGTGAAGGTCTCGTCGGCGCAGCGGTGCCACGAGTAGCGCCGCGCGAGGGCGAGCGCGTCGGCCGCCATCTTCGCGCGCAGCTCTGTCGAGCGGAGCATCACGCGCGCGGCGCGGGCGATGTCGCGGGGGTCTTCGGGGTCGAAGAACGCCGCGGCGGCGCCGATGATCTCGGGCATCGGTCCGCGGTTGGAGCACGCGACGGGGAGGCCCGAGGCCATCGATTCGAGGAGGATGTTGGGCATGTTCTCGCACGACGACGCGTACACGGCGGCGTCGGCGCGGCGGTACGCGTCGACGATGTCGGCGAAGGGGAGGTGACCCTTCCACGAGGTCCAACGGCTCGCGGGGTCGTAGTCACGGAGGCGCGACGAGAGCGCTTCGACGGACTTCGGATCGTCACCGAGGCCCGCGAACTCGATCGCGACGGGGAGCCCCTCGGCGCGCAGCGAGCGCATCGCCTCGGCCACGGCCCACTGGTGCTTGTAGCGCGTCACCGTCGACACGTAGACCCAGCGGAAGGGGTCGTCGTGCGTGCAGTCGGCGATGGCGCGCTGCGGCTTCGGTTCGGCGAAGAAGCGCGGGTTCACGCCGTGCGAGATGATGGCCGCGCGCTTCGGCTCGCTCGGCATCGCGGCGCGAACGGCGTCGTGCGCGTGGCGCGTGAGAAAGATCACGCCGTCGGCCGAGGCGAACGATCGGGCCTGCGCCACACGGAGCACCTCGAGGCGCGCGCGCGTGGCGGTGAGTCCGTAGCGCCCTCGCTCGACGGGGTCGAAGGGCAGCATGTTGCGGCACATGACCACGCGAGGGCGGGCGAGGGCGGGGGCGGTTCCGCCGGGCGCGAAGAGCATGTCGCAGCGCTCGCGGGTGAGGCGACGAGGGAGCTCGACGGATTGCCAGAGCGTGCGCGCCGCGAGGTTTCCGTCGAGGGCGGGCTCGGGGATGCGCGTGAGCCAGGGGCGATCGGCGAGGCGGTCGAGGGTGGCTCGTCCGCCCCACACGATGACGCGCGAGAAGCCGTGGGCCTCGGGGTCGGCGACCGAGAGGATCTCGGTGAGATGCGTGATCCCGCCGCCGTAGCGGAGGTTCGAGGCGTCGATGCCGAGGATCATTTCGCTCGCTTCGGTGGCCGCGACGACGGTCGCGTAGATCAGCCGAGGGTGCGCTTCTCGCGCGCGGCGAGGGCGAGGTCGGAGTCGACCATGCGGTTCACGAGCTCGTGAAAGCCGACGGTGGGCGTCCACCCGAGGGCCTCGCGGACCTTGGTCGGATCCGAGAGGAGGAGGTCGACCTCGGCGGGGCGGAAGTACCGCGGATCGACGCGGACGTAGTCCTCCCAGTTGAGGCCCGCGCGCGAGAAGGCCAGCTCGACGAACTCGCGGACCGAGTGGGTCTCGCCCGTGCCGACCAC
>JBPOHC010000265.1:0-21657 GCA_052035985.1 Myxococcota bacterium | reverse complement strand
ACCGGGGGTTGCCCCCTTTCTCGTGCGACTTGCATGTGTTAGGCGCGCCGCTAACGTTCGCTCTGAGCCAGGATCAAACTCTCCAATTAATGTCTGATCCGATGCTGTGAGGCACCGGTCGATGACGGTTGTTGGAGCGCTTCCAGGACTATTTTAAAGCCTGTATTCTCAAGTAACATGTCCGTCGTACCGCTGGTTTTCACCAGTGATGCGCGGACGATTCCGCTTCCACTACCGACTCTCTTCAGACGCCGAGTTGTTCGGAGTCGTCAGAGGTCGGCGTCGATCGCGAGTTGGTTAAACTCTCGATCGTTCTTGCAACCAGGTTTTCAAAGATCGGAGATGACGTGCTGTCATCCGCCGCTCAGGGCAGAGAGATCACCGATCATCGCACCGCCGCTGGCGGCTTGACTCTCGTTCCTCTTCGTTCGAGGGAGGAGAGTCTTAACTCTCTCCTCGTTTGCCTGTCAACACTCTTTGGCTTTTTTCTTCAGCCGCTGGTTTTGACCGACAACCCGCCGCCGGAGGGGCTCTCCGTCGAAGGGAAGCGGCTTGTACGCCCGTCCCTCGGAGCGGTCAACACTTCGTACTAATGCCGATGACGATTTCTGGGAACCATCGGTAATCCAAGCTCATTTCGCGCGCTGGAGATTCTCTCCGCCGCCGTGTATCTCCCTTCGTCAACGTGCGCGTCGTCCTCTCTCTCATGCTCGCTCTCGCTGCGTGCGGCTCCAATCGAGGCGCTGGAGGGCCTCGCTCGGTCGGGGCGCGCGCCAGCATGGTGACCATCCCCGCGGGGCCCTTCTCCGCTGGATCAGCGCGAGAAGCCGCGCGCGGCGAGCTCCCGCCGCTGCGTTCCGAGCGCGTCGCGGTGAGCGCCTTCGCCATCGATCGCGTCCCCGTGACGACCCGCGACTACGCTCGCTTCGCCGCGGAGACCGCGCGCGCAGCAGACGCTGCCGAACGCGACGCCGACCCCTCGATCATCGCGACGAGCCCCGCGGTCGCAGCGCGTGGCAGAAGCGACGCGGCCGAGCGTTACGCGGCGCACCCCGCGGTGAGGGTCTCGTGGCTCGACGCGCGCGACTACTGCGCCTGGCGCGGCGTGCGGTTGCCCACCGAGATCGAGTGGGAGAAGGCCCTCCGCGGCGTCGACGGGCGCGCGTATCCGTGGGGCGATCGGCCCGATCCGACGCGCGTAAACAGCCTCGAGTATGGCCCTGGCGACACGGTCCCCGTGCTGTCGCAGCCGCGCGCCCAGAGCCCCTTCGAGGTCTTCGACGGCGCGGGAAACGCCGCGGAGTGGACCTTGACGCCGGGCCCCTCCCCCGACCACTTCATCGTGCGTGGCAGCGCGTGGAACGAGCCCGCCGTCGTCGCGCGCTGCGATCGACGCCGGGAGCTCCAGCGCGATGCGCGCTCCGTCACCCTCACCTTCCGCTGCGCAGCCACAACACCGTGAAGATCCTCGCCCTCGACACCAGCACGCTCGCCGGCTCCGTCGCGCTCATCGACGACGGCGCGGTCCTCGCCGAGTCTGTCGCCCGCGTCCGTGCGAACCACTCCGAGCAGCTCCTCCCGCTCGTCGAGGAGGTGCTCACCCGCGCGAACGTCGCCCTCGACGCCCTCGATCGCATCGCCGTCGGCATCGGCCCCGGCTCGTTCACCGGCGTTCGAATCGCGGTCGCCACGGCGAAGGGGCTCCACATCGCGTCGGGCGTCTCGCTCTATGGCGTCTCGTCGCTCGACGCGCTCGCCGCCTCCGCGTGGTGCGCGCGCGGCCCCGTGCTCGCAGCCCTCGACGCGCGTCGTGGCGAGCTCTACGCGGCGCTCTACGACGCGAGAGGCTCCGACCGCCGCGCGCTCATGGCGCCCTGCCACGGCGCCGCGTCGATGATCGGTGAGCGGGTGCTCGCGTGCTGCGAGGGCGTCGTCACCGTCGTCGGCGACCTCTCGTCGGCCGACTTCGCGGCGCTCTCGTCGACGGCACCTACGCGCTTCATTCGTGCGCCGCGCGTGTTCGAAGCGCCGCTCGCGCGCGTCATCGCGTGGGAGGCATTCGAAGGTCGCGCGACGCTCGACACCGGCGCCCTAGAGCCGCTTTACGTGCGAGGCAGCGACGCGAAGCTCCCGGGCGGACGCTCGGTGCCGACGTGAGGGCCGTGGTGCAGCGCGTCTCTCGCGCGAAGGTCACCGTCGACGAACGCGTGACGGGGGAGATCACGCAGGGACTCCTCGCGTACCTCGGCGTCGGCGCGGGCGACGGCGAGCCCGAGGCCGCGTACCTCGCGGAGAAGATCGCCACGCTCAGGGTCTTCGAAGACGACCGCGGACGCATGAGCCTCGACGTCGTGAGTGCGGGCGGCGCGGTGCTCGTTGTACCGCAGTTCACGCTCTACGGAGACGTTCGAAAGGGCAGGCGGCCCGACTTCACCGCGGCGATGGAGCCCGTTCGCGCGTGCGAGCTCTACGAGCGCGTCGTCGCGCTGCTGCGCGCGCGGGGCATCGCTGTCGCGACGGGAGAGTTCCGCGCCCACATGATGGTCGACGCGGTCAACGACGGACCCGTGACCATCCTCGTCGACAGCGCGCGGACCTTCTGACAGGCTGCTTCTGCGATGACTGCGCCCGACCTGACCCGCTATGTGATCCGCGGCGCGGTGGGGGGAGACGAGCACGACCTCCTCGCGCTGGCGCGGCACCTCAACACCATCAACCTCCCGCACGACCCGCAGTCGGTGCGAGAGATCGTCGACCTCTCAGAGCGCTCGTTCTCGGGCGCCCTCAAGGACCCACGGCGCCGCGAGTACGTGTTCGTCCTCGAAGACCTCGAGGAGCGCAGGGTCATCGGCACCAGCAAGATCCTCGCGCAGCTCGGGCGCCGCGACGCGCCCTACATCTTCTTCGACGTCATCATCGAGGAGAAATACAGCCCCTCCCTCGACCGGCACTTCGTCCACACGGTGCTCCGCCTCGGGCACAGCTTCGAAGGGCCCACCGAGATCGGCGGGCTCATCGTGCTGCCCGATTGCCGACGCGTGCCCGACAAGGTCGGCATGATGATCTCGTACGTGCGCTTCATGTTCATGGCGATGCACCGCGGCCTCTTTCGCAACGAGGTCGTCGCCGAGCTCCTGCCGCCGCTTTTGCCCGACGGGCGCAGCCACCTCTGGGAGTCGCTCGGCCGCAAGTTCACCGACATGACGTACCTCGACGCCGACGCGCTTTCGAAGCGCAACAAGGAGTTCATCAAGGCGCTCTTTCCCAACGGCGACATCTACGCGTCGCTGTTGCCGCCCGAGGCGCAGGGCGTGATCGGCAAGGTCGGACGCGAGACCCTCGGCGTCGAGAAGATGCTGCGCCGCATCGGGTTTCAGTACTGCAACCGCATCGACCCCTTCGACGGCGGACCCCATTTTCGCGCGGCCACCGACGAGATCCAGCTCGTCAAGCGGACGCAGCACGCGCGCGTCCGTCCGTCGACCGCGCTGCCGCCCTCGTCGCCGCGCTGCCTCGTCGCCGCCTCGCTGCGAGACCCGCCGTACTTCAGAGCCGTGACCGCCCACGCGTTCGTCACACCCGACGGCGCCGTCGAGATCTCGCATCCCAACTTCGACCTCCTCAACGTCGCGCTCGACTCCGACGTCGCCGTGCTCGCGCTCGATTGACGACTGCGCTTTTCTAGCGCCCGCGCGATCGCGAACGCTAGAACCCCGGGCCATGGCCCCTCTGCGCGAGCGATTCATCCTCGGCGTTCCCCTGGCCGTGCTCGGGATCACGCTGGTGTCCGTGCCCGTCATGGCGCTCGGCGACGACGGTCTCGCGCGTCACCGCAGGCTCCGCGCGCAGCTCGAGGCGCAGCGTCAGGAGAACGTCCGCCTCGCGCGTCAGCTCATCCAGCTCCGCGCGGAGTTCAGCGCGTTCACCACGGACCCGCGCGCGAGGGAGCGCGCGGTGCGAGAGGAGCTCGGGTGGGTGCGTCCGGATGAGGTCGTGGTCGAGGTTCCGTCGAGCGCGATGCCCTCGCGCATGGCCCGCTGATCGCCGCCGCTTTCTTGGCGGACGCGCGCCATCGCTGCTATCCGCGACGCACCGTACATGGACCTCGTCGCCCTTCTCCGAGGCCTTCGCCGAGTGGTCCGTGCCTGCGCAGCGCCCGCCTCCGCGGGGGGGGTCGCGCTTCGCATCGCGCACGGAGGATTCTCGCAGCGTAACGTCGGCGCGCTCGACCTCGCGCTCGCCCTCGCGTGCATCCTCGCCGTCGCGACGAAGGCACGTCGCAGGCAGAAGAGCGCGCAACAGGGCGAGCTCCCGCAGAGCCTCGGCGCGCTCTCGTCGATGCCCGCGCTCGCGCTCACGGGCGCGCTGACCGCGTATGAGGGAGGCGTTCACGGTCCTCTCGCAGCGCTCCCCGTGCTCGCGGTGGCCGTGTGCGTCGCGATGGGCGAGCCGCGGCGCGCGTGGGTCCCGGTGCTCTACGGCGTCGCGCTCGAAGGCGCGCTCCACCTCGCCGCGGAGGGCAGCACAGATGCGCTCTCGCTCGGGCTCAGGGTCGCGCTCGTCGTCGCCGCCGGGCTGCTCCACCACGGGCTCACGCGCGCCGAGGTCGCTCGCGTGCGAGACCACGCGAAACAGATGATCGCCGACGAGCGCAAGCGCCAGAAGGAGGCCGCGCAGTCGTTCAGGCTCCAGAGCCCGAGCGCGCAGCCGCCGCAGCGAAACGAGAAGGTCGACGAGGCCCGCGTGCGCTCGTCGCTCGAAGAGATCCACGCGTCGATCGTAGGGCTCCTCAGCCTCGCGCAGCGCACGATGAAGCTCCGCACCTGCGCGCTCTATTGGGCCGACGCGAAGGGCAAGAGCCTGCGCCTCGTCGAGGCCGCCACGCCCGATGACGCAGACCTCAACGAGGGGCCGCTCCCGATCACCTCAGGCGCCATGGGCGCGGCCATCGCGATGTCGAAGCCCGTGCTGCTCTCGAACCTTCGCGCGGACCATCCCGGGCTCACGTACTACCGCGGCGCGCACGACGTGAGGTGCTTCGCGGGCGTCCCCGTGCTCGATCAGGGGACCGTGCGCGGCGTCATGGTCGCGGACCGCGTCGACGACCTCCCGTTCTCGGCCGACGATCAGGCGACGCTCGAAGCGGTGGCGCTCCAGGCTCGCAGGCTCATTGACAACGAGCGCGTGTTCGCGCGGCTCGAGCGCGCCAAGGACGACATGTCGCGGCTCTTCGAAGCGTCGCGCGCGCTCGGCGAGGCGCTCACGGAGGACCAGGTGCTCCAGGCCGTCGCGACCTCGGCGAAGGCCATCGTCGAGCACGACCTGCTCGTGGTCACGAGCTTCGACGCGAAGTCGGGCGAGCAGCGCGTGCGGCACGTCTCGGGAGAGGTCCCGCGCGTCGTCGAGGGGCTCACGTTCGGCGAGAACACAGGCATCGCCTGCGCCGCGGTGAAGGCCCGCCACGCGCTGCCCTACCGCGGTCACTTCGACCCGAAGACGCAGTACGTGTTCACGCGCGAAGCGGCGCTCTCGGAGGCCAACTCGGTCACGGTGTTTCCCCTCGTGGTGCGCGACGCGGTGCTCGGCACGCTCACCCTCGCGGCCAATCGCAGGGCGGCCTTCACCGAGGGGACGCGGCAACTCCTCGGCGTGCTCGCCGCGCACGCGTCGGTGGCCCTCTCGAACGCCGCCGCGGTGCGCCGACTCGAGGAGCTCGCGACGACGGACCCCATGACCGGACACCTCAACAAGCGCGCGCTCGAGAGCGAGTTCGACAAGCGCCTCAAGGCCGCGTCGCGCTTCGGGCACACGCTCTCGGTCATCGTGCTCGACATCGACAAGTTCAAGAACGTCAACGACACCTACGGGCACGCCGTGGGAGACACGGTGATCAAGGGCCTCGGCGCGGTGCTCGGCCGGTGTCGACGCGAGACCGACGCGGTCGGACGCTTCGGCGGCGAGGAGTTCGTCATCGTCTGCGAGGAGACCGACACCGAGGGCGCCTTCCTGCTCGCGGAGCGCATCCGTGAGGAGCTCAAGCGCCAGGTGTTCCAGACCGAGATCGGCCCGCTTTCGGTCACCTGCTCCCTCGGCATCTCGGAGTTTCCGCGCGACGCCGAGGAGCGCGAGGCCCTCTTCACGCGCGCCGACGAGGCCCTCTACGAGGCCAAGCACAACGGTCGCAACCAGACCCGCACCGCCGGGTCTCGCACCCCATCGGGCGCAGCGAAACGCGATGCTTCCGCGCGTAAAGCCCCGGTGTCGCGCCGCGAGTCGAGCGTGAAGGCCCCGCAGATCCGCCCCGGCGTCGCGACGTCGTCGGTCTCGTAGCGGCGACAACCGCTTCGCATTCGAGCCGCGGCCGCGCGCGGAATCCGTGTACGATCCGCGGCCCGTATGGCCGCCATCAGCAGCATGTCACCGGGCGAGGTCCGAGCCCTCGGCGGCCTCGCGATCTCGTGCGCCGGCGCGAACGAGGCGTCCCTCGGGATGCGCGCGCTCTCCTGGTACAACACCCTCCTGCGCTTCGGGCTCAACATCCCGCTCGTCGTGGCGCACGACATCGGCGCCGCGCTCCTCGGCCTCGGCACCGCGTACGGCCCGCCGCGCGACCTGCCGCCGCTCCCGCAGTTGCAAGGGCCCGCGTCGGAGTCGCTCACCGCGCTGCGCGCCTACGCGTCGCTCCTCGAGGAGATCTCGAAGACCGACGTCGCCGAGCAGATCCAGAAGTCGCGCATCGACGACGCGGTGCTCACCACGCTCCTCACGCGCGCGCTCGGCCCCGTGGTCGATCGCTGGCGCTCGCCGGTTCCCTTCGAGCCCGTACCGATCAACGCCGACACGCTCACGCAGGCGCAGATGCTCCTGCCGCAGGTGTGGCAGGCCGTCGATCGGCGGCCGGAGTTCGCGTTCCTCATCCACCTCGTGCAGCACAGGCTCCATTTGTTGCTCGGCATCGAGCAGATCGACCTCGACACGGTGGAGCTCCTCGGCCTCGTCGGGCAAGACGGCTCGATGCCCGAGACCGAGCTCATCGACCTGCTCGCGGTGTTCAACTCCCCCGAGGCCAACGACGTGGTGAACTTCTCGCTCGACATCCTCCCGAGCGTGCTCGACACGCGCAGCGGCGGCGGTCAGCAGGTGTTCTCCATCGACGGCTACTCGGGCGTGGTGCCCAACGGCTCGCTCGACTCGCTCGTGCTCACCGAAATGGCCCACGACGACGAGCTCTTCGAACAGCGCTTCATGGACCGCGAGCTGCTCTTCTACGCCCACGAGGCGCAGGATCGCCCGTCGCCGCGGAGCTACCAGATCCTCGTCGACGCGAGCGCCTCGATGCGCGGGGCTCGCACGGTCTTCGCGCGCGGCCTCGCGATCGCGCTCGCCAAGCGCATGACCCTCCAGGGCTTCGAAGCGAGCGTGCGCTTCTTCGACTCGCGGCTCTACGAGCCCATGCGGCTCCGCAAGGGGCGCGCGGGCCTCGGCGGCGCAGGCTCGCTCCACGTCGCAGGGATCCTCGCGTTCAAGGGCGAGCGCGGGCGCAACTACGCGCGCGTCTTCTCGCAGCTCGCGGCGGAGCTCGATCGCAACCGCGACCGCGCGAGCGTCACGGTCTACATGATCACGCACGCGGAGTGTCACGTGCCCGTCGACCTCGTTCGGAGGATCCGCGAGGTGGCCGAGCTCTGCGGCGTCTTCATGCTGCCCTCGCGCGGCGCGCTCGACCTGGAGTACCTCCCGCAGCTCACGCTCCACGAGGTGGTCACCGATCAGGCGCTCAAGGACCGGGACGAGCGCGCGACGCGGGCGCTCTCGATCGTCGAGGCCGCGACGAGCGAGGCCCGACGCGAGTCGCTGCCATCGAAGCACCGCGCCCACACGGGGGAGGCCTGAGCCATGTCGACGGTGCTCAACGACGAGGCGATCGCGAGGGCCCGCCAGTCGCTCCGCGCGGGGCAGCCCGATCGGGCGGAGCAGATCCTCTTCACCAACGCGCAGCAGACGCACCTCGCGGCGCGCGACTACGACGAGATCCTCCGCACGCTCGCCGACGCGCTCACGCAGCTCGGCAAGCTCCGCGCGGCGGGGACTGTGCTGCTCTACCTCCGCGAGCCCGCGAGGATGGCGCAGCTCGTGACCAGCGAGCCTCGCGACCTCGCCCGCGCCGCGCAGCTCGATCGAAAGCACGCGCTCGCGGCGCAGCACTATCGGGCTGCGCGGTGGCCTGCGCACGCGGCGATCCAGTTCGAGGAGGCCGAGCAGTACCCCGCGGCGCGCGCGCTCTGGGAGGAGGTCGCCGCGGATCCGAGGCTGCGCGAGGACCCGTACACCGGCGCGCTCGTGAGCTTCAACCTCGGGCGCGTGCTCGAGAAGCTCCGAGACCCGGTGGGCGCGCATCGCTGTCGGGTGCGCGCGACGCGGCTCCTCGAAGAGGCCGCGGACATGCTCGAAGCGAGGGGGATGCGCGAGCGCGCGTTCGACTGCTTTCAGGTGCTCCTCACGCTCGGGGCCGAGACCGGGAGCTTCGAGAACCTCGCGGAGGGCTACCTCAACTGCATCCGGATCCTCCGCGAGGATCACCTGAAGTACTACGCGCTCCAGTACTACGAGGACTTCATCTCGCGCGCGGAGCGGGCGGGCGAGCACCACGCGGTCGCGACGATCCTGCATGAGGCGAGCGACTACGCGCGCGGCGTTGGACTGAACTTTCACGCGGCGCTGCGCGTGCGAGAGGCCGAGGCGTGGCGCAGGGCCGCGCAGCACACGCTCGCGGGCGGCGGGAGCGTGCAGCTCGCGGAGAACGCGCTCCTCGCCGCGGTGGGGGCGTACAGCGCGGTGGGTCTTCACGCGCAGGCGGTCTCGGTGTTCCGCGCGCTCGCGGAGCTTCCGGGCGCGGAGGAGAAGCGATCGAAGCGCTACAAGGCGCTCGCGGAGCAGTACTCGAGCGCGCAGGACGAACCCGCGCGCGCCCCACCGTTGCCCGACTATCTCCGCCAGCCCGTCGCGTACCCCGACATCTGGAACGACGACGTCATCGAGTGGGAAGAGCACGGCGATCCCGTCGAGACGTGCGGCGAGATCCTGCTCGACACGACGCTGCCTGACTTCGTCCGTCGCAAGGCCCTGTTGGCGCGGCTCGTCGCGTTGATGGCGCGCGAGCCCAACCACCCGACGACGCTCGCGCAGCTCGCGGAGGCGCTCGGTCAGGTGCAGCTCTACGCGGTGCTCTCACCGCTCGAACACCTCTTCGAGCGCGGACGGGGAGAGGTCCGCGTCGCGTGTCTCCGTGCGGCCCGACAGCTCTTCTTCAAGCGCACCTTCACGGTGATCATGAAGGGCGTGCAGGACGCGCAGGACGCGGCCGTCGTGAGCGCAGCGGTCGACGCCATCGGAGCCCTCCACTTTCCGCACGCGTTCGATCCGTTGTCGCGACTGCACCGCGAGGCTGACAACCCCCGCGTGCGGCAGGCCGCGCTCGGCTCGATCGGCCGGATCTCGTCGCGCGAGGCCGTGGAGTACCTCGTCGGAACGCTTATCCACGGCACGCAGGAGGAGCGGCAGCAGGCCCGCGACCTGCTGATTCGCAACGATGCGCAGGAGGCCGCCCAGGTGCTTCAGAACGCGCTCGTGAGCGAGCGCCCTGAGGTCGCGCAGCAGATCCAGGACATCCTCCGCCGTCGCACGCGGTGATACCCTCGCGGCACGTGGACGTCCTCAATCCAGGCACGCGCGTCGCCGGGCGCTACGAGGTCCTTCGGCTCCTCGGGAGCGGCGCGGTGAAGCACGTCTACCTCGCGCGTGACCTGCTCTCGCGTGGTCTCGTGGCCGTCGCCCTGCTGAAGCACGTGTCCAACGGCGACCCGACGCAGGGCCCACGCTTCTCTCGCGAAGCGCGCGCGGCCTCGGTGCTCTCGTCTCCGTACGTCGTGCGCGTGCTCGACGTAGGCAAGCTCGACGACGGAGAGCGCTACCTCGTGACCGAGGCGGTGCTCGGGCGCGGACTCGACGCAGCGATCGTCGACGGCCCCGCGCCTGCGACCTCCGCGGCGATCTGGACGACCGAGGTGCTCGCGGCGCTCACAGAAGCGCATTCGCGCGGCGTGCTCCATCGAGATGTGAAGCCCGAGAACGTGCTCCTCGCGCCGACGCCAGGGCACCCGGTGGGCGAGATGGCGAGGCTCACGGATTTCGGCCTGGCGAAGGTCCTCGACACGGCGCTCGAAGGCTCCGTGATGCTGCGCACCGCGCAGGGAGCCGTGATGGGAACGGCAGACTACATGTCTCCCGAGCAATGGCAGGGCGGGCCCGTCGATCCGCGCTCCGATCTCTACTCAGTCGGGGCGATGTTCTACGAGCTCCTCACCGGGCGGGCCCCCTTCACGGCGAATTCGCTACGCGAGCTGGCTGCGGCGCACGTGCTCTCGGCGCCTCGTCCGTTCGATGAGGCTGCGCCGGAAGACGCCCGCGTCTTCGAGCCCGTCGTCCGCCGCGCGCTTGCGAAGCGTCCGAATGAGCGCTTTCAGGGCGCCGACGAGATGCGCGCCGCCATCGAGCGGATCGGGGGCTTCGGCCTCGCGACGCCGACCATTCACGAGGCGCAGGATGACGCCCCGCTGGCGCGTGCGGAGATGGTCACCGACGCGGGGATCGGTCCCGTTCAGATCGTGTCGGCGACCCGGGTCGTGCTCGGGCGCACCGGGCACGTCGTCCCTCGCTGCGTCCCTTTCAATTCGGACAATGATCGAAGAGGGCGCACGATCTCACGACGCCACGCTCGCCTCGAGTGGAAGGGCGGCGCGGCCCTCCTCTTTGATCTGCGCTCCAGCACCGGAACGTCGGTCTCTGGTCGCACCATCGATCCCGCTTCGCAGGGGGTGGCGCTGCAGCACGGTGACGAAATCGGCCTCGGCCCGCACGTGAAGCTTCGCTTCGAGCACTCTCCCACGGCGCGTGGCGTCCTCCCCCGGTGGGCCCGCCTCACTCGAATTGACCCGTTCGGTGCGGGCCTCGTTCACCTGCTGGTGCTCACGGAGGCCGACATCTCAGGCGACGGGAGCGCGGCGATTCGCCTGCCGCCGCAACTCGTCAGAGGAGCCTCGCTACGACTCACCCCCTCACAGCACGGCTTCGCGTGCGCCTCTGGTCAGGGCGCTAGCCGCGAAGTGTCAGATGGGACTTCCGTCAGACTCGGCGAGGTCACGGTGACCTTCGCGATTGAAGCCGCGGTGGGCGGCTGAATCAGCGGTTGTATCGCGGGTTGACCCGATGCGTTTGCGGATCGATTCCGGCCGCACGGAGGGCATCTTCCATCGTGCGTGGCTGCGCCTGAGGAACGGGGGTTCGATTCCAGACCGTAACAAGCGTACGGTCGCCCTCGTCGCGCACACCGACGTCAACGACGGTCGCGGCGTCGTTGTCACGAAGTCGCGCGTGGCGAATCAACGCCCCCAATGGCTGGATGTCCGCCGTCGCAAACTCGAGGCGCTGCTGGAGGTATCGCATCACACGCGGCATTTGCGCGTTGACGTGGTACATCCGAGTTTCAGAGTCTTCGAATCGAACCGCGGTGTTGACGGGGAGCGCGAGACCGAAGGCCTGGGAACTACCCGGAAGCAACTCGTCAGGGTCGACCCGAGCTTCCTCGGGTGGAGGTGCGGCGACCGGACGAGGAGCCGCGGGAATCGAAGGAGGAGGGGGACTTCGGCGCGCGCGACGACAGCCGCCGAGCGCGCCGAAAACCACCACGAGAACGAAGGGCGAGACGCGCATCACTCGAAGATCGAGGCCCAGGAATCGACGCGCGCGGGCATTTGCGGGCGAGGCAGGCGACGCGTGACGATCGGGTTGAGCCCCGTGGAGCCCGTACGTCCGGCCTGGGCGGTCTGGAGAACGAGGCGGTATTCACCGCCCGTCGAAGAAGAGACGTAGCTGCGCGGCATGCCCGTGATCGGGTCCGGCGCGGTCGCTGTGACGTTGCAGCTCATGCGCCTTGAGATCGCCACACCGAAGAGCACCGAGTTTCCGTCGTCCGTCTCGGTGCCGTTGAAGTTCAGGTCGCGAGAGGCGCGGACGATGTCGCTCGCGGTGAGCGGATCACCATCAAGATCGAGGCGCGCCTTCGGGTAATCGTAGGCGGAGCCCGTATCGAAGCGCGTCATGTCGAGGCCCCAGAGACGAGCGTAGCCGAAATCGCAGGGGTTCGTCGTCGAACGAGGGGTGAATGAACCGAAGTAGAGAACGCCGTTGAAGACCGTCATCGAGCCGGTCATTCGCTCCCCGGTCTGGAAATCCCTGGTTGTATCGAGGCCAGGCCTGATCTGCCAGTTCTCGTGCACCGCGACGGAGGTGACCGCGCCGCTGGAGTCCGTCGCCGTCGTCTCGGTGAAAGAGGCGACCCGATATTCATTGAGCGTGTCGTCGAGGACCTCGGGATCTCCCGAGCCGACCGCGATGTTGACCTCTCCGCGCGTCCCGACGGTCACCATCGGACGCTCGATGATGGGCTGGCCGTGGTCGTAGGTGCTGCCCCAATACATGTCGTACTCGTCGGACATCCACCAGTAGCGCGGGTCGCGATTGCTGAAGTCCGCGCGCCAGACGAAGCCGTCGCCATCCCCGAGGTAGGCACGGGTTGTAACCGCTCCGGCCGTTCCGTTGTAGAGAGCGGGAGCGCCGGTGAGAGGCGACCCGGTGGGGACGGTGTCTTCCCATGCGTTGCCGTTGCGGACGGGCATGCCCGCACCGAGACGCCGAATGACCTCGCCGGTCTGGAGGTCGAGGACATAGAGATACTGGCCGGTCGAGGTGTCCCAACAACGGTTGTAAGGACGCCGCGTACCTCGGCCGCTGTCAGGCGTGGCGAGGAGCGCGTTGCGAGACGGGAGCGCGTGCGAGGTCGCGGTGCACGCGCCGAGAGAAGAGCGGCCCGCACCACCAGGGATGAAGGCCACCGCGCGCTCGACAGGCACGGTGCGATCGACCGGCGTGAAATAGAGCGTTCCGATCGACGGCGTTCCCGTCGCGGCGACCATGTTTGTGGGATCGGTGAACTGCCAGAGGAATCGAGGCTGATACGGGTCGGTCACGTCGAGCGCGACGTACGCAGGCCCGCCGTTGCGAAGGCCCACGACGAGGACGGTGCGCCACGAAGCGGCCGTCGGGGGAGCTGCCGCCGATCGCTCGAAGACGACATCCTTAACGACGGGGGTGCCGTCGACACCGAACGCGCGTGTCGCGGGGTAGCGGGTGCGGAGCGTCGGGACCAGATAGGGCGGCACGAAGCCCCAGACCTCTTCGCCGTTGTCGGTATTGAACGCGTGCAGAACTCCGTCGTTGCTTCCGACATAGACCATCGCCTCACGCGAGCCCACCCGCACGTCGCTGCGACGGAGGGAGGCGGCGGCGTTGGCGGCAGAAGACGCGGTCATGCGCGAGAGCGTCAGCCCGCGGTACGACGTGAAGCTCTGGTCCGGAAGATCGATGAGAGGCGCCTGAACACTTACCGGCGTGGAGCGATAGATGTCTCCGAGCGGACGGAACTCCCGCACGGTTCCAGCGTCACCCCTCAACCATGAGACGAGGGTGTTCACCTCGGTCGTGCTCGTGTACCCGAAGAGCGCCGGGGAGCCGGCGAGCGCGGGCAGATCGCGCGCGAACCCGGCCGTCCCGGATGTTGCGTTCGTGAGGCTGGTCGTGAGTTGCGAAGCCGTCGTCGCGGCGGTCGGAACGTAGGTCCAGAGGTATCGTTGCCCCCACCCCGACTGCGCAGCTCGGTAGGCGGCCCGGAGGTTGTAGCCGAAGTCGTCGCCGAGCGACGTGTCGACAGCTTTCTCAGTCGGAACCGGAGGCGCGCCCATCGAAGGCGACTCGCAGACCGTGCGTTGACGGGTGAGCGAACCGCTCCAGGGGAGCCCCGGGGAGATGGTGAAAGCGGTCGAGAATTGGAACTGCGGTGTCCCCACGGCGGAGGGGACGCCGGAGGTTGAGTACACAGGCGGGACGCGGGTCGAGGTCGAAGATGCGACCGTGTCGAGGATGGTCGAGAGAGCGCCAGCGAACGAGGGGCGGTCGTTGGCGTAATAGACCCTCGGTGTGTTTCCCGCGAGGGCGATGGGCGAGAGCGCAGCCTCCACCGCGGGGTTCTGGTCGAACGCGATGACGTAGGTGCGCACGCCCGGAGACGTGGGTCCGACGGCCGCCATGCGCATGGCGACTTCGGAGGGCGTGTCGTACGGGCAGAGTCCGCCACCACGGCATTGGGCGCGCCAGAAATCGTCAGTCGGGGCGCCGTCGGTGATCAGGATGTTGGCGCGGTTGCGACACTGGTAATACGGATCACCGAGCCCCGTCGTAGAGCCATCGATGACGTCGGTGTGGTTGGTCCAGTAGTGGAGCGCGTCATCGAGGAGGGCGGCGATCGGCGTCGAACCGATAGGACGGACGCCCTCGCGCGCCGTGAGGATTCCGAATGCCGGCCGACCAACGAGGCCCTGCTGCACGGTCTGGTTGATCCGCGAGAGAGTCGACGTGTCCGCGCTCGCGTCTCCGACCGAGACGAGGCCGCCGGGAACGATATCGGAGGTGTTGTCGTCGAGCGAGGGGCGCTTCGCGCCGAAGTTCCAACTCTCGACCGTGGCGCACATGGGGGGCGCGAAGGGGTGAGGATCGGCGTAGGACCACATGCCCGAGACGTCGTCGCGCGGGTCCTGTTCGAAGTCACCGGTCATCAGCCCGAAGCGCACGCGGTCGGCGTACACATCGACGATCCCGTCGGAAGCCTGAAGAGCCCCAGGCTCGAACAGCCTGTGGCCGAACGACATCGGCTCGTGGTGCGGGATCTGGTATCGGTAGTCGTACTGGGCGGGGTCGGTGCGGGGCCCCTGCACGCACGAGTACCCCTGAATCGTGCCCGTGAGGACCTCGAGCGCGGTGATCCAGCGATTGCGCGACTCCTCTGCGGGGCACGAAGACGAGCACTGCGGGACGCCGGTCGAGCAGTTGATGCAGTCGCCGCCGTCGTCTCGGGTGCAATCGCCCGAGTCGTCGCGCGCGTTCATGCGGAACTCCATCGACCCGGAGGTATCGACGAGCAGCATGATATCAGGGCGGAGGATGCGTGCGTCGACTTGCGCCCACGCGGCCGACGAGCCGAGCATCGAAGCCGCCGCCGTGGCCACGGCGATCACCGTGGAACCCTTGAGGCTCATGGTCGTTCTCCCTGCGACGAGCGGGGCCGCAGCCCCCGCGAGGGGGTGATTCGGGGACGTTCTTTTCAGGCGCCTCAGTTGCTGCACAGGATCACCGAGATCGCGCGGAGCGCTTCAGCCCCGTGCGCGACGTTGTTCGTGTCGACAGCGTACGCAGCGAGCGAACGATCGAGCTCTGTCGTGCCGGTTACGTCGATCATCAACCTTGATTGTCGGATGGTCTCGGAAAAGGTTGAGCCACCGACATCGCTTCCCGGCGCAGCGGCGGTCTCGCCGTAGAGTTCGGTCACGGTCACCCCGAAGCTCGGCGAGAGGTAACCCGCACCGAAGGAGCCAGGAACGCGCGCGCTCCCCATCCCGGAGGCGGTCTGAAAGATCGACGCGCCCGAGCCGAGGATCGAAGGGTCGGTGCTGGCGAAGCGATAGCAAGGCTTGCGATAGACCTCCGAGGAGCTCACCGAGACTTCGGGGCAACCGTCCGTCCATGTTGTGCGGTCGAGCGCGCTGCGACGGAGAAAGTCGTTCACATATGCCTGACAGTTGAGCCGGAGACGGGCGATGACCGCGGTCGCGCCGGACTCGGCGACGTAGTGCGTCTGTCCCGCCTGACGCACGAAGCCGGCGGATCGGATCTCGAGCGACGCCGAGCGCGTCACGATCACCCCAGCCGCGCTCACCATCACGATGAGCATCATCACAATGAACATCGCGACGCCGCGCTCTCCGCTTCGCGGGCGTGTCGCGCGTCGGCGCAGCTTCTCCGTGGTTCGGGTGGTCTTCACCGGAGGTTCCTCGCGGCCAGGTTCGTGAGCACGACCTCGGAGGTGAGCGTTCGCACGCGCGACGCCCCGAGGCGGTCGGAGTACACGCGGAAGCGAGACAACGGCGCCGTCGCGGCCGACCGAGCGACCCAGCCGAACGCGGGGTCCTGCAAGCGGTCGCGAATCGAGAGCCGAAGCAGTATCGAGCGAATCCGCTGCGGGAAGTGCCCCGACGCCGACCCCGATCCCATCATGTTCTGCGCGTATCGGTTGATGTTTGTGTCGTCGCCCCAGCCGAAGGTGCGCATCGTGACCGGGCTCACGCCGGTGGCCTCGTCCGCGGTCACCGTCGCATCGAGGTCGACGGCGTACTCACCGACGAGCTGCGCCGTGTTCGGGAGTTCGACCGTGGTCGATTCGAGCGCCCACTCGCTTCGCACGAGGTCGGTCTTGAGCGCGGCCTCCGTCGCGCTCGACGGGTAGAGGTCCGAGAGCGCCGTGGTGCGCATCGTCGAGCCGCTGCGGATCGCGTATTCGACCATATCCACAGGAGCGATCGTCGATCCGGTGCCGAGCCCTGTGATCCCACACCCGGCCCCCGCCCCCATCATCACCGCGTCACCGACGACCGTCGGCGTCGAGTCGAGGATCAGCTCGGGGTTCGTCGGCGCGCTCGGAGACTGATACGTCCCCGAGCGCACGCGGAAGAATTGCATCGTCCCGGTCGGGCTCGAGATGCGGATCATTCGCGGGTGTGTCGGGTCGGCGGAGATGAAGACCCGCGCGAACTCCGCCGCGGACATGCGCGCCGCCCACTGCGGGGTGCGGTGCTGGAGGTGAACCTGATTGCCCGTGATGTTCTCGACGAGGTACTCGTCGGCCGTCGTGTAGTTCCCAATCATGCGCAGCGTGACGGGCTGCACGAAGGCGTTGTCGCTCGGGTTCGGGATCGGGTTCGTCGTCGTCAGCGTGCGCGTGATCGAGATGGGCTGAATCAACACCGACGGCTTCGGGCAGACCCGCGGGTCGACCTCCGAGTTCGGCGAAGCCATGTACCCCGCGCGCGCCACGTCGGCGCGCATGCGCTCCATCGCGAGGCGCAGGCGGAGCTGCATCTCCGCGGCGCGCTGCTGCTGGTTGAAGGTCTCGGTCGTCGCGCGAGACACCGAGTAGAGGGCCGCGACGACCACCGAGGTGATGGTGATCGACACCATCAGCTCGACGATCGTGAAGCCTCGTGCGGTTTTGGTGCGCGCCATGATCACAGCTCGTGACGGTCGATCGTCTGCGTCATGTAGACCCAGCGAACGTTGGTTGTGTCGGACCCCATGAGATCGCGGTCCGCGGAGTTCGCGCAGTTCGCATACGCGGTCGGTCGCACGCCGCCCTGCCGGAACCACCACACCCGAACGTCGGCGCGCACGAGCTCATCGGCGATGAGGCGCGTGAGGCGGACGTGCGTGCAGAAGTAGGTCGACGCGTCGCCGACGGCCACGTCGTTGCCCCACCAGTCCGCCGCGGCGCTCTCGAGCGGCGTGCCGGCGGTGAGCCCCGAAGGCTGCGTCGGAAGCACCCAACCCGTCGCCGTCGAGGTCAGCAGGGGCGTGAAGTACCAGGTGTTGTTGATGTTCGAAATCGGGTTGCCGTAGGAGGGATAGTTCCACTGGAGGGAGTCTCGGCGGAGGCGTTCCTGCCAGCGACGGGCGAGGTTGGTCGCGGTGGTGAGCTCGCTCGCGCGGCGATTCGCGCCCACGGTGGCGCCCTGCATCGCGAGGATTCCCATGATCCCGGTGCCGAGGACGGCCATCGAGGCCATCACCTCGATGAGCGTATAGCCGCCCAGAGAGCGGGCGTGCCGGGGGTGGAACTTGCTCGTTCGCGACGTCACGGGCGCATCCTCGGCATGCCAGAGAGGGGAATCACGACCTGACGGAGCACGCCCGTCGGCGACGCGGAGGTCCCTCGGAAGACGTTGATGGTAAACGAGGCCGTGCCGACGCCCGCGGTCGAAGAGGGGCTGTTGCTCCAGGTGAACGGCGACGTGGTCGAGTCCGCGATGAGGCTCCCCACGGGAGAGACGAAGTACGCGACGCCGAGCGGCGTGAAGCAGATCTGCAACCGGCTCAGGAGCGACGAGGAGCGGATCTCGGCCACGATGCCGTCGCGCGTGTAGGCCGCGGCGCCGAAATCGAGCGAGTAGACCCGGAGCGCCGGGTCGAACAGTCCCGACCCGAAGCGTGAGAGACGGCACGACGACGCCGTGCCCTCGTACACGCTCATCACCAGCGCGCCCGACGTGGAGTCGAGCACGAGCGAGTGCGCCACGCCGCGGTACATCGCCCGGCTGCGCGCCTCGCGCACGATGTCGAACGCCGCCACCGCGGCCTGCTGCGTGTGCGAGTCTCGAATCGACTGCGACATCGACGGCAAGACGAGCGCAGAGACCACCGCGATGATGGTCACCACGATCATCATCTCGACGAGCGTGAAGCCGCGGTTGGTTGAAGGGCGCGAGGGCACGAGCAGCCGCGACTGCAACCCATATGCCCCGATGATTCGACGCCGCCTACGCGAGAATTCGCCGTGGGATTCGCGAAGCGCTTGTGCGCCGCAGGAAAGGGCTTGCGGGACTACGCAACGATTGCGGACCCCGTCAGCGCGCTGGTTGCCAGACACTTGCGATGCCTGGGCGAGAACCGTATCAAGCCGCGCCATGAACGTTCGTGCTCCGCTCCTGCTGATCTTGCTGGCGTCGTGCAAGCGAGATCCCGCACCGAGACCCTCGCCGCCGCCCGCGCAGCGTACACCCGCCGCGCAGCCCAGCGGAAGCGCAACTCCGTCGCCGACGCCGACGGCGGCCTTCGATCCCCCGGCGCCCGCGGCGGACTTTCACGACAGCGCGAGGTTTCTTCCGCAGGGCGCACCGATGGATGCGTGGACGCAGTCGGGCGCGGTGCGTCTGATTCGCGGACAGGACCTCTTTCAGCTCATCGACGGCGCGGGGGAGAAGTACCTCTCGTACGGGTTTCGTGAGCTCGCGCGGACGGATTACCGCAAGGCCGGCACCGAGCTGGTGATCACCGCGGAGATCTATGACATGGGCTCCCCGCTCGGGGCGTTTGGCCAGTATTCGATGCTCCTCAGCGACGGGCGTGACCCCTCGACGCTCGAGTCGCAGGCCGTGCAGCAGGGCGGAGGCGGCTTTCTCGGCACGAGCCAGCTCGTGTTCTGGAAGGGGCAGCACCTCGTGCAGATCAACCTCGTCGACGACTCGGGCGAGCGAGACGAGAACGGGCTCCGCGCGGTTGCGCGCGAGGCGCTCCCTCCGATCGCGACGCGGCTCGCGGCGGCGCTCCCCGGCGAGACGACCGCGCCGACGCCTCCAGCGGGTCTCGTGCGCGATGGACTCGTGTGGGGCGGCGCGACGTACCTCTCGCAAGGCGTCTTCGGCGTCGAGCGCACGGGCGCCGGCTGGGTGGGCCATTACCGCTCCGCAGACGGCGCGCGCTGGCGTGTCGCGGTGTTTTCGAAGTCCACGCCCGACGAAGCGCGCGCGCTCGTGACGCTCTTCCGCGCGCAGCATCCCGCCACGATCGCCGGACTCGGCGACGAGGCATTCAGCACGAGCTCCTCGGCCGGAGAGCTCATCGTCGCGCGCAAGGGCGCCACCGTCGTCGTGCTCGCAGACGCGGGTGTTCAAGGGCTCCGCGCGCCCGCTCGCGACGCCAGCGTCGAGCGCGTTCGCGCGGCGTTGACCGCCTCACCCTGAGCGTCTCCCACGCTCGACAGACTCTCTCAGAACAGCCCTCGTCGACGGGGACTTGCGCTCCTCTCCCTGCGCTCGATACACACGAGGCAGCGGTGATCGCCCTCAGTGGGCGGGCGCCTCGATCCACCTGGAGACCGGTGTTTCATGAGTGATCCTCGACCGACCCGCCGCGAGGCGCTGATCCGCGCGGGCAAGGCCTTCGGCGTGCTCGCGGGCGCGAGCCTCATCGCGAAGGCGCGACTCGACCACGGCGGGTGGAGCGTCAACTCCGCGCGCGGCGCTCGTGAGGTGCGCGACTACCGCGTGGCCGACCACGGCGGACCGTGCGATTTCGCTGTCGCACACGGGGTTCCAGGCACCACGCCGACGGCGCTCGTCGAGCAGGCCGTGAGCGCGCTCGGAGGGATGCGCCGCTTCATCTCGCGCGGTGACGTCGTCGCCATCAAGCCCAACATCGGGTGGGATCGCACAGCCATCCAGGCAGCGAACACGAACCCCGAGGTCGTCGCCGCCGTCGTGCGGCTCGCGCTCGACGCGGGCGCGAAGCGCGTGGTGGTCACCGACGCGAGCTGCAACGATCCGGGGCGGTGCTTCCAGCGCTCGGGGATCTGGGCGCGCGCGCACGCCGCGGGGGCCGAGGTGATCCTGCCCGCGGAGCATCGGTTTCGAACGATGCGACTGCGCGGTGAGGTGCTCGACGAGTGGCCCGTGTACCGCACGCTCATCGAGGCCGACAAGGTCATCAACTGCCCCGTCGCGAAGCATCACAACCTCGCGAAATTCACGGCCGCGATGAAGAACTGGTACGGCACCCTCGGCGGTCGCAGGAACCGTCTCCACCAGAGCATCGACATGTCGGTCGCGGACCTCGCCACCTTCATGCGACCCACGCTCACCGTGCTCGACGGCGTGCGCGTGCTGCTCCGCAACGGGCCGCAGGGCGGCAACGTCGATGACACGCGGCGTATGGACACCGTGGTCGCGACGATCGATCAGGTCGCGGCTGACGCGTACGGCTGCACGCTCATCGGGCAGCGCCCCGAGAACCTCGCGTACCTGCGCATCGCAGAGGAGCGACGCATCGGCACCACGCGCTGGCAGGACCTCCGCCCCCGCGAGATCGCTCTCGATGAGCACGACGAAGCGGAGCGGTTCGCGATCGCCGTGCCCGCGCTCGATGACGCGGCCTCGGTGGCGAGCGCCATCCACCGCCCGAGGGTGAGCCTCACATGAGCGACCTCCCCAAGCCGATTCCGTGGCTCGGCGTCGTGGGTCACGTGCCGGCGCTCGATGCGCCCGAACAGCCCGCGGGGCCTTCACTGAAGCCCGTCGCGCATGTTCCGACGCCGCAGGAGGTGCTCGCGCCTTCGCCCGTGGCGGCGACCGCGGCGCCAACCGTGACCGCCGCGCCGTCGATGATCGATCGCGCGTCGCAGTGGCTCCGACAGCGCTTCAAGCAGAAGAAGCGTCCGGGCTCGGGGATCGCGCCGCGAAAGGTGATCTCAGCGCTGCGCTACGCGCGGAGAGTGTCGCAGGCTGGCTTTCTGTTTCTGTTCCTGTTTCTGCTCGTGCGCACGGAGTTTCGAGGCGGATTCACGGGCGGCGCGACGGTGCGCATGCCGTACCCCGTCGAGGCGTTTCTGCTCGCCGATCCGTTCGTCTCGTTGATGACCTTTCTCTCCACGCACGCGGTGTATCGCGCGCTGTGGTGGTCCGTCGGTCTCGTCGCGATCACGCTCGTCTTCGGTCGCGTCTTCTGCGGCTGGATCTGCCCCTTCGGCACGCTGCATCACTTCTTCGCGTGGCTCGTGCCCAACCCCAAGGGAGCCACCACGGGCGCGCGTCGCGTACGCGCGAACATGACCCACGGGTATCAGAACGCGAAGTACTACCTGCTCGGCGCGTTCCTCGTGGCGGCCGT
>JBPOHC010000052.1:0-3117 GCA_052035985.1 Myxococcota bacterium | reverse complement strand
GATCAGCCGAGGCCCACGTAGCGGGTCTTCGCTTCGACGTACTCCATCACGCCTTCGAAGCCCGACTCGCGGCCCATGCCCGACTGCTTCACGCCGCCGAAGGGAGCCTCCGGCGTCACGGGGTACCAGTCGTTGACGCCGACCATGCCGAAGTCGAGCCCTTCAGAGAGCCTCGTCGCGGCGCGCAGATCGCGGGTCCACACGTAGGCCGCGAGGCCGTACTCGGTGTCGTTCGCCATCGCGAGCGCCTCGTCGATCGTCTCGAAGGGCACCACGGGCATCACCGGACCGAAGAGCTCCTCACGCAGCGCGGGCGCGTCGCGAGGAACATCCGCGAGGATCGTGGGGCTGTAGAAATAGCCCTTTCGATCGGGGATCGACGCGCCCGTGACGACGCGCGCGCCCATCGCGACGGAGCCGTCGACCATGCGCGCGACGCGGTCTCTCTGCGCGGCGTTGATGAGCGGACCGAGCGTGGTCTTCGCGTCGAGCGCGTGACCGAGGATCTCTCGCTCCGCGGCCTCCTTCGCCGCCGCGATGAACGCGTCGATGACGGAGGCGTGCACGTAGAAGCGCTGCGGCGCGATGCACACCTGCCCCGCGTTGCGGAGCTTCGCCGTGACGCCGCTCTTCGCGACGGCGGCCACGTCGGCGTCGGGCATCACGATGACGGGCGCGTTGCCGCCGAGCTCCAGCGAGAGGCGCTTCACGGTGCGCGAGGCGCCGTCCATGAGGAGCTTGCCGACGCGCGTCGAGCCGGTGAACGCCATCTTGCGGCAGCGGTGGTCGTCGAGCATCGCCTGGCCCATCGACGCGGGGTCGCCGTTGACGACGTTGAGCACGCCCGCGGGGAGTCCCGCGTCGACGAAGGCCCGCGCGTAGTCGAAGGCCGACCGCGGCGTGAACTCCGACGGACGCAGCACCGCCGTACACCCCACCGCGAGCGCCGACGCCACCGCGCGGTTCGGGTTGTACACGGGGAAGTTCCACGCCGTGATGATCCCCACGACGCCCGCGGGACGGTGCATCACATCGATGCGCCGCGGACCGAGCCTCGACGGGATGGTGCGTCCTCCGAGCGACCTCGCCTGCTCCGCCGCGACGCGGAGGTAGCCCGGCGCACCGGCCCACTCACCGCGCGCCTGCGCGAGCGGTTTGCCCGACTCCTCCGCGGTGCGAACGGCGTACTCCGCGGCGCGCGACGCGATGATCTCCGCAGCCTTCTCGAGGATCGCGCCCCGCTCATACGGAGTGCGCGCAGACCACGCCGCGAGGGCCTTCGACGCCGCGTCGAGCGCGCGCCTCGCATCGCTCGCATCCCCGTACGGAACCGCGCCGAGCGAGGCCTCGTTGCCCGGGTCGATGAGCTCGCGCGTCGCGCCGTTGGCGGCGTCGGTGAACGCTCCGTCGATCAGCATCTTGTCGATCATCTCAAGCAGCTCCGAGCTTCTTCGCGGTGGCGTCGACGGCGGCGTCGACGACATCGAAGGCCTCGTCGAGCACGTCATCGGCGATGTTGAGCGGCGGCAGAAAGCGAACGCAGTTCGAGAAGAGCCCCGCGCGGATGGTGATGACGCCGCGTTCCAGGGTGGCGGCGTTGACGCCCTGCGTGGCCTCGATCCAGGGCTCGCGCGTGTCGGGGTCGCGCACGAGCTCCATCGCGAGCATGGGGCCGAGGCCGCGCACGTCGCCGACGAGCTTCGGGTGACGCGCTTGAATCGCGTCGAGGCGCGATCGAATGCGCACGCCCACGGCCTCTGCGCGCGCGAGGAAGGCGGGCGCGGTGATGATGTCGAGCGCGGCGAGCGCGGCCACGCACGCGAGCGGATTGCCCGAGTAGGTTCCGCCGAGGCCGCCGGGGTGCGGCGCTTCCATCACGTCGGAGCGGCCGATGACCGCGGAGATGGGCATGCCGCCGCCGAGCGATTTCGCCGTGGTGATGAGGTCGGGAACGACGCCCGCGTGGTCGACGGCCCAGAGCTTTCCGGTGCGTCCCATGCCGGACTGCACCTCGTCGGCGACGAGGAGCATGCCGTGCTTGTCGCAGAGTTCTCGGAGTCGACGGAGCCACGCTGCGGGCGCCGGGAGAAAGCCTCCTTCGCCGAGCACGGGCTCGATGACGACGGCGGCGACGTGCGACGGGTCGACGATGGCGGTGAAGCAGTGATCGAGCTGCGAGACGTTCCACGCGACCCACGCGTCGGCGCTGAGCTCCTTCGGCCGACGGTAGAGGTTGGGGAACGGCATCCGATAGACCTCTGGCGCGAAGGGACCGAAGCTCTTCTTGAAGAGGTTGAACTTCGAGGTCATCGCCATCGTGAGGCTGGTGCGGCCGTGGTAGGCGCCGTCGAAGACCACGACGCCCTGGCGCTTCGTGAACGAGCGGCTGATGTGCACGGCCGTCTCGAGCGCCTCGGCGCCGCTATTCATGAGCACCGTGCGCCGCGGGAGGTCACCGGGCGCGAGCGCGTTGAGTCGCTCCGCGAGCTCGATGGCGGGCTCGTAGCTCGCGACGATGGCGCACATGTGAACGAGCTTCGCGGCCTGCTCTTGAACGGCCTTCACGAGCGCGTCGGGGGTGTGTCCGACGGCGAGGGTGCCGATGCCTCCGGCGAGGTCGATGAAGGCGTTGCCGTCGACGTCGGTGACCACGGCGCCGTGGGCAGACTCGACGGCGATGGGTGTGAGCTTCGCGGCGCCCGGTGGCGTCGCGGCCTCTCGTCGCGCGATGAGGGAGCGGCTCTTCGGTCCAGGGATCTCCGTGCGAAGCAGAATGACGCCCATCGGGGTACTGACGCCTCCGTCGATGCCGCGGGCGACGCGCGCGCGGCGGGGCGCAGTTTCGCCACCGGCCAAGGCGAAAGGCAAGCGCCCCGTGCGGAGGGAGAGCGTGAGCCCCTCAGCGCCAATCGCGCGAGGCGCGGAGCGAGGTCAGTCGCGCTTCGAGTTCATCGGCGGGAGCCTGTGCGAGCCACGTGCGCCGCGCGTCATCGAGCGCGATGCCCGCGGCTTCGCAGTACGCCTCGATGGCAAGGCGCAGCCCTTCGACGCGGCCCTCGACGCGGCCCTCGACGCGGCCCTCGACGCGGCCCTCCTCTCGTCCCTCGTTGCGCCATC
>JBPOHC010000005.1:0-7894 GCA_052035985.1 Myxococcota bacterium | reverse complement strand
CGGCCGCCAGCGCTTGCAGCGTCACGCGCACGACGTTGTTGAGCGGCTGCTGCGCCGTCAGCGTCGCGCCCGCCGTCTGGCAGTGGAACTTCAGCGCCCGCGCCTTCGCGGACTTCACGCCGAAGCGCTTCTCCATGATGTCGCTCCAGAGGCTCCGCGCGGCGCGGAACTTGGCGACCTCTTCGAGCAGGTTGTTGTGCACGGTGAAGAAGAACGAGAGCTGCGAGGCGAAGCGCTCGGCGTCGAGGCCCGCGGCGAGGGCCGTCTCGACGTACGCGATGCCGTCGGCGAGCGTGAAGGCGATCTCCTGCGCGGCGTCGCAGCCGGCCTCGCGCATGTGGTAGCCCGACACCGAGATCACGTTCCACCGCGGCACTTCCTTCGAGGCCCACGAGAAGATGTCGCCGGTGATCTTGAGCGAGGCGCGCGGCGGGTGGATGTACGTCCCGCGCGCGATGTACTCCTTGAGAAGATCGTTCTGGATGGTGCCTCGGAGCTTCGACGCGGCGACGCCGCGGCGCTTCGCGACGGCGACGTAGAGCGCGAGGAGGATCCCCGCCGTCGAGTTGATCGTCATCGACGTCGAGACTTCACCGAGCGGAATCGCGTCGAAGAGCGTCTCCATGTCTTCGACGGTGTCGATGGCGACGCCCACCTTGCCGACCTCGCCGAGCGCCATGGGGTGATCGCTGTCGCGGCCCATCTGCGTGGGCAGATCGAAGGCCACCGAGAGGCCCGTCTGGCCGCGCTCCAGAAGAAGCCTGAAGCGCTCGTTGGTGGCGCGCGCGCTGCCGAAGCCCGCGTACTGGCGCATCGTCCAGAGGCGCCCGCGGTACATGTTCGCCTGCACGCCGCGCGTGAAGGGAGCGTCGCCGGGGTAGCCCACGTCGGCCGCGAGGTCGATGCCGTCGAGGTCTTCGGGTGTGTAGAGGTCCTTGGGGTCACGGCCACCCGCGAGGAGGCCCTTCCTCGGTCGGACGCCCTGCTTTTCGAGGGGCGCGAGGCTCTCCGCGCGCCAGGTCTCGGTCGCCTTCTTCCAGTCGTGGTCTGTCATGTGAAACCCGTTGCGTCGCACCGGGGTGTTGCGTCCGGGCGCGGGTCCACGGATAACCGATGTCCCCTTCCCGTGGCTACGATCCTCCACATCGAAGACGACCCGCAGAGCCTGCTCCTCGTGCGCAAGCTCCTGACGGCGGCCGGTCACAAGGTCATCGAGTGCTCCTCCGGCGTCGAGGGCGCGCGGCTCGCGCAGGAGCAGCGCCCCGATCTGGTGCTCCTCGACATCAACATCCCCGACCTCGACGGCTACGAGGTGGCGCTCCTGCTCCGCGGACGCATGCCCGGCACGCCCCTCGTCGCAATCACGGCCGAGGGCGACCGCGGCACCTCGCTGGCGGTCGGGTGCGACGGATTCCTCGGCAAGCCCATCGACGCCCGCACCTTCGCGCGCACCGTCGAGGGCTTTCTCAAGGGCAACCGCGACGACGCGTCCGACCGCGAGGGGAGCGGCGACTCCGCGGCGAGCGCCGAGATGCTCCGCGCGCAGGGTCAGCGCATCGCGGCGCACCTCGAGGCGAAGGTCCACGAGCTCACCGACGCCAACGCGCGCCTCGTCGAAGCAGACCGCCTGCGCAAAGAGTTCTATCGCAACGTCTCGCACGAGCTCGCGACGCCGCTCACGCCCCTGGTGGGCTACCTCGGGCTCCTCTCGCGCGGCGAGCTGGGCCCCGTGACCGCCGCGCAACGCAAGTCGCTCACCGCGATGGACGAGGCCCTCACGCGCCTCCGCTCCACGATCGACTCGCTGCTCGACGTGACGCAGCTCGAGACCGGCCGCACGCGCTTCGTGTTCGCGCCCTACGACTTCGTCGCCATCGCGCGTCGCACCATCGACGCTCGTCGCGTGGCGTTCACGAAGCGCAATCAGCGACTCGAGACCGACCTCCCGACGCTTCCGCTGCCTGCGACGGGTGACGCCGATCGCGTGGCGCGGGCCATCGCGCACGTCCTCGACAACGCCAACAAGTTCACGCCCGCGGGCGGAACCGTCGCCGTCGAGGTCCGATCGAGCGCGACGCACTGCGAGCTCCTCGTGGCCGACAGCGGACCTGGGGTGCGCCCCGAGTGGCTCTCGCGCATCTTCGATCCCTTCGTGCAGGCCGACGGATCACCCACGCGACAGCACGGCGGCGCGGGCGTCGGTCTCGCGGTGGTGCGCGGCGTGGCGGAGTCCCACGACGGCGGCGCGGTGGCCGAGCAGGCGTCGCGCTTCGTGGTCGCGGGACAGCGCCTCGGAGGTCTCCTCGTGCGCGTTCAGGTAGCGCGCTCGCCGAGGCCGAGAGAGTGACGCGGGCCCCGCGGGTCTACCTCGATCACCACGCGACGACGCCTCTCTCGAAAGCCGCGCGTGACGCGATGGTGCGAGCGCTCGACGAGCTCCACGGCAACCCGTCGAGCGTCCACCGCGCCGGGCGACACGCGCGCAGAGCCCTCGAAGACGCGCGCGCCTCGATCGCCGCGAAAGTCGGCTCGGCGCCGCGAGAGATCGTCTACACGTCGGGCGGAACAGAAGCCGTCCACCTCGCCGTCGGAGGCGTCGGAGAGTCCCTCGACGTGACGCGCGTCTTCTGCGATCCGGGCGCGCACCCGTGCCTTCGAGCGGCATCTGAAGCGCTCGCGACGAAGCGTTCGGTCCCCTTCGAATGGATCCCCACGGTGCAGGGAGGTGAGGGGACCTTCGACCTCGACGCGCTGGCCTCCAGGCTCTGCGCGGGAGCACTCGTGGCGGTCTCTGCGGTGCAGCACGAGACGGGCGCGATCTGCGACCTCGCCGCGTTGCATCCGGTGGTGGCGCATGCGAGGGCGACGTGGGTGCTCGACGCGGCGCAGTTGCTAGGCAAGGTCCCGGTCGATCTGTCACCTCTCGGAGCCGCGGCGGTGGCGCTCTCGGCGCACAAGATCGGCGGTCCGCAGGGCGTCGGAGCGCTGTGGCTGCGCACCGGAGAGCGCGTGGTGCAGCGTCAGACGGGAGGCGCCCAGGAGCGCGGCGTCCGCGCGGGGACCGAGAACGTCCTCGGCGCGGTGGGCTTCGGCGCAGCGGCCTCGACGCTCACCGAGAGGCTCTCGCGCATGACCGACGTAGGGCGCTTGCGAGACCGCATCGAGGCGGCCCTTCTCGCGTGCGGAGGCGTCGTGGTCAACGGCGCCACCCGTCGTCGCACGTCGACGGCGTGTCACGTGTCGATCGAGGGCGTTCACGGTCACGAGCTGGTGGCTGCGCTCGACCTCGAAGGCATCGAGGTGTCCTCGGGCGCAGCGTGTTCGAGCGGAAAGGCAGACCCGTCGGAGTCGCTGATGCGGCTCTACCCCGAGGCTCCCTGGCGCGCGACGTCGGCGCTACGCGTGACGCTCGGGCCCGAGGTGAGCGAGGGTGACGTCGACCGAGCGATCGAGGTCATTCCCGCGGTGATCGCGCGACATCGGCGCTGAGCTCCCCGAGGCGTTCGAGGGCGTCTCGTGTACGATCGGGCCATGTTCGCTCGCGCCCCGCTGGTGCTCGCCCTGGTGATCTGCGCGTGTACGCCCGACGGCACGCCCTCACGTCGCGTCACGCCGCCCACGCCGCTCGCGCCGCTCGCCGCACGCGCGGCCGACGAGGTGGTGGTCGACATGCGCGGCGACGGAGACGTCCTCGTGGGGCGCCCGCTACCGGTCCCCGAGAACAGCGACGCCGACCGCGCGCTCTCGCTTCGATGGCTGACGCGCGGCGGAGCGCGCTCGTGGCGCTACGCCGA
This sequence comes from Myxococcota bacterium, assembly GCA_052035985.1. GTDB lineage: Bacteria > Myxococcota_A > Polyangia > Polyangiales > CAISKJ01. Next base: position 4,100 of record JBPOHC010000005.1, on the reverse strand, counting down.
GACCCCTGCGCTCGAAGCGCGCTTCGTGCCCGGCTCTGGCGCGGTGCTCGTGGTCACGACGGAGCACACGCTCGTCCGCCTCGATGCGCCCGGCGCGGAGCCTTCGCTCCTCGATCGCGACGTGTACGGCCCGCTGAGCCTCGACGCCGCGGGGAGGCGGGTGGTCTACACGCGCGGTGATCCTCCGACGCTGGAGGTCGTTCGCGCAGACCTCGCCATGGGCGCGCTGACTCCGCTCGCGCCGTCGCTCACGCCGTCGTGGTGCCCGACGCTCTCGCCCGATGGGCGCGAGGTGCTCGCGGTGGCTTCTCCCGAAGGAACGCCCGCGTTCTATCGCCTCCGCGAAGGCGCTCCCCCCGCGCGATGGAACCTCCCCGCAGATGTACCTCTCCCCACGGGCCCGACGGCGCCGGTGATCTTCGGCGACGCGGTGGTCTACGAGTCCGACGGCGCGCTGCACACGCTCGGGCTCGACGGCGTCCTCCGCGGATCTCAGCGAGGCGTGTCGCTCCCCGTCTACGTGCCGGGTTCGCCGACGCTGCTCACGCACGACGCGCAACACGCCGTGACCTTCGTGGCGCCTCGCGAGCTGGAGGGCGTTCGATGAGCCGCGCTGCGCGCCTCTCGCTCTCCCTCGCCGTGTCGTTGCTCCTCGTCGCGGGGGCTGCGCGCGCGCAGGTGCGGCACCGCAGGCCCTTCGCGCCGTCGATCAACGTCAACTACGGCTTCGACAACAACAGCGGCGGCGGATGCCGCGACTACAACTGCGGCTCTCGCTGCTACGACGGCCACTCGGGGACGGACTTCGGCGTCCCCGTGGGCACGCCCGTGCTCGCGGGGGCTGACGGCGTGGTGGTCGCGACCAACAACGGATGCGCCAACACGGGCTACGTGGGCAACCCCTGCGGCGGCCGCTGCGGCAACTACGTGCAGCTCCAGCACGACGACGGATCGCGCTCGATCTACTGCCACATGCAGCTCAACTCGCTGGCGGTCTCGCGCGGGCAGCGCGTGCGATGCGGTCAGCAGATCGGCCGCTCCGCGAGCTCGGGAAGCTCCTCGGGTCCACACCTCCACTTCGGGTGGAAGCGCTCCGCCACCGCGGCCTCGATCGACTCGTATCGCGGTCGCTGCACCTCGTCGCCGGGCGCGTGGGTCGACCAGCGGAGCTACCCCATGAGCCCCGCCGACCGCTGTCAGTGCGTCGCCGTGGCGGAGACGTGCAACAACCGCGACGACGACTGCGACGGACGCGTCGACGACGGCCTCTCGCGCTCCTGCTACACGGGACCGGCGGGCACCTCGGGCCGCGGCGCATGTCGCGCAGGCACGCAGACCTGCGCCGCCGGTGCGTGGGGAACATGCGCCGGACAGACGCTCCCTCGCGCGGAGACCTGCAACCGCGCGGACGACGACTGCGACGGCGTCGTCGACGACGGCGCGTGCATCATGGACGCAGGCACCCGCCCCGACGCGGGCCTCACAGACGCCACCGTCGACCGCGCGGACGCCACCACAGATCGCGCAGACGCCACCGTCGATCGCGCAGACGTCGTCGACGACCAGTCGCTCGACGTCGAAGACGACGCGACCGACGCCGACGACGTCGAAGAGGCCGCAGACGCGCCCGACGCCGACGAGCGCGACGCCGACGAGGACGCAGAGTTCGTCGACGTGGGAGCGCAGCCCGATGACGCCGACCTCTCGCCCGATCGCGTCGACGACCTCGAAGGCGGCTGCGGATGTCACGCGGCGGGCGCCTCGTCACGAGGGTCATGGTCGGCGTGGCTGGTCGCGTTCGCGGCGATGCTGCGCCGGGTGCGTGGTCGTCGTGTTCGTGCGCCTCGGGTGCACACGCGCGCGCACCGCGACCGATGATCGCAACGCACTGCGCGACGATGCGCTTCGCGGAAACGTCGTTAGATTGGCCGTATGCGCAAGCTCATCCTCTGTGGTCTCGCGCTGCTCGGCGCGACGCATTGCGGCGACTCTGCACCCCCTGACGCATCGACCGTCGACGTGACCGACGCAGTCGCAACGGATGTCACGACTGACGTGACGCCGCTCGACGCCACGCCCGACGCCACAGTCGACGCCACGCCCGACGCAACGGTCGACGCCACAGTCGACGCCACAGTCGACGCCACAGTCGACGCCACGCCCGACGCAACGGTCGACGCCACAGTCGACGCCACGCCCGACTCAACGCCCGACGTCACCGTCGACGTCACGACCGACGCGATGACCGACGCAACGCCCGACGGCGCGGCTCCTCGCTGCGAGAGCGCCGGAGGACGCTGCGTGGCCCTGGTCCCCTCGGCGTGCACCGACGGGCTCACAGGCAACGCGGACTGGTACTCCTGCGGCGGCGGGCTCGGCGTGATGTGTTGCCTGCCGACGACGACACCGCCGTCGTGTCGCGCGATCGGCACGCGCAGCGAGGGCTGGTACCGCGCGAACGGCGAGCGGATCTGCTTCGCCAACTGCGCAGGCGCGACCGCGACCTGCACGAACGTGGGGACCCGCAGCGAGGGCTGGTACACCGACGTGGCAAGCGCAGCGTGCGGAGATCCCCCCGTCGACCGGCTCATCCAGTGGACGCGCTGCTCGCCGTAGCGCACGGAGCGCGTCACGCTTCGTTGGTGGATCCTCGAATCGCGCGCGTCCGCCGCGCAACGGAACCTCTCGACGCCCCATCCAACGCAGGGAGTCGGAGGAGAACGACGCATGACCGCCCCCGTTGCGCGTTACAAGCCATTGAGCGCGGCCCGCGTGCTCGTGGCCGACGATGACAGAGAGGTCCGTCGCTCGCTCGCGAGGGCCGTGAAGGTTCAGGGCGGCGTGGCCGACGAGGCCGCTGACGGCTCGACGCTCCGCACGATGCTCCGCGAGTCGATGATGTTCCCAAGTGCAGAGCCCGAGTGGAACGTGATCGTCACCGACATCGACATGCCCGGCGCCTCGGGGCTCGAAGTGCTCGAAGAGCTCGGCGCGCTCGTGGGGCGGAGGCGCTTCATCCTCGTGTCGGGCCACGTCGACGACACGACGCGCCGACGCGCATACGCCGCGGGCGCGTACGCCGTGTTGCAGAAGCCCATCGAGATGCCCGAGCTCCTCGCGATGGTGGCGCAGGTCGCGCGATCGAAGTAGCCCTACGTCTCGAAGCGTTCCGGTCAGGCTCGGAGCGACGGAGCGTCGCCCGATCGACAAGCGCCGCCGCGTAAGCGGCGATCGCTAACACACACGTCTCAGTCCACGTTCTGCTCCGCGAGCCACGCAACCAGATCCACCGCGTCGAGGTCGAGCGCGAGGTCCCCGAGTCGCTCGGGGCCGAGCACTGCGATGCCCGTTGCGAGCGTCGCGCGTTCGTCTTCCGTGAGCGCGCGACCGAGCTTGCGTGCGAACAGCCGCGCGATCGCAGCGACCGCTTCGGCGCGTCCCGCTGCCAGACCACGCGCCTCCCCGCGTGCCTCTCCACGCGCCTCCCCTCGCGCCTCGGAGTCGCGGCCATACTGGACCATCTGCCAGACCTCGGCGCGTGACTTTCGGTACGCTTCGAGCTCGTTGTCGGTGAACGACGCCTCGTTGGCGAGCTCCAACGCGGCCCGCTGCTCGGGGGTGAAGGGCTCCTTCGCGGCGGTCTCGGGCGTGAGCAGCGGAGCCGCGGAGAAGAGCGCCGCCCAGCGCTCCTCGGTCGTCGTGGGCTTTCGATCACGGAGCTTGGGGAGCTCGCAGAACACGTACTCGACCTGCGGAATCCCCGTGGAGCCGCTGAGTCGCTCGGTCATGCCCCAGTGGCTCAGCATCGGCACGCGGGGCTGTCCCGCGGCGTCTTGCGCGGCGTCGGACCAGAGCTCGAAGTCGCACACGGTGACGGCGATCACGGGGGTGAGCGCGTCGTAGGTCTCGCCCCGCTTGAGCGTGCCTACGTAGGCCTTGCACGCGTTGAAGAGCACGCGGTTGAGCGAGCCCGTGACGGGGAGCACCCGTATCGCGACGACGAAGGTCGCGCCTCCCACCTCGCGGCACTTCACGTCGACGATCGAGAGCTTCGGGCCCGGGATGTCGGGCACCTGATCGGGGGGCAGGTATTCGAGCGA
>JBPOHC010000133.1:0-2749 GCA_052035985.1 Myxococcota bacterium | reverse complement strand
GCGCTGGTCCACGCCACGGAGCCGTCGGACTCCAACGCGCGCACGCGCCAGAAGAGCACGCCCGGTGACAGCGCGGCGGGCGAGCGCCACGACGAGCCCGTGACCTCCTGCTGCGCCACGCTGCGGGTGCAGGCGCGATCGCCGCACACCTCGACGCGAGCGCGCGCAAGTCCCGCGGGCAGCGTCCACCGAAGCGTCGGGCGCTGCGACATCACGCGAGAGCCTGCGAGCGGCGCGATCAGTCGCGGCGGCAGCGGCTCGGAGACGACGCCCCCGTCAGCGTCACCGGGAAGCTGACAGATGCAGTATCCCCAGCGGCCCGCGCGCTGGCAGCGCTGCACGCCGGGCACCGACTCGTAGCAGGTGCACGGCTGCGTCATCCCAGGCATACAGCGAGGAACGTCGTCGGGTACGTCGTCGGAGACGTTGGCATCCTGCGCGATGGCAGGCGCGTCCGAGGCGTCGAGCACGTCGGCCGCGTCGCGCGCAGCGTCCGCGTCGAGTGTCGCGTCTGCGTCGAGCGCGTCCGTCACGTCGAGCGCGTCGAAGGCGACCGTCGCATCGGGCGCGTCGGCGCGGTCGAGCGACGCGTCGGAGGACGTCGACGTCCCCGGGCAGCCCGCCAGGAGCAGCGCTGCGAGCGAGAGCATGACGAGGCACCGCGCGAGGCGCATCACGGCGCGACTCTATCGCGGCGACGACGATTTCACCTTCACCGCGGCGACGCGCTTCGATACCTTCTGCGCATCATGGCCACTCCCAAATCACCCGCACTTGCGAGCATCGCGCCGCCTCCGGCGAGACCCCTCAGCAGCACCACGCGCATCGCGCTCGAAGAGCTCGCGGCGTGGCGCGACGCGCACCCGGCGCCCACGGCCCTCGACCACGCGACCTTTGATGCGAGGTATCCCCTCGACGCGCGTGAGGCCCTCGCGCGGTTCACGAAGGCCCCCGGAACGCTCGGTGACGCGCGCGCGCTCCTTCGCACGCTGCACCCCGCGCCGGGCGCGAAGCCCCTCGGCGACCTCGGCGTCTCGCCGATCATCATGGCGCTCCTCATCGAGCACACGCGGCGCCTCGCCGTGGCCGTCGAAGAGAGCAACCACGGGACCACGAGCGACGGCGCGGTGAAGATCGAGGCCGCGCGCGTCGCGGTGAACCTCGCCTACCACACCACCAAGGCGAAGGCCGAGGTCGCCGCCGGACGCAACGAGGCGTGGAAGGCCCACATCAAGAAGCACCTCGACTCGACGCGCCACGACGAGCTCGACCCCGACGGCGCGCGGCTACGTCGCCTCGTTGACGCGATCGAGGCGTGGCTCGGCGGCGACGACGCGACCATCAAGCACTCGCTCGCCATCGAGGGCGTGACGGCCGAGACGGCGGTCGCCTGCGCGAAGGCCGTGACCGACCTCGAAGCGGCGAAGACCCTCAACGTGGGCGCGAGGATCGGCGACCACGACACGCCCGCGCTCAACCGCATCGAGGGCGCCGTGCTGCTGCTCATGATCGCGGTCTTCCGCGCGGTGGACGGGGCGAGGGCCGCGGGCAAGACGCGCCTCGTGCTCAAGCCGAGAGCCGCGACGCGGAGGGTCATCGCGCCCAACGCCCGCGTCCGTACGAAGAAGGCGGCGACCGACGGCGACCCCACGCCGCCCGACGCCAACCACACGGCGTCCGCGAAGGTTCGCAAGGGACGCCGCAAGAAGCGCTGAGCGGCGCGACGACATCCACCGATGTGGTTCCGCGAAATCTGCTGAGGGTTCCGCGAGAGCTACCGAGGGTTTCGTGAAATCTACCGAGGGTTCTGCGAAATCCACGGTGGGACCTTCGCCCGCGGGTGCGATGCACGCCGCCGCGCGAGACCGTCGACGCGCGCGACCTCTCCGCGGAAGCGGCGAGCGATTCTGTTAGAGTGCGCCGCCATGAGCACTCAGGATCGTCCTCGGATCGGCGTCGCGGGCCTCGGCATCATGGGCGCCGGCATCGCGAGGAACTTTCTCTCCAAGGGTTATCCCCTCTCGGTGTGGAACCGCACCCGCCGCACGGCGGAGCCCTTCGCCCGCGACGGCGCCCACATCGCCGCGACGCCGCGTGAGCTCGCCGAGCGCTCGGACGTCATCATCACCTGCCTCTCGTCGCCGAACGTCGTCGGCGCCGTCGCCACGGGCCACGACGGGCTGCTCTCGGGCGCGCGCAAAGGCCTCCGCTGGATCGACACGAGCACCATCGGACGACCCACCGCGCTCGCCATGGCCGAGGGCGCGAAGAAGTACGGCGTCGACTTTCTCGAAGCGCCCGTGACGGGGTCGAAGCAGGGCGCGCGCGACGGGACCCTCGTGGTGATGACGGGCGGTCCGCCAGAGCTTCACGCGGCGTGTCTGCCCGTGCTCGAAGCCTTCGCGTCGAAGGTGATCTACGTCGGCCCGCTCGGCACCGCGGCCGTGATGAAGCTCATCGGAAACACCATCATCTCGTTCATGCTCGAAGGCATCGCCGAGGGCGCCACGCTCGGCGCGCGCGCGGGCATTCCGATCGAGAAGGTGCTCGAGGTGGTGCAGGCCTCGGGCTTCTCGTCGCCCTACTGGAACTTCAAGGGCGGCGCGATGGCGCGTCGCGACTTCGAGACGCACTTCTCGCTGGACCTCCTGCACAAGGACCAGACGCTCGCGCTCGCCGAGGGGCAGTGGTACCGCGTGCCGATGCCGGGCCTCGCGGCGATTCAGCAGGTCACCGGGATGGCCCGCGC
>JBPOHC010000604.1:0-69879 GCA_052035985.1 Myxococcota bacterium | reverse complement strand
CCGTCTCGATCGGATCATGGCCCGCGTCGCGGAACTTCTTTCTCACCCGCTTCACGTGCGTGTCGATCGTGCGCTCCGTGATGAGGTTGTCGTACGCGTACGCGCGCTCCATGAGCTGCGTGCGGCTCAGCACCAGACCCGGACGCTCCATCAGCGCGGCGAGCAGGCCGAACTCCGTCACCGTGAGCTTCAGCGCGGCGTCGTGGCAGCGCACCTCGTGTCGTCCCGTGTCGAGCACCACGGGACCCACGCGCAGCGGCTTCGGCGCGTCGGGCGCAGGCTGCGACGTCGTGGCCGTCACCGCGTCGGCCCTGCGCAGCACGGCCTTCACGCGCGCCGCGAGCTCGCGCGGCGAGAAGGGCTTGGTCACGTAGTCGTCGCCGCCCATCTCGAGCCCGAGCACCTTGTCGATCTCCTCGTCGCGCGACGAGAGGAACACCACCGGAATGCTCGCGCGCTCCGACGCTCTCAGCCTGCGGCAGACCTCGAGCCCATCAACTTCGGGCATCAGGATGTCGAGCACCACCAGATCGAAATGCTCGGGGCCGAGGAGGGCCGTGAGGGCGGCGCGTCCGTCGGTCACGGCCGTCACGGTGTGCCCCTCGCGACGCAGCGTGTAGACCACCACATCACGCAAATGCGGATCGTCGTCGACGACGAGGACGTGCTTCACGCGCGCGACGGTACAGCGGGTTCGAGCGCGGCTCCAACGCCCTCGATGCGCCCGAGGATCTCGGCCACGAGCGACGAGAGGTTCTCGCCGGGCGCTCCCTCGGCGAAGCGGAGCACCGTGATCTGCATGCGCAGCCGCGCGCAGAGACCCAGGAGCTCGTCGCGCTCTCTCGCCGCGCGCTCTCGCATCGCAGAGAGGCGGCGCACGCCGTCGACGGCCGCGGTGGCCGCTTCGACCGTCGCGCGATCGGCCTCACGCAGCCTTCTCTCTGCGCGCGCGAGGTCGAACTCCTCGCTCGCGAGCACCTCGTCGAGCTCCTGCACCTTCGCGTCGAGGTGAACGAGGTGATCGGTGAGCGCCGCGAGCTGCGCGTCCGTGGGGAGCAGCGTCGAGAGCGCGTCGGGCGCCATCTTCGTGCGGGCCACGTCGAGGGCCTCCGCGAGCATCGCGCGCTCTCGCTCGATGCGCGGCGACGCGGCGCGGTGACCGGGGTCTCGCGTCACGCGCTCGGCCTTCGCGGGCGCGAGGAGCACCGGCACGTAGAGCGGCCAGAGCGCGAAGGTGAGCACCGTGTCGGTGACGGGAGAGCTTCCCTGGGCGCCGCGGCGCGAGCGCAGCGCCCACACGCAGCCGACGCCCACGACGAGGTAGGCCACGGCGAGGTCGATCAGTCGCATGACGACCCCTCGCACTCACGCGCCCGCGCACCGGAGTAGACCACCGACGAGCGCGCCGTGTGGCGGAGCGAATCGAAGAGGTCGCCTTCGAGCGCGCGCACGAACGGAGGATGCTCGGTGCGAGGGCGCACCACGTAGGGACGCAGGATCCACGACGTCTGCGCGCCCACGAGCCCGAAGAGGGCGACGAAGGCCATGCCCACGCGCACGCCCGCGGCGCCCGAGCGCGAGAGGCCCGTGAAGAGGAGCTTTCCCGCGGCGATTCCCGCGAAGGCGCACACCGCGACGATCGAGAGGATCACGCGGTGATAGCCGAGCGACCAGCCCTCCATGAGCCACACGAAGGGCGCGAGGCCCACGAGCACCAGCGCGAAGCGCGCGCACGACCCGAGCGCCAGCGCGATCACCTGACGCGCGCCGAGCGGGAGCGCTCCAACACGCGCGAGCGCCACGAAGGGAGGCGCGCACACCACCAGCGTCACCAGCAGGATCAGCGGGACCTTCACCGCGCAGTAGAGCACCTGGAGCCCTCCGCGGTGCGCGCCGACCACGACGCCGAAGAGTCCCGCGCCGAAGGCCACGGCGCCCACGAGCACGCGCGTGAGCGAGGTCATCACGGCGCCCGCGTCGGGCGACGACTCCGCGCGCGAGAGCGCTTCGACGAAGCGATCGGGCTCGCGCAACAGGAGCTCGAGACGCGCGACAGCACCGTCGGGGAGCACCGCGGCCGGAGGCTCCGCGAAGGCGCGCGGCGGCGACGGGAGCGCGATGGACGACGGCGTGACCACGGCGGGCGGAGGCGCGTCGGGCGCGTCGAACACGGCGGAGACGGACGGGAGCGAGGCGGTTGCTTCAGCGGTCATCGTGGTGTTCCTCAGGCGACGGGGAGCTGGTGGGCGAGGGCGACGACGAGGCGCACGCCGACGGCGACGGCGAAGAGCGTCCAGAGGATCGCGGCGAGGCCCCACGAGAGCGTGCGGCGAGAGAGCGCGCGCACCGCGGAGACGCCCACCACGGCGACCATCGCGACGAGGAGCGCCCACGCGCTGTGCGTCCGCAGCGTGACGGAGAAGTACGCCGCGGGCGCCGCGAGCCCGAGGAGCGCGACGCCCGTGTCACCGAGCGTCGAGGCCACCTCGGCGACGAGCTCTTCGGCGGAGCTTCGGAGGCCCGCGTGGGTGCTCGCGAGGTAGAGCGGCGGCGTCGCGAGGAGGGCGCCTCCGACGAAGAGCGCGGGCGACATCCAGAGGCCGCGGAGGGTGGCGGCGGCGCCGTGTCCGAGGCCCGCGGCGGCGCCGAACGCGGCGGCCCCGAGGAGGCCCATCCCGAGGCGTTCGAGGAGCGCCGTGTCGGGGCGTGAGGGGGTGAGAGCGGTCATGCGGGGAACTTCCTTTCGGCGGCGAAGCGGTGCGTCGTGAGAGACGGCCCCCTATCCCCGACCCTTTTCCCCCGCGGAGCGTGGGCCAAGGGAGTTCAAGGCACTCAACAGCCTTCAGGGAAGGCGTTTTCGAGCGTGCCTTCACCTCCCTTGCCCCCGCTCCGCGTGGGAAAGGGCCGGGGATAGGGGGCCGTGTGGTGACTCTCTCGCCCCGATGTGGAGACCTCGCGGAACGCTCCGTGGAGCTTCCGGGGAACGGTTGTGGCGAAGTTGTGGCAGCGCCCCTCGTCCACGAATTCGCGCGCCCGGGGGGAGCTGTGATAGTGCGCGAGCCATGCGACGGACGCTCGTTGCCTCGATGGGACTCTCGCTGCTCTTCGCGGTCACCGCCGCGGTCGACGCTCAGCCCTCTCCGCGCAGGAACGTGCTCGAAGCCAACGCGGGCCGCCTGCGCGCGCAGACCCAGACGCAACCGCAGGCGCAGCCTCCCCACGCGCCGCTGCGTCCGTCGGGGCGCACCTTCGGCGGCGTGAGCGAAGACCGCATCCTCGAGGCGCTGCGCAACGCGCACATCGACGGGCGGCGCGGCGTCGGCAGCACGAGCGTGAACTTCTACCTCGACCTCTCGGGCGACGTCGATGCAGGCTGGAAGGCTTGCTACACCGACCACTGCGAGCGTTACCGCGCCGAGATCGCGGCCTTCAGGCTCAACCGCCTGCTCGGCATCAACCGCGTGCCGCCGGCCATCTCGCGCGTGGTGAATCGCGCGTCGCTGCGGCTCGCGAGGGAGACCACCATCCCGATCATCTTCGACCGCGCCGACAACGCGCGCGGCGCGTCGGTGTACTGGGTGCCGGTGATGCGCGACTCGATGATCGACCGCAACCGCGAGATCGAGCGCTGGACGCGCTGGCTGCGCCAGGGCGACACCCTCCCGCCGGATCAGTCGACGCGCGCCGAGGAGATCTCGACGCTGCTCGTGTTCGACTTCCTCACGGGCAACTGGGATCGCTGGAGCGGTTCGAACGTCCCGATGGACCCGGCAGGGCACCTCATCTACCGCGACAACAACGGCGGCTTCGAAGAGCCCTTCGTCGACGCGCTCATGCACCGCTCGCTTCAGTGGCTCCGTCGCGCGCAGCGCTTCAACCGCTCGGTGATCGACCGCGCGCGCGGACTCACCGAGGCCACCGTGCGCGCCGAGATGGCGCTCGACCCCGACCGCGATCATCCCCCGCTCACCGACGCGCAGATCCGCTCGCTCCTGCGCCGTCGCGACGCGCTGATTCAGCACGTCGACGCGCTCGTGGCCCGCCACGGCGCGCGCAACGTCTACGCGTGGTGAGCGCGTGATAGCGTCGCGGTGATGCGCCCGACGCTCCCGATCCTCGCCGCGGTCCTCTCGCTCTCGTGCAGCGACCCGGCGCCGTCACCGACGCTGCCTCGCCTCGACGCTTCGAATGACGCGCGCGACGCTGTCACCGAAGCGTCTACACCCGACGCAGCGCTGCCCGACGCGAGCGCCGTCGACGTCGCGGGCGACACGGCGCCGTCGCGGCTTCGCGTGCTCTTCGTGGGCAACAGCTACACCTACGTGAACGACCTTCCGGCGGTGGTGACCTCGATCGCGCGCGCGTCGCGGGGCCCTGCGATCACGGTCGATTCGGTGACCGTGGGCGGCGCGACGATGCGCAACCACTGGGAGACCAACACGGCCCCGACGCGCATCATGGAGGGCGGCTGGGACGCGGTGGTTCTCCAGGGGCAGAGCGTCGAGCCCGCGCTGAACTACAACGACTTTCGCACCTACGCGACGCGCTTCGGGATGCTCGCGACGACGTACCGCGCGCGCCCCGTGTACTACGCGACGTGGCCTCGCAGGGCGGGCGACGCGCTCTACGCCGAGTCGTGGTCGGGTGGAACGCCCGCGCTCTTCAACGACCGCCTCGACCTCGCGTACACGCGCGTGTCGATGGCGGTCTCGGGCGCCGTCGCGCACGTCGGAAACGCCTGGATGGCAGCCCTCCGCGACCACGCGTCGATCAACCTCTACGACGCCGACGGGAGCCACCCCTCGGTCGCGGGCACGTGGCTCGCGGCGTGTGTGATCTACCGCGCGCTCACGGGCACGGCGCCGCCTCCATCAGCCGACGACGCCGCGGTGGGAATCGCCGCCTCCGACGCGCGCGCGCTGCGAGAGACCGCCGCCGCGACGCCCTGAAGCGCGCGCCGCGAGAGTCCGCGAGGCCCTGGCGCGCATCGTACGCACGGAGCACACACTCACATGCGCGTCGGAATCACGGGTGCCACGGGCTTCATCGGTCGCGCGCTCATCAAGGCGCTCACCGCGCGCGGAGACACTGTGGTGGCCTTCACGCGCAGCGCTTCGAAGCGCCGCGGGACCTTCGGTGAGCGCGTCGAGGTGCTCCCGCTCGACGAGCTCTCACCGTCGGTGATGTCGCGCCTCGACGCGGTGGTGAACCTCGCGGGAGAGCCCGTGGCCGCGGGCCGATGGACCGACGCGCGCAAGGACGCGATCCTTCGTAGCCGCGTGGAGGTGACGCGCGCGGTGGTGGGCGCGATGGCGTCGGCGACGCCGCGTCCAAGGGTGCTCGTGAACGCGAGCGCGGTGGGCTACTACGGTCCGCGCGGAGACGACGCGGTGGTCGAGGCAGACCCCGCGGGCGACGACTTTCTCGCGAGCGTGTGCCGCGCGTGGGAGTCAGAGGCCGAGGCCGCGACGGAGCTCGGCGTGCGGGTGGTTCGCCCGCGCATCGGGGTGGTGCTCGGCGACGACGGAGGCGCGCTCGACCAGATGCTCCCTGCGTTCAAGATGTTCGTCGGAGGCCCCGTGGGAGACGGCAAGCAGTACCTCCCGTGGATTCACCGCGACGACGTGGTGGGGATGCTGCTGATGGCGCTCGACCGCGAAGAGGTCCGCGGCGCGATGAACGTGACGGCGCCCGACCCCGCGCGCTTCTCAGACTTCGCGAAGGAGCTCGGGGCGGCCCTGTCGCGTCCGTCGTGGCTGCCGGTTCCGGGCCTGGCGCTGAAGCTGGCCTTCGGGGAGCTATCTCAAGTGTTACTCACGGGGCAGCGCGCGGTTCCACGGGCGGCGCAGGGGTGGGGGTATGCGTTCAAGTTCGCGGTGCTGCGCGACGCGCTGCGCGAGGTTCTGACGAAGCGACGAGATCGTTGACAGGCGCGCGGGAGGTGAGATACACCCGCGCTCCCGTTTCGACGGGGCCCAGGTAGCTCAGTTGGTAGAGCAGGGGATTGAAAATCCCCGTGTCGGCGGTTCGATTCCGTCCCTGGGCACTACGAGAACTCCGCTTGGGGAAGCGGGGGTGTTTCGTGTGACGTGAGCGCCGCGCGGCGTCACTCGCGTTCGCCGACCGAAGCCACCGTCGCACCTGAGGGCTGTGCGTCTACGCGCCTTCGTACGGTCACGCCGACGCCCAGCGCTACGACGAGGAACGGAACGATCGCGCCGCTCTTCACCGCGTGGATGAGGTCGCTGTATCCGTGCTGCGGGAACGCCTTGATCGCGATCGTCGCCAGCCACGGTGAGAGCGCGAAGAGCGCCTGACTCGCGAGCCAGCGGCGCCAGCCTGGCGGTGCGCGGCAGGCCACGAGCAGTCCGGCCGCGGTCGTCGGCGCGAGCAGCCACCACCAGAGCGCCAACCACCAGAACCCCCACAAGAAGCTGAAGCGCCCGAACGCGATCCGCAGCGACCACTCCGTGGCGGGCACCGCGGCCGCCGCGTAGAGCGCCAGCGCGACGACCGCACGGATGCGATGCGCGCGCGTGGGCGCGTCGATCCACCACGCGACCCATCCCAGAAACAGCGCGACGCTCGCGGGTACGGCGAGATGGAAGTAGCCCGTCCACCCGAGCCCCGCCCAGCCGTGGTGTTCGACCTCGGCGCGCCACAGCAGGCCAGAGACCACGCCGACCGCGACGAGCGACAACCATCGGGATGCACGCGACATCGGCTCGATCCTACGCCGTTGGGGGTCGTGCGCGGGCGGACTCACGGCCCCGGCAACGACGGATCGTGGGAGAGATGTTCCCCACCTCAGCGCTTCGACGCCGCGCCCGGGCGCAGCGAGAACTCCTCCAGTGGAAGCGCGCCCGCCCCTCTCTCCCCGCGCAGCGAGTAGAGTCCGCGCGATGGAAGTTAGCGGCGTCCTCGCGAAGATGCGTGTGGCAGACGGCGATCCGATCTCGTACGAGCTCCACCTCGGCGACGCGCGCGTCGCGATGAACGGCCTCCTCGGCGCGGAGCTCACCGTGGCCTTCTCGGGTCTTCGCATCTGCCGCGTCTGCGGCGCGCGGGTCGACGAGCTCTTCGGCGAGGGCTTCTGTCGGCGCGACTTCGAGTCGTCTCCGCTGAACGCTCCGTGCATCGTGCGGCCCGAGCTCTGCGAGGCGCACCTCGGCCGCGGCCGTGATCCGGCGTGGGAGGAGGCTCATCATCACCGCGTCCACGTCGTCTACCTCGCAGACTCGGGCGGCGTGAAGGTCGGCGTCACGGGCGACAACCCCCTCACGCGATGGATCGATCAGGGCGCCGCCGCGGCCGTCCGCATCGCGGAGGTCCCGTATCGGAAAATCGCGGGTGAGATCGAGGTCGCGCTCAAGGCGGCCTTCTCCGATCGCACGGCGTGGCAGCGCATGCTCACCTCGACGGGCTTCGATCGAGACGCGCTGCTGTCGGCGAGGTCGCGCGCGGTGGAGCTCATCCCCGAGGCGCTCCGCGGGTACGCGCTCGCGGACGACCCGGTTGTGCTCATGCGCTTCCCGATGCGTGCGACGCTGGCGAAGGTGCGCAGCGTCGATCTCGGGCGCCAGTCTGAAGCGCGCGGACGGCTCATCGGGATCCGCGGTCAGTACCTGCTCTTCGAAGACGGCGCCGTGCTCAACGTCCGACGACACACGGGCTTCGACGTCACGCTGCGCGCGTAGCGGCGCGATGGAGGCCGTGTGATAGCCTCGCTCGCGTGGCGGTCGTTCGCGCGCTGTGGCTCGTTCATCCCAACCCCGAGGCGTGCGAGACGATACGCGCTCGCTTCGAGGGGCTCCCGAGGGTCACCGTTTACAGGGCGCGCTTCGCGGAACTCCCTCCGCACGACGCCTTCGTCACCGCGGGCAACGCGTACGGAGTCATGACCGCGGGCATCGACGCGGCGGCGGTCGCGCGCTTCGGTGCTGCGCTCATGCAGCGCGTGCAACGGCACATCGTCGGCGCGTATCTCGGCGAGCAGCCCGTGGGCACGGCATTCGTCGTCGAGACAGGAGACGCGTGGTGTCCCCACGTGGTGCACGCGCCCACCATGCGAATTCCTGGCGCGATCGTCGGGACCGACGCGGTCTATCGCGCGACCTGGGCGGCGCTCCTCGCGGTCCATCAGTGGAACGTTCGCGCGGAGCGTCCGATCGAGACGCTGTGTCTGCCCGCGATGGGCTGCGGCTTCGGGGCGATGAGCTTCGACGAGTCGGCGAGGCAGATGGCCGCCGCGTACCACCACGCGCTCCACGCGCCCACGACGCTCGGCGACGACTGGGACCTCCCCCTCGCGCGCGAGCGACGCATCACGGGTTGAACGCCGATCAACGCGATCGCAGCGTCTCGCGCACCTCCACGAGGATGCGCCCGAGCATGTTGCGCCCGCTCCCGTCGCCGCCGTCGCCCCAGTAGTCGTCGTTCTCGGTGTGCTCGATCAGCGCCGCGTCGCCCGTGTCGAGGAGCTGCTGACGGAGGTCGTCGCGCTGCGTGAACTTCGCGAGCACCGCGTCGCGCATCACCGACACCTTCACCGACTCCCAATCACGGCGCAGGGGGAGGCTGCGATCGCGCCCGATCCGCGCCGCGATCATCGGCGTCTTCGCGTCGCGGACCCGCTTCTCGTAGGGCGTTCCCGCGAACTTCTGCGCCTGAAAATAGTGCTCCGTCGTGGGCCACGTGTGCCCCTTCAAACGAAACGGCGCGGGCGCGAAGTTCGAGAGAAAACCGTAGTCGTCCGTCACGCTGTAGAAGAGGATCGGCGGCGTCTTCGAGGAGCTCATCGGCGTGGCTCCGACTGTAGCCGCGCCCGCGATCGACACGACCGCGCGAACCAACAATCAACCCCGGCGCCGCGTTCACCCCTCCATGGCCGCTCGACGTCTCGCGCCCTCCACGATCCTCGCGCTGTGCGTCGGCGCCTTCGCGTCGATCGCGCAGCCGCGTGACGGCGCGCTCGTTCGCGCGTGTCACGCGCAGAGCTACGCGACCATGCGCGATGAGCACGTCACCATCGCCGCCATCAGGATCGCGCTCTGGTCGTGGATGACGCCCCCCGAGCGCGCTCGCCTCGACGCAATCGACACCTCGTCGACCCGTCGCGGAGACACCCGCGCGCTCACCCTCCTCGCCGCCGATCGCGTCGCGCGCGTCGTCGCTCCGTTTGCCCTCGACGGCGCGCACCGCACCAACGATGCGTCGCGACTGCGGGCGCTGCCCCCCGTGGTCGATCGCGCGAGCGCGCGCCGCGCCGCCGAGGTCGTGTCGTCGCTCCCCTTCCTCGCCGCGACGGAGCCCTCTGCGACAGGCGCGACGACGGGCCCGCTCGGGTGTGACCAGCCGCTCACCTGGGCCACGATCGCGCTGCGGCAGGCCGGTGACGCGCGCTTCGCCGATCGCGCCGACGTCGCGATGGCCTTCTGCGCCGCGACCCGCGTCGGAGGCGACCGCGCGGCCCTCGTCGACGCCGCCGTCTCGCTCGTTCGTGACCTCGCGCTCGCGGCGCGGAGCAACGCGCGCCACGCGAGACCTTCCGCGCCTCGCTGAGCTCAACCGCGCGGTGGGCGTGCGGACGGAGACGGTCTCCACGTCGCCCCCGTCTCGCAGTCGACGTGCGCGAAGCGCGCGCCCTCGGGCGTCACCACGATCGTCCCGAACACGATCGGGAGCTTGAAGCGTCGCGGCCCGATGGAGCCCGGGTTGAACACCGCGAGTCCCCCGTCGCGCCCCACGAAGGGGACGTGCGAGTGGCCGCAGATCACGAGCGACGCGCTCTCCGCGCGCGCCATGCGAGCGACCTCGGAGCGGAGCCTCGGGCCGTTCACGCCGATGTGAACCACGAGCGCTCGGAGCCACAGCCGCTCGCCCTCGACGAGGTCGATCGTGAGCGCGTCGGGCAGACCGTCGGTCCGCGTGTCGATGTTGCCCCGCACCGCGTGGAGCGGCGCGAGCTTCGAGAGCCCATCGAGCACCGCGAGGTCGCCGATGTCTCCCGCGTGAACGATCGCGTCGGGACGAAACGCTTCGAGGAGCCGCGCGGCCTCGGCGTGCGGTTGGCTGTGCGTGTCGGCGACCACCGCGAGGCGCACCGAGCGATCGTCGCGGACCGTCACCTTCGCTGCGCGCGTGAGCATCGCGTCGGGCGTTCTACGCCGCGCGCCGACGGACCGACAACAGAAGCGCAGACGCCCTCCGCGCGGTGATCAAGGAGCCTCGAACCCGGGCTCGTCTCACATCCTTGGGAGGCTTTGAAAGAAGCACTATTTCGCAAACGACGGAGACCCGCGGCGGTCTCACGGGCGTCTCCTCCTTCGACGCTCACAACCACCTCACGGAGATCGCTCATGTCGCGCCGCTTCGCCCGCTTCTCGCTCGCGTTTGCCCTCATCGCATCCCCCGCCGCAGCCTCCGCGGGCGTCGTGCGGATCACCTCCGCCATCGACCGGGTGACGGTCTTCACCAACGCCGCGAGCATCCATCGCACGGCCCGCTCGCACGTCCCTCGGGGAGAGCATCAGCTCGTGTTCGCTGGGCTTCCGGTGGGGCTCTCCGATGAGTCGGTGCGCGTCGGCGGATTCGGTCCGGGCGCGGTCGCCGAGGCGGTCACCATTCGCAACGGCACCATGGGCGAGCTCAACGAAGCGGAGGTCGCCAGTGCGGCGGCAGAGCTCACCGCGCTCCAGCGTCGTCGCGCGGCGCTCGTCGAGTCGATGGGGGCCCGGCCCTCGCCCGAAGCCATTCGTCAGCGCGACGAGCTCGACACGTCTCTCGGAGCGCTCACGCAGCGCCTCAATCAACTCCGCGCGGCGGCGGCGGTTCCCGCGAAGTTCGTCACCGTCGACCTCACCACCGAGCGCGACGGAGAGCTCGACCTCTCGGTGGAGTACCTCGTCCCCGGGGCCGCGTCGTGGCAGCCCTCGTACGCCGCGCGCCTCACGCCCGACGGCGCCCACGTGGCCCTCGACGTGCTCGCGGCGGTGCAACAGAACACGCCCGAAGACTGGGTCGACGTGCGCATGTCGGTCTCGACCGTGATGCCCACGACCAGCCTCACGCTCCCGCACCTCGCGGAGCGCACCATCGAGCTCGAACCCGCCGAGGAGATCGAGGTCGCCGTCGCCGTCGCCGCGCCGCGGTCCATGCGCACGCCGCAGCCGATGGAGCGGAGCGACTTCGCCGCGTCGGGCGGTGCACGTCCCGCGGTGCGCGAGCCCGTCGTCGAGCGGCAGGGGATCGTGCAGGCGAACCTCCTCTCGGCGCGGCTCGAGATTCCCACGCGAGTGACGGTGCGCTCGGGCGCCGCGGCGCGACGGGTGCTGGCCGCGCGGACCACCCTCGACACCACGCTCGAGCACGTCACCGCGCCGCGCGATTCGAACGCGGTGTTCCTCGTGGCGAGGGCGCGCAACGCGCAGCAGTTTCCGCTCCTGCCGGGCAACGTGGCGCTCTTCATCGGCGGCGACTACGTGGGCACCACGGCGCTCGCGGGCGTGCCCGTCGAAGAGGAGTTCTCGCTGCCCTTCGGCGTCGACTCGGGCGTCACCATCGACCGCACCCTCGCCGAGCGCCGCGTGGCGCGCGTCAACGGACGCAACGAGACCAGCCTCCGCTATGACTATCGGCTCAGCAACCACCGCGACCGCGCCGTCGACGTGGTGGTGCTCGATCACCTCCCCGTGTCGCGCTCGCAGGGGCTCACGGTGCAGACCACGCCCAACACGCGCGCGTTTTCACCGCGGCGCGAGGGCGATGAGCCCGGCGTCATCCGCTGGAACCATCACCTCACGACGGGCGAGTCGGAGCGCTGGGCGCTCGGCGTGGTGGTGCGCTCGCCTCCGCGGCGCACCGTCAACGGCGAGGTCGATTGAAGGGAGTGACCGATCGGTCAGCGGCGCCAGTGGCGCATGTCGTAGAAGGCCGCGCAGCTCCCGCCGAAGGGGAGATTCGAACCGAAGGGCGAGCAGTTGTAGTCGGGCGACGTGCGCGGCCCCGGCGCGATGGGCAATCCCGCGCAGGTGAGCAGGTTCCACACGGGGCGGAACATCGTGCCGCACGAGTCGGTGCTCGCGTAGACCTCGGTGGGCGTGCAGCCCGTCCAGCCCATGCCCTGCGAGGCGATGTCCTGGTTGCAGCGGAAGTACTCGTTCGCGTTGGCGCAGGTCGCGTTCACGTCGGCGGCTCCGAACGTGAACGACGTGAGCGGGACGCGCGTGTCATCGGCCGTCGGTGACGTGCTCCACGCGAACTCGGTGTACGGCATGATCGCGATGTTCGACTGACCGAGCGCGCAGGGCGCGTTGGGCGTCGACCAGTTGCAGGGCCGCGGAGCCTCGGTGAAGCGAGGCATGTTGGTGCCGCCCACGGAGGCCGCGACGAGGGTCCACCCGCCGCCGTTGGTGGTCATGTCGCAGTAGACCTGCACGGGCGTGTTGGGCCCGGTGCCGTCGGTGTCGATGGTGTAGATCCCGCTCGGCGTACCGGGCGCCGCGCGCAGGAGCTCGTTGCAGCTCCGCACCGACGTACACGTCCCCGCGACGCACTCGGCGCCCGCGCACGTACGTCCGCAAGCGCCGCAGTTCGAGGCGTCGCGCTGCGTGTTCACGCAGGCGCCGTTGCAGTAGGTGCTCCCCGTCGCGCAGGCGCGCCCGCGGCGCCAGTGGCGGACGTTGTAGAAGTCGTTGCACGACCCGCCCGCGGTGCTCTGGAGCACGCGGCCGAAGGGCGAGCAGTTGAAGTCCGGCGACGAGCGCGAACCCGGCGCGATCGGAACGCCCTCGCAGCGCTGGAGGTTCCACACGGGGCGATACATCGCGTTGCACGCGTCGACGCTGGAGAAGACCTCGCTCACGCGGCAGCCCGACCAGGCCATGCCCTGCGCGGCGGAGTCCTGGTTGGTGCGAAAGTACTCGCTCGCGTTGGCGCAGAGCGCGCTCACATCGGGGACGCCCGCGCGCCAGTTCTCGAGCGGCGCGCGCGTGTCGACCGCGGCGGCGGTGGTGCTCCATCGGTACTCGACGAGGCCGAGGGCCGTGAGCTGCGCGGCGCCCACGAAGCACGGAGC
Source organism: Myxococcota bacterium (assembly GCA_052035985.1). Taxonomy (GTDB): domain Bacteria; phylum Myxococcota_A; class Polyangia; order Polyangiales; genus CAISKJ01. The sequence continues at coordinate 56,804 of JBPOHC010000604.1, read as the reverse complement.
GCCAGGTGAAGCGCTCTCGCACGAGGTCGACGCGGCCGTGTCGAAGCGCGGCATGTTGGTGCCGCCCGACGACGACGCGATGAGGGTCCATCCCCCGCCGTCGGTGACCATGTCGCAGTACACGCGGATGGGCGCGAGCGAGCCGTCGAGGTCGGCGTCGATGGTGTACGCGCCGCTCGGCGTTCCAGGCGCCATCGCGAGGAGCTCGTCGCACGAGCGAGGGAGCCTGCACGCGCCCGTCGCGCAGTGCTGGTTGGTGGGGCACACGGTTCCGCACGCGCCGCAGTTCGTGTCGCTCGACTGCGTGTTCACGCACGCGCCTCCGCAGCGCGTCTCGCCCGTGGCGCAGGGGGCCGCGCAGCTCCCCGAGACGCAGACCTGACCGCTCGCGCACACGGTGGTGCAGCTCCCGCAGTGGCTGTTGTCGCTCTGCGTGTTGACGCAGATCCCGCCGGTGCATCCTTCGGGGCCCGTCATGGGGCCGCAGGCGGTGAGCCCCGGGGAGCATCCGGGGACGCAGCGTCCGGCGCTGCACGCGTTGCCCGCGCAGCAGGGCGCGCCGCACGCGCCGCAGTTGTTGTTGTCCGAGCGCGTGTCGACGCACGACCCCCCGCAGAACAACTGAGGCACGGAGCACCGCGCGATGCACACGCCGGCGCTGCACCGCTGCGCGCTCGGGCACACGGTTCCGCACGCGCCGCAGTTGTTGTCGTCGGTCGTGAGGTCGACGCACGACGAGCCGCAGCGCGTCTGCACGCTGGTGCAGGCCATGACGCAGCGTCCGGCGCTGCACACCTCGCCGGTGGCGCAGCGCATCCCGCACGCGCCGCAGTTGGCGATGTCGCTCGCGGTGTCGACGCACACGCCGGGAGAGGCGCATCCCGCGTCCGCCGGTCCGGGGCCGCAGAGCGTGCGAGCGCTGCCGCAGCTCACCACGCACACGCCCGCCGAGCAGAGCGTGCCGGCGCAGCAGTTCCGTCCGCACGCGCCGCAGTTGCTCGGGTCCGTCGTGGTGTCGACACACACGCTGCCGCAGCGCGTCTGATCCGACGCGCACGCGAGGTCGGGGGCGACGTCGGCGGGCGTGTCGAGGGCGACGTCTGCGGGCACATCGACGGTGATGTCCGTGGGCACATCGGGCGTGATGTCAGCGGGCACATCGACGGTGATGTCAGCGGGCACATCGACGGTGATGTCTGCGGGCACATCGGGCTGCGTGACGTCGTCGGCGGTAGTGTCCGCGGGCGTGTCGACCGGCGCTGTGTCGCGCGTGACATCCGTCGCGGCGTCGCTGATGTCGGGGCCCACGTCGTCGCCCCCCGTGGCGGGCGGTGTGTTGCTGCTGCACGCGACAAACGCGGCGATCGAGAGCGTCGCTGCGAGCGCGCGGAACGGACGAAGTGATCGCATGAGCGCGATGGTCTCGCGATTCGAAGCGCGGGGCTACCCGCTCTTGCGTGCCGTCGGCGTTGACCGATCGGTCAGGGGGAGCCAGCGCGCGCGGCGCTCGTGGCGATCACGTCGTCGACGGGGGTCACGGTGCAGGTCGAGGCCGAGGTGAAGCGCACGCGGGCTACGCGCCAGAAGTCGTTGGTCGACCCGTCGCCGCCGCGGAGCGAGCGCACGAAGGCCGGAGCCGCGAGGCGCTCGCCGCAGTAGATGCGCACGGTCACGTTGCTCGCGACGGAGCCCGCCCAGTAGTGCGCCCCCACGGAGTAGCTCTGCGAGGTCGGAGGCGCGTCGACGCGGATGTTCTCGGGGCCGCGTCCGTCGGTGTCGTCGGTGTCGAGGCGCGGGTCGTCGGCCGTTCCAGCGCCGTCCCACGCGGGGGCGCGGTTGCGGAAGTAGCAGTCGCGCGTCGCGTCGAACCACGCCGTCGCCGCGCCGTCGTGGACGTGGAGGTCGACGTCGTTGCCGTCGGTGTCCCAGGTCATCTCGACGCGCAGCCCGTGGCCGACCATGTTCACCGCGGTCATGCACGAGGCCGCGCGACCCATCGCGTCGGTGGCCGTGAAGCGCAGGGTGTAGCTCCCGACGATCACCGACGAGAAGGTCGTCGAGAGCGCCGCCGCGGGTGTGAGCGTGTGGAGCGCGCCCGCAGGAGAGACCAGCTCCCAGAGGTAGGTCGCCGGCGTCGAGCTCGTCGCGGTGAGGGCAACGGGCGTTCCCGCGGGCGCGGTCACGGCCGCGGGGCACGTCACCGAGGGGCCGCTGCACGAGAGGCCCTCGTCGATCATCCCGTCGCAGTCGTCGTCGGCGCGGTTGCACACCTCGGCGCGCGGGAGCTGCTCGCCCTCGCACGCGAGCCACGTCGCGCCGACGCCGAGAGGTCCCGCGGCGCAGGTCTGCGTCCCCGCGAGGCACACGCCCACGCCGCGCGTCGCCGCGGGGCCTGTGTAGCAGCTCTGCGTCGCGCCGGGCCTGCACGCGCAGCCGTCGTCGACGGTGCGGTTGCAGTCGTCGTCGACGCCGTCGCAGCGCTCCGATGAGGGACGCACGCTGCCCGCGCACGGTCCCCACGAGGCGCCGCCCGTCGCGTTGGCGACGCAGGTCTGCGATCCGTCGCGGCACGCGCCGACGCGCTGCGTCCCCGCGGGGCCGTCGTAGCAGGCCCGCGAGGTGCCCGGTCGGCACTCGCAGCGGTCGTCGACCATTCCGTTGCAGTCGTTGTCGATCCCGTCGCCGCAGACCTCGGGCGAGGGGAGCGCCTGACCCCCGCACACGCTCCACGCGGGCGCGGCGCCCGACGTCACGCAGGTCTGTCGTCCCGGGCGGCAGGCGCCGACGCCGGAGGTGCCAGCGGGGCCGCCGTAGCAACCGCGCGAGGCGCCCGGCGAGCACGCGCAGCCGTCGTCGACGGTGCCGTTGCAGTCGTTGTCGACGCCGTCGCACACGTCGCGCGAGGGACGCACCTCGCCCGCGCACGCCGACCAGATCGACCCGTAGCCCACGGCCCACGGGGAGCACACGCTCGTCCCGTCGCGGCACGCCCCGACGCCGCGCGTGGTCGAGGGCCCGGTGTAGCAGCCCTGTCGCGCGCCGAGCGTGCAGAGGCACTGGTCGTCGACGGTGCCGTTGCAGTCGTTGTCGACGCCGTCGCACGCGTCGCCCGAGGGCCTCCCCGAGCGCTCGCATGGGCCCCAGGTGCCGAACTCGCCGGTGCCGTTGCAGCGCATCGCGCCGAGCGCGCACTGGCCGACGCCCGCGAGTGACGGATCGCCCGCGTAGCACCGCTGCGTCGTGTTGGGGATGCACGGACACCCCTCGTCGACGAGCCCGTCGCGGTCGTCGTCGAGCGCGTTGTTGCAGACCTCTCGCGTGGGCGGGGCGATCAGCGGGCTGCGGTCCGTCGAGGCGTCGACGCGCGGCCGCGGAACGTCTTCCGTGGCCGGGGGCGCCCCCATCGGGGTGGGGTCCTCTCCGTCGAGAGATGGGTCCGCCGCGCAGCCGGTGAGGGCCGCCGCGAGGAGCAGGGCGAGTGTCCCGAGGCGCCGTGACAGCATGGGTGGGATGACCCCTCGGGTCTGCATCGCCCGCGCCACGCCTCGGAGCTGACCGAACGGTATGCTGGCGCCCTCTTCGACGGTCAGCGCGGCCCCGCACGTCGCCTCCTCCTCGCGCAAGGAACGCCGGATCGGCTGGGACAAGAAGGCTCGAAATGCCTGGGAATTGGCCCGTCCCGTCGGGGCGACGCCGCTGCGCGGGGCGCTGGTCACAGCACCCTCGACGCGATCACAGGGCTGACCATCCGACGCGCTTCGAGAGTTGACCGATCGGTCAGTCGAGGCGGGCTGGAGGGACGATCGAGGGCGTCTCGCCCATCACGACGGAGGCGCTGGTCTCGATGCGCGCGAGCATCGACGCGACGACGTCTCCGTGGCTCTCGGGCGAGGCCCGCATCATCGCGTGAAACGCTTCGGCCGAGACGCGCAGCACCTCGGCGCCGCCTCCCGTCGCGCGCACCGTCGCCGTGCGCGGTGTTCCCTGGAGCAGCCCGATCTCGCCGAAGGTGTCGCCCGCGCCGAGCGTGTTGAGCACCACCTCGCTCGCGCCGACGTGCTGCACCACCTCGAGCTGTCCGCGACCCACGACGTACCACGCGTCGGCGGGCTCCCCCTGACGCACCGCCGAAGCGCCGGGCGCGAGGGTCACCACGGTCACGTCGGTGAGGTGCGACGTGATGCGCGAGGGGTTCACCTTGGGCAGCGCGTGACGCAGACAGGTCTGCATGTAGCGCCGCCGCGAGAGGCGCGCGATCTCCGCCGTGATGAGGTCTCCCTCGGCCACGAGCGTGCGGAAGCTCTCGCCGTCGATGACGAGCAGCTCCATCGCCGTGTCGGCCGTCACCGTCGCCATGCGAAGGCCGCCGAAGAGGAGCCCGAGCTCTCCGAAGAAGTCTCCGGGGCCGAGCGTGGCGAGCTTCACGTCGCCCTTCTCGACGCGCGCTCTGCCCGCTTGAATCACGTAGAACGCGTCGGCCTGATCGCCCTGCCGCACCACGACCTCGCCCGCTGCGACGCGCGTGAGCTTCGCGCCTTCGAGGAGCCGACGAACGGCGTCTCCTTCGGGTTCGCTCACCGAGCCGACGAGGCCCGCGGCCCACCGCACGGGGTCGATCTTCGCGACGATCGCGCGACGCGCGGCCACCGTGACCCTGTGCAACGGATTGGGCCCCGGCAACGGATCGAGCACCGCCGACGGGACCGACGACGCGCGCAGGTCGAGCACCGACAGCACCGACGCCGCCACCGTGAGCGAGAGGAGCTCGGTCTGTCCCGCCGCCGTGCACGCGCGATCTCCGTACCCGAAGGGGACGAAGCCCGCGGGGCCCGCGCTCGTCGCGCGGAGAAAGCGCTCGGGGTCCATGCGGTGCGGGCACGCGTGAACGGCCTCGTCGAAGTGTCCTGTCGCGCCCGCGAAGAGCACGAGGGTCCCCGCTTCGATGCGGTGTCCGCGGAGTTCGAAGGTCTCGCGCGTCACGTAGGGGAGCGCCGCCTGAACGGGATACCTCCGAAGGCACTCGCGGTAGAGCGCGCGGAGTCGTTCGAGGCGGCGCAGCATCGGCGCGTCGACGGAGTCGGGCCTGAAGTGCGACCACAGCTCGTCGGCCAGCGCGGCGCCGAGCGAGGCGTCGGCGGCGACGTGCGCGAGCATCCACGCGACGGTGCGAGAGACGTACTGCGATACCGCGAGCACGCTGAAGAGCGTGTACCCCGTGGCGAGCGCGTCATCCGAGAGCGCGCGGCAGAGGGCCTGCGCGATGGTGGGCTCTGCGCCCGGCGCGCTGCGCTCTTCGGCGACGAGTCCTGCGGCGAGGGCGCGCAGTCGATTGCGCGCGCGCTCGTACGGCGGGAGGTACGCGAACGACGCAGGGAGCAGCGTCACGCCGAGCGCGAGGGCCACGCGAGAGAAGGTCTGCGCGTCGCGCTCCCACGGGCCGAGGTCGACGCGGCCGAGGGCGGGTCCGTAGCCCGCGAGGCACCAGCGCGTGACCTCGGAGGCCAGCGCGAAGCGGTCGGGGCACGCGTTGGCCCGCGCGATGACGGCGCTCGCGACGCGGGGCAGATGCGGCGCGAGGACCTCTCGCGAGTACACCATGCGCGAGGCGGCGCGGAGCTTCGCGTGGGTCTCTCCCTCGGCGCCGAGGATGAACTCGTCGACGCCGAGGGCGCTCGCGAATGCGCTGTAGAACGAGCGTCTTTCGAGCTTCGCCGCGTCGGGGCTCTGGAGGAACTGCACCGCCGCGGGGCCTGCGACGACGACGAACGATCGCCCGAAGGCGCGCATGGTGAAGACGTCGCCGTGTCGCTTCGCGGCGTCGGGGAGCGCCATCACGGGGTCGCGGAGGAACGCGACGCTGCTGCCGAGAGAGGCGAGGGGAGAGGAGCTCACCGTCGACCGCCTCAGTACTGGATGCTCGGAGTGACCGTGTCGAGGGGCACGTAGCGGCGCACGGGCATGGTGCGCTCCCACTCGCGGAGGCCGTCGAAGAAGCGCGCCGCGAGCACCTGGAGGTCGCCGCGGTCGAAGCCGTAGCGCGTGGTCATCAGGGTGGTCGAGGGGTTGGCCTCGTAGAAGAGCTTCCAGCAGAGGTAGAGGCGGGCCATGTCGAAGGGCGTCGCCCACGCGTCGTCGGCGACGGGTTCGGCGTCGCGCGTCGTGGGCGGCGGAACGCGGAGCCGTTGAGGGAGCATCTCGATGGGCTGCACGCCGTAGTCGTGGTGGTCCGCGGCGTGACCGACGGAGACGTTCCAGAGGAGCGTTCCGAGCGCGTCGGCGAGGGTGGCGTCGGGGGCGTGTCCGTCGGGAAAACCCGGGACGAGCCGCGCGGTCTCGGTGAACCACCGACGCACGGCCTCATCGGGCGGCGCGCGCTCGATGAAGCGCTGCGCGAACTCGCGGAACACGCGGTGATAGCCGCGATGAAAGGTCCCGTAGTCTCCGACGAACTTCGGCCCCGTGAGCGGGAACGCGTACTTCGGAAACGCGCTGTTCCCTTCGAGCCCGGTGCAGCCCACTTCGAAGAGCCGCTTGACCGACTCCTCGTCCATCGAGAAGGGCGAGTACAGGCGGAGCGGGTGCTGCCGCGTCACCGACGCGTCGGAGTAGAGCGCCCCGAACGACAGCGGGATCGTGAAGCGAAAGTGCGGCGCGAGGAGCTGTCGCCACGGGTGCGCCCCGTCGAGCTCGCGCTTCATCAACGGCCACGCGATCTCATGGCCGAAGTGCATCGGCACGTGGGGAACCGACACCATCTGCATCGAGAGCCCGTAGGCGACGAAGTAGCGCGCGCGTCGCCACGCGTGTCCGTCGGCGGGCGTGAGGGTCATCGAGCCGATGCGCGTCGCGACGACCTCGCGCGTCCCGTCGGGGGCCTCGCGCAGGAGGGTCACCGTGGGGGCGATGTAGAAGCCCGGCATCGCGCGCGTGACCGAGAGAGCGCTCGTGTCGAACTTGTAGTACGTGCCCGGGGCGTCGAGGAGCGGGCCGAAGGCGGCCACGTCGACGGGGTCGAGCGTGGGGCAGAGCATGCGTTGGAGGGCTGTTTCAAAGCACATCCGAACGAGCTCGCGGTCGTCGACGTAGCGCGGGTGGGGGTGCCTCCGCGAGAAGGCCAGCGCCTGCGCGGGCTGCACCACGAACTGCTTGAGGTAGCGCGTGCTGACGTGAACGTTGAAGTCGTGGACCTCGCGCACGTCGAGGGCGTCGACGAAGGGCGGGAACTTGAACGGCGAAGGGCTCGGGATCGGTCGTACCGCGCGCGCGTCGAGCGTCATGCGCGGGGCGAAGGGCTTCGAGGAGTGGGTCATCGAGGTGTGATTCGGGAGAAATCACGCGCAGCGATCGCTGGTCAAGGGCGTTGCGCCGAACGCGCGCGTCGCCTCAGCGCGCCCCGTCGCGAAGGGGCGGTGGGGGCGTTGGTGAGGTCATCGCTGCGGGCACCCGGTGACAGCGGGACACGAAGGGCAGATGGCTTCGGGGCGCGAGATCGTGTCGTGGCAGATCCGCCATGCGCCCTGCACGCGACGGAGACGGAGGAGATAGTTCCCCTCGATGTGTCTGCATCGCGATCCGTCGCGCGTGACCATGTTGGCGTGCGGCCCGTCTTCGGTCGCGTGGATGCGAACGAGCGTCACGTCGCGGTCTTCGCTGGGGAGGGCGATACATCGCTCATGTCCGTCGGGCTCGGACCCGAGCGGCTCGGACTCCCAGGTCGCCCGCGTCCAGTCGAAGACGAGGGTCGCGTGCTCGACGCGGAAGAAGCGTCGCCAGTACAGCGCGATCTCGGCAGGCGTCGCCGGGTTCGCCGATCCGCGGAACCGGGTCGTCGGCGCATAGAACGGGTCGACGCTCACATCTTCACCGAACGAGAGCGCGTCGAGCGCCTGACTCCAGTGCAGCAGGAAGACTCCCAGGTCTGGTCGCTCCGTCAGCGGCCGCCGTACGGGAGATCTCTCCGTAGAAGCAGTCGCGGGTCGTGCGGGCGCGGGAGGCGTCGTGTCTGCCGTGCTCGACGGCGGTGTGACCACGTCGCTCGAGAGCTCTTGAGCGAGCCACCAGCCGCCTCCCAGGGTGGTCGTGAAGGCGAGCGCTCCGATCGCAACGAGCGAGCCCGGTGGTAGGCCCTTTGCGCGAGGAGGCGGCGCTCGCTCCGTGCGCTGATTCACCTCCATCGGTCGCAAGCTCGGCGGCGGAGCGTACGGCGGCGTCGCCATCACCGGCGCGCCCATCATCGTCGGCGCGACGCCCTCCGTCGCGCGCTTGAGCACCGCGTCGAGGGCCCTCCACGCGGCGCTTGCGTCGCGGAAGCGCTGCGTCGGCTCCCACGCCACACAGTGCTCGAACCACGCGTCAAAACCCGGTGGAATTCGCGAGGCGACGCCCTGCTCCGCGGCGCGCGACGTGGCGGACTTCAACATCGTCGACTGCGGCATCCCCGCGTCGAAGAACTGCCGCTCCGTCAGGCTCCAGTACGCGAGGAGACCGAGCGCCCACACGTCCGTCGCCGCGGAGATCGTGCCGCCGAACACCTGCTCGGGCGCCCACCAGCCCTGCGTCCCGATCGCGATGGAGGCCGTGCCGCGACCGAGCCTCGGGTCGAGCGCCTTCGCGACGCCGAAGTCGAGCACCTTCACGAACTCCCCGCCGTGCGCGCTCTTCGCGACCTGGAGGAACACGTTCTCGGGCTTCAAATCACGGTGCACGACGCCGCGTCCGTGCGCCGCCGCGAGGCCGTGGCAGAGCTGCGCGAAGAGGTCTCTCGCCTCCGTCCACGAGAGCGCGCCGTGGCGCGTGACGCGCTCTTGGAGCGTGGCGCCGTCGAGGAGCTCCATCGCGATCCAGGGGCGTCCGTCGGCGACGCCCGCGTCGTGGACCTTCACGATGTGGTCGCTCGCGTCGGAGGGCGTGTTGCGGGCTTCAGCGAGGAAGCGGCTGCGGATCTCTTCGTCGAAGCACCCTTCGGCGCCGAGGAGCTTCAACGCGCAGCGGTGTCCCGTGGCGATGTTGGTCACGACGTAGAGCTGCCCCATTCCGCCTTCGGCGAGCGGTCGCTCGACGCGAAAGCGATCTGCGAAGGTCTGGCCCGCCTCGAGTGTCCCCGCCGCCCGTGTCATCGCGGCCTCTGTGATAGAAGCGTCCGTCGCGCGGCGTCAACCACGACCTCCGCGCGTCGAGGCAACGCCGATGGAAAGCACTCCGCCTCTCGACCTCCCGCTCGCGCTCGAAGCGCTGAAATCAAGGGCCACCAAGGAGCTCGGTCGGGTCCGCGGGGTGGCCGTTCCGGGCACCGAGTCCGTCGGGGGATGGGCGCAGATCGGCAAGTGCCTCGACGCGCTCCTTCGCGTGACCTTCACGCTCCTGTGCGCGGAGATCGGCCGCTCGCCCGACGCGGAGTTCCGTCGGCTCACCGAGAACGAGTCGTGGACCATCTCTCGCGCGATGGCCGGTCAGCTCGCGTACGTCATCCCGCTGCTCGCGCGCGACGTCCCCACGCGGAGCGCCGTCCTCGACGGGATCATCGCTGCGGCGCACGACGCGAGCTCCCCGCTGCGTCGCTCCATCGAGGGACGCAACGCGATGGTGCACGGCCACGCGCCGCGTCCCGTCGCCGAGCTCGTCGCGCTGCTCGAAGACCTCATCGCGTGGAGCGCTTCACTCGCCGCGAAGGCGTAGCGCCTGGCACGACTGTCCCAGATTGGCGATGGGTCGAGCAGGAACCGGCGGCCGTCAGGACGCCGGGGTGTCGCGCTGAGATCGCTCCCCGGCGTCGTTACCGCCGCCGGTCCTTTACGTTGATCGTGGCTCACAACAAACCGGCGGCCGTGCGGAAGCCCGGGCGGCGCGCTGAGATCGCGCGCGGCGTCGTGACCGCCGCCGGTTCTTCGAGGCGATTGTTTGCGTGCCTGGCACCTACGCCGCTTGCTCTGGGACAGTAGTGCTAACGACGAGCGCTCTCCGCTCAGCGAATCGCGACGGGGACCGTGATCGCTCCTTCGCTCGGCTGGTCGAACTCAGTCGACACCCGCCTGCCGGGACACAGCGCATACGACCCGGCAGGGATCGTCGCCGTCGCGTTCGAGGGAGGACACCAGTAGCCCTCCATGAGCTTCTGGCATCCGCTCGGCGCCGCGTCGACCACGGCCACGCTCACCCGATACCGCCCCGCGGGGAGGGGCTGAAGCGCGCCCACGATCTCGGTCGCCCGTCCGCGAACCGTGAACGACCGCGTCGAGCAGTCAATCGTGCGCGTCACCGACACCATCTGCCGCCCATCCCACGGCATCACCCGCGTCGCGACGCTCACGGGCGCGAGCTCGATCGACGACGGAGCGCCAGGCGGAGAGCACTCGCACACGCAGTTCACGCCCAGGTCGAGCGGGACCCGCTCATAGCCTCCATCGGTCACTCGTTCGATTTCGAAGGTCCTGCACGATCGACCGCGCGTCACCGCGAAGCCCGTTCCGCCCGAGAGCTCGAAGCGCACGCTCACCCTCGACGGCTGCTCGGTCGGTGGGGTCACCGTCGGCGTCGCAGGCGGAGTCGTCGCCTCGTCGCCGCATGCCGAGAGCAGCGCGCAGAGGGCGGTCGCGAAGCGTGTGCGGGGTGTCGTCACCCGAACGGTTCTACCGTACCCGCTCGGGCGCGCGAAGCTCCTTGTCCGCGTCGAGCGCCGCGCGGAGCGCGTCCGAAGGATCTCGGAGTTCCGCGGGCTTCGGCTCGTCGTGGCGCCACCAGACCGAGGCGCGCGTCCCCGGCTCGTAGAGCTCGAGGTGCAGCATCGTCATCGGGAGGCCCTTGTCGCGTTTGAGCACCGTGAGCACGCGGCCCACGAGATCGCCGCGTTCCACCCGAGCGCCAACGATCACCGAGGGGGCGAGCTCGCCGTAGAGCACTACGCCGCTCGCGCCTTCGACCAGCACCGCGAGCGTGTCGTGCCACCACGGAGAGCCCGCGCGCGCGCCGGTGAATTCTTCGATCGCCACGACGACCCCGTCTTCGACGGCGAAGACCGCGTCGCCAGGTTCGGCGTAGAGGTCGACGCCCGTGTGCACGTCGTGACGGCGAATCGCTCCGAACGCGCCCTGCGAAGGCGACTCCGGCACCGGATGAAGTCTCCGCGCGAGCGGCCAACGCCACGGTGCTCGCTCGTCGTCGACGGATCGCATCAGTTTCGAATCGTCGCGCCGCGCGTGCGGCAGCGCTCGATGCGACCGACGCGGGGGGCCGAGTCCTGACGCGGTCCACTGGTGGGGCAGGTGGCGCTCATAGCGCGATGATATCGCCCGTCGCGCGCGGGGAGCTACGAGACGCGACCGGAACGCATCCGCAACGTGCGATCGGCGCAGGCGTCGACGAAGGCCGCGTCGTGCGTGGCGACCAGCGCGAGGCCGCCGCGGTCTGCGTGCGCGCGAAGGCGCTCCCCGAGCCAGCGCGTCGTCTCGGCGTCGAGCCCGTTGGTCGGCTCGTCGAGGAGCAACACCGGGGGTGATCCCACGAAGGCCGCGAGGAGATCCGCGCGTCGACGCTGTCCGAGCGAGACCGCGTCGCGTCGTACGTCGTACACGTCGCGGAGGCCGAAGCGGTCGATCTCGGCATCGTCGGGCCTCGCTGCGCCGCGCAGCGCAGCGATCAGTTCGACCACCTCGCGGCCCGTGAGCGCGTCGGGGGCGTCGCTCCGCTCGGGCACCCAACCGATCGAGCGCAGGGCCGCGACGCGCTGGCGCGCGAGCGAGTGTCCCGCGAGCTCGATCTCGCCGTCGTCCCATGAAACAAGGCCTGCCAGCGTGTTGAGGAGCGTGGTCTTGCCGCTCCCGTTGTCTCCGCGGAGGGCCACCACGCCGCCGTCGAGCGCGAGATCGATCCCGTCGAGGACGCGTCGACCGCCGAGCGAGAGACCGAGCCCCGTGACCTTCAAGAGCATCGCGCCGCCTCCTTGAGCTCTTCGCGTGCGGCGATCACCAACGCCACGATCGGCGCGACGAGCGACAACGTTCCCGCGCCCAGAAGCAGACCGAAGGCGCCCGCGACCACGAGCGCCGTACGACCGGCTCCCTTCAGCACGTCGGCGCCCTCGACGCGCCTCGACGCGACGCGCGATGACGCCGCGAGACCCGCGCCCCACAGCGACGCCGACGCGCCGAGGACGAGCGCATCGCGCACGCCCCCGTACGCCGTCGCGAGAGCCACCAACAACCCTGCGATCGCCGCCGTCGGGAGCGCCGTCACCGCCAACGCGACGCCCGCTCGCGTCGAGGGCGCGACGGCCTCCGCCGTGATCCTCGCGCGGAGCCCCCGGTCGCTGCGATCGAACGCATCGGAGAGCGCCGCGCCAAAGGTCGCGAGCGGGAGCGTGACGCATGCGAGCGCGAGTCGGATGCGAGCCTCCGTGGGCTCGTGCGCGTTGTTGCGGAGCGTCGGGACGATGAGCGCAGCGCCCGCGCAGACGAGCGCCACCTGCCGCGAGAGAGTCCATGTTGACGCTCGCGCGAGGAGCCTCGCGTGCACCGCGACGAGCGCCGAAAATGGCTTATTTGGAAGCGATTTCGCCGAGCGCGAGCGCGCGGGCGGAGCGCCGAGCGACGACATCGCCGCGGGGATCAACGCGGCTCCGACGAGCGTCGCGACCGTCGCGAGCGCCCACGGCTCCGGCGTCGCGATGAGCGCGATCGCGAGCAACGTCGACGCGAGACGCAGCGCGCGACGACGGGGCGGGGCGGCGAGCGTCCAGCTCCCCACGACGCCGACGAGGGCCGACGCGAGCGCGTCGCGGACGCCCTCGCCACGCGCTCGAAACGCGATCCACGGCGAGTGCCCGAGGAGGAGCCAGGCCGAGAGCACCGCCGCGAGGCGTGTGCGAGACACGGGCTGCGAGAGCACGAGGCGCAGCGATCGGTCGCCGAGGAGCGCGCGGGCGAAGGGCAACGACGCGAGCATCCACGCCGACCACAAGACCGCGCGAAGGAGCGGGCTGTGTGTGGCGGGGAGCGTGAGGTCTCTCGCCGAGAGTCCGTTGGGGCCGAAGAGCACCGCGCCCACCACGCCGAGACCGAGCGCGAGGGGCCACGCGCGACGCATCGCCGCCGCGCCCGAGGTGCGAGCCACGGCCTGCGCGATCGAGAGCAATGGGGCGTCCGTCGCGGTCATCGAAGGGGCGCAACCCGCCACGGGGAGGAGACCTTCCCGCCGTTAGGTCGGGCGCGTCAGTTCATGCGCGGGCGCGAGCTCGGGTCGTCCTCGGTCGTGCCGCGGGGGCGCAGCGCCTTCGACGCGAACGCGATCAGCGCGAGGGCGTCGATCGCGGCGCCCCAGTGGCCCATGCGAACGTCGTCGGCGCGCACGTCGGAGCACGGGATCGCGAACTGCGACAGCGCCGCGTCGAGCGTGAGCGCCGCGAGGCCGCACAGCATCATCGGCCTCACGTTGCGCGCGTAACCCGCGCCGAGCATGGCCCAGCCGAGGCCGCCGCGGACCACGCAGAACACGATCACCGCGAGCGTGCGGGCGAGGGTCCGATGACCCGCGATCACGCCGAGCAGGTCTCCGAACGAGAGGAACACCGCGATCGTCCACGCCAGCGTGAGACCCACCACGGGCAGGAGCGCGCACGAGACCACGCGAGGGATGCCCGCGGGAGAGACCTCCTCCCAGTCGCCGTGCGTCGCGCTGCGATAGGGAGCATCGGCGTCGGACTGCTGGACGCGTCGAAGGCGCCAGCGCGCGCGCCACGCATAGACGGTCGCCGAGTACGCGTCGGCCCATCGCGCCAGGGCGTCGCAGCCCACGATCAGCGCGACGAGCAGCAGCCACACGATGGGAGAGGGGTGCGTTGTCGTGTTCACGGCGGCGCGATCGTAGCGCGAGCGAGGCGGCGCCGCGGGGTCGCTCGGAGACTCGCTACAGCAATACGGGGCTCTCCGAGGCGCTCTCTGCGCGAGGCGAGGCTGTACTCTCGTCTTTCGGGCGGCGTATCCTCGCCGCCCGTTTCGCGCGGCGCCAGCAGAGGATGACCGCGTCGCGCATCGAGAGGTGATTTCATGGTGATGACGCGGACGTTCTCGATCGCAGCCCTCGTCCTGTTCGCCGCGTGCAAGCGCGACGCGCCCACGCAGCCCCGAGCGGGGCGTGGCGCCGAGCCACCGATGGTGACCCCGCCCGCGCAGCGCGATTCGAACGTCCCGGTGGCCCACGCCGCGGCCGTGGCCGAGAGCATCGCCGAGGTCGACGCCGCCGTGCCCGTGGCCGCGCCCGTCGCCGAGGCCGACGCCTCCGCGGATCCGACGCCTCCGACCGTCGGCGTCCCCGGCACCTACGAAGGCCCCGGGATTCAAGTGGTCGTCCGCGATGACGACTCCGTCGAGCTCCACTCGTCGGACCTCTGGGACGCGGGGGTCAACACCGTCTACGAGTCGTGCGACTACCTCCGCGCCGCGGTGCCCGCGCTGCGCCGCTCGCTCGGCGTCGAACGCGCCGCGGTGGCCGTGCGCGCGTGCGGCGAGCCCGACCCCAGCGCGCCTCCTCCGCCCGTCGCGCGCGGGAGGGCGGTGCCGCGACCGGGCGTCGCGCGTCCGCCGGTGCGAAGGCCGCCGGTCAGGGGCGGTGGAGCGTGATCACCGCGCCGTGACAGCCCGCGCTCGTCGCGGCCACCGAGAGGTACACCGCGGTCTCGCGCTCGGGGCCCTCCTTCGGCTGAAGATATCGTTGAAGCGTCGTGAACACCGCGGCGCCGTTCAAGCTGCACCCCAGCCCGTCGGCCTCTTCGAGCGTCGCGCCGCTCGCGTCGACCCACGTCGCGTGCGCGCAGGTCTCGGCGCCCTCGGTGCTGCGCATCGTCACGCGTAGCACCAGGAGCTCTCCGCGCGTCGAGAGCCAGAAGGGGCCCGCGAGTCCCGCATGGCCGCACGCGATCGGCGCCTCGATGGCCTCGCCTCTCGGCACCGACGCCGCGTTCGCGACTGTCGTCCCGAAGGACGCCGCGCGCGGTCTCACCGGGGGCACCGAGGTCGACGACCCCGAGCGCCGAAACCCGCCGCACGACGTCGCCGCGAGGAAGAACAGCATCGCGCCGAAGAACACCGCTGCCACGACTCGCACCGCCCGACGCTCCCCCGACCACGCGCTCGCGTCAACGGGCGGCGCGTCGCCTGACGAAGCGCACTCCGCCGCGCAACCGCGCCGGGCGAGGTGCGAAGCGTCGCACAACGGGTTCATCGAAACCCCTGTTTTTCAAGCGGGCACGCGCGCTGCGAAGGGGCGTCGCCGAGGAGCGATCGCCGATGACGCAGCGCAACGACACCACGCCCCACCCCACCGACTCGCAGCCGCGGACGCGCTCCGGGGTGTTCGCGCGCGACGCCGGCCCCGCGATGCCGTCGGGACTCCGCGATGCCGCCGCCGCGATCTCTTCGGGCGATGCCGCGGCTGCGAGGCGCGCGCTCGACGGCCTCGCCCTCGATCGGAGCGGAGACGTCACGGCCAGGCTCACGGGCTACTTCGCCGCCGCGCTGCGCGCTCGCGCTGGCGACGCGCGACCCGACGAGGGGAACCTCTACGGCGGCGCGGCGGGACCCGAGGCCATGCTCGAGGCGTTTCGCGCCCTCACCGAGCGGACCCCGCTCGTGTCCTTCGGTCATCGCACCGTCACCGCAGCCGTCGCAGACATCGCGCGAGAGGTCGAAGCGCTCCACATCGTCGACCTCGGCGTCGGCCACGGGACCCAGTGGGACGACCTCATCACGCGCATCGGGCAGTGGCCGAGGCGGCCCTCGCTGCGCATCACCGGCGTCGATCTCCCGGCGCCCGGCGACGACCCCGCGGCGGCCCTCCGTCGCACGGGGCGACGCCTCGAAGCCCTCGCCGAACGCCACGGCGTCGCGCTGCGCTTCGAAGCCGTCGCCGATTCCATCGAGTCGGTGACCGCGTCGCGCGCGCGCCGCGGTGAGGCGCTCAAAGTCAACGCGGCCCTGTCGCTCCACCACCTCTCCGATGGAGCGCGCCAGCGGGCCTTCGCGAGCGTCGCGTCGTGGCGGCCCGCGCGGCTCTTTCTCATCGAGCCCGACCCCGACCACAACGCCGTCGGCTTCGAAGCGCGCTTCGCCGAGGCGTGGAGGCACTACGGCCTGGTCTTCTCGGCCCTCGAGGCCACGCTCGATCGCTCGCTCCCGGCGCGCGCCGTGATCGAAGGGGCGTTCTTCGGGCGTGAGATCGCCAACGTCGTCGGCGCCGAAGGCGAAGCCCGCTTCGAACGTCACGAGCGAATCGGCCGCTGGCGCGCGCGGCTCAGCGACGCGGGCTTCGTCGGTGAGCCCCTCCACGGATACGCGCCCGGCGTGGAGCGTCCCTTCGGCGCGCACGCCGTCGAAGGCGCGACGGCGCTGTGTCTGGGCGCGCGTCCCCTCGTGGCCGCGAGCGCGTGGCGCGTGTGATCAGCGCCGCTGGCACCGGCCGTTGTAGCTTCGGTCGGTGTCGGTCTGCACGCAGGCCGCGCGGCTTCCGTCGTTGAGCACGAGCGCCGCGACGTCGCACGCGTTGCCCGCGTCGCGCATCGTGACGTCGGCCACGCGCCAGAACGACGACGCCGTGTCGAAGCCTCCGCGGCCTGTCGCAAAGCCCGAAATGGGCGCCGAGCCGTAGAGGGTGCCGCCGACCATCGCGCCGCCGAAGGTCGCGCGGAGCGCGCCGCCGCAGTAGATGTTCACCATCGGCTGCGTCGCCACGGAGCCTCGCCAGTAGTAGGCCCCGACGCGGAACGAGTCTCCGTCGCGGGGGCTGTCGACGTTGATGTTCTCGGGGTCGGTGTCGCTGTGCGTGGCGTCGTTGAGGCCGTTGTTGTCGAGGTCGAGGCGCGGGTTCTTGCACACGCCTCCGACGTCGGGCGTGCGGCACGCGCCGCCCGTCGAGGGCGCGTAGCCCCAGTCGGGGCGGTCGGAGCGGTAGATCGCCGGGATGTCCGCGTCGCGGTTGAAGCAGTTGTACGCGCCGCAGGTCTCGTCGGGGTCGAAGACGGTGAAGGCCCACGGCCCTCCGGCGCCGGGTCGGCGCACCCAGAGGTCGACGTCGGCGCCCGCGGTTCCGTCGGTCGCGCGAGGGTTGCCGGTGCGGTCCCAGCAGAGCTCGACGCGGAGCCCCGGCGCGCGCACCGAGACCACGAAGGTGCACTCGAAGGTCGACCCGTCGGCCGCGGTGACCGTGAGCGTCACGGTGTAGTCGCCCGAGAGCGTCGGCGTGAACGAGAGCGTCTCGGCGCTCGTCTCGCGCGGGTCTGCGCTCGCGCCGTCGACGCGGTACGACACGCGCGACCGCGTCGCGTAGAGGAGCTGATCGCAGGGCCCGCCCACCACGCGCCAGCGCCACGCGCGCGCGCTCCCGGGGAAGAACGTCGAGCCGCGGAGCGAGTACGCCGCGAAGGGCCTCCCCGTCGGCACGCGCGGATCGCCCGCCGACGGACACGTCCCCGCGGGGCGACAGCAGAGGCCGTCGTCGGGGCATCCGTCGCAGTCGTTGTCGGCGCCGTCACAGGTCTCGGCCGACGGAGAGATCGCGCCACGACACGGGCTCCACGACCCGAACTCTCCGGTGCCTACGCAGGTCTGGTTGCCGTCGCTGCACGTGCCGACGCCGCGGTGTCCGGGCGGCGCGAGCGAGCACCGCTGCACCGCGCCGGGGATGCACGGACACCCCTCGTCGACGCGCGTGTCGCAGTTGTTGTCGAGGCCGTCGTAACAGGCCTCCGTGGCGACACACCCCTCGGGCCGCGTGGTGCATGCGCCTCCTGCGTCGCAGGTGGGCGCGTCGCTCGCGGGCGTCACGTCGTAGCGGCTGCTCACGTCGTTGCTCGCGTCGGAGCCCGCGGTGACATCCGTCGCGGGGCGGTCGACGGCGACAGGGCGATCGACGGTCGCGCTCACGTCGCTCGCGGGCCTCACGTCGACGCTCGCGGGCGCGTCGACGGGCGACGACGCGTCGACGTCGGGCTTGTACGTCGGCTGCTGCGTGCCCGCATCACACGCGCCGAGGAGCGCACCCGCGAAGAGCATCACGTGTCGTTGCATGGACTCACTCACCGCTATCACCCCGCCCCGCGCGAAGGGAAGCGCGGTGAGCGACCTTCGTCATCGCCCTTGAACGACGGGTCTTCATGGCCTCCTCGCGTCGCGCGCGAGCGCGCTGCCGGGGGCGCGCACCTCAGCCCGCGGGTCGAGAGACGTCAGCCTCGGGGCCGTGGGGTGGGCGGCATCGGCGGGATGACCCGCCCGTCGTTCGAGCGCGCGCCGCTGGACACGGGCCGTCGTGAGGTGCTCGAATCGCGCTCGAATGCGACGTATCGCGTGGGTGCTGCTCTGCTTCTCGACGCTCGCCTGCGCGCGCGCGGCGGAGGTGTTCGTCCCGCCGCCCGTCGACTTCGACGACGCGCTCACCATCTACGACGACCGCCCCGACGCGTCGGACTCCGACGACGACGTCGCGGACGCCGACCTCGCCGCGGACGCCGACCTCGCCGACGCCGAGGACGTCACGGATCTCGGTGACGACGCGCCGCCTGCGGATGCCGAAATGGACGCGTCGATCGACGCGGTCACTCCGACCGACGCGACCGCCGACACACCGCCCGCGATGGACGTGATGGTCGCGTGCGGGCCCGTGGGCGCGCCGTGCTGCGGTGACGTGTGCGACTCGGGCGGCGTGTGCCGCATGGGGATGTGCGTAGCGTGCGGGGGAGCGGGCGCCGTCTGCTGCCGCGGCGATAGCTGCGAGCGAGACCTGCTCTGCACCGCGGGGACGTGCGCGGCGCCGCCCTGCGGCATGGTCGATCAGGTGTGCTGCGCGGGCAACGTCTGCGGCTCTGGCGCGTCGTGCGTCGACAACCGCTGCGTGGCGTCGTCGACCGTGTGCGGCATGCGCGGTCAGACCTGCTGCGGCGGACGCCTCTGCGACATGGGCCTCGAGTGCTCCGCGGGGATGTGCGCCACCTCGACCGCGTGCGGGATGCTCGGTCAGGCGTGCTGCGGCGGACGCCTCTGCGACACGGGCCTCGAGTGCTCCGCGGGCAACTGCGTCACGTCGATGGTGATCTGCGGCGCGAGCGGTCAACCCTGCTGCTCGGGGAGCGTGTGCAACGCGGGCCTCACGTGCGCCGCGGGCGCGTGCGCGCCGCCACCGTGCGGCATGGCGGGGCAGGCGTGCTGCGGCGGGTCGGTGTGCAACGCGGGCCTCACGTGCTCGTCGGGGACGTGCTCCATCGCGTCGACCACCTGCGGGACGCTCGGAACGGCGTGCTGCGCGGGGACGCTCTGCGGCGCGGGGCTCATGTGCGCGTCGGGCCTCTGCGTGACCATGACCACGGCGTGCGGGACGCTCGGCGCCGCGTGCTGCTCGGGCACGATCTGCGGGACGGGCCTGCGATGTCTCTCGGGCACGTGCGTGACGGGCACCACCTGCGGCTCCGCGGGTCAGACGTGCTGCTCTGGGAGCGTCTGCGCGGCGGGGAGCTACTGCTCCGGCGGCCTCTGTCGCGCGTGCGGGACGACCAGCCAGTTGTGCTGCCCCGGGAGCGTCTGCGGCGCAGGGAACTACTGCTCGGGCGGCTACTGCCGCGCGTGCGGCTCGACGAGCTCGGTGTGCTGCCCCGGGAGCGTCTGCGAAGCCGGGAACTACTGCTCCGCGGGCTACTGCCGCGTGTGCGGTCTCACGAATCAGACCTGCTGCCCCGGGAGCACCTGTGGCGCAGGGAACTACTGCTCCGCGGGCTTCTGCCGCGTGTGCGGCCTCACGAATCAGACCTGCTGCCCCGGGTCTTCGTGCTCCGCAGGGAACTACTGTTCCGCGGGCTTCTGCCGCGTGTGCGGGCTCACCAACCAGACGTGCTGCCCCGGGTCCTCGTGCTCCGCAGGGAACTACTGTTCGGCGGGCTTCTGTCGCGTCTGCGGTCTTACGAATCAGACCTGCTGCCCCGGGTCTTCGTGCTCCGCAGGGAACTACTGCTCGGCGGGCTTCTGCCGCGCGTGCGGCGTGCGAGGTCAGCTCTGCTGCGCGGGGAGCTGCGTCGCCCCGGCGCGGTGCTCTGGGAGCTACTGCATCTGATCAGAGCGCGCCGTCGCGGAGCCACTCGCCGAAGCGCTCGCCGATCATCAGCGACGGGAGGTGGATGTTCCCCGTGGGCACCGTGGGCATGAGGCTCGCGTCGGCGACGATGAGCCCTTCGATGCCGTCGAAGCGCCCGCGTCCATCGACGGCGCCCTCGCCCGGTCGCCCCATCGGCACCGTTCCGCACGCGTGGTAGCCCGAGTCGCACACGCGTCGGATCCACCCGTCGAGCGAACCCTTGTCGGCCACCGAGCGCGGGGGAGGCCACACGACCTTCGCCATGTCCTTCATCGGCGCGGTCTGTGAGATCGCCCACGCCATCGAGAGCGCCTCGACGGCGAGCGCGCGGTCATACGGATCGTCGAGCAGCTTCGAATCGATCATCGGGCGCTCGTCCGCACGAGCGGTGTTGTACGTGATCGAACCGCGCCCTCGCGGCTTGCCGACGTGACACATGATCGAGACCAGGGGCAGCGACGCGAAGGGCAGCACCACCGCGGAGCCCGGCTGCACCTGGAGGTCGTTGAGGTGCGCGCCCCGCTCCGACCGAAAGCGATACGCCGTCTGGATGAGCGGGTGCTTCACGTCGCACACGCCGCGCTTGGGCCAGAGGAAGAAGGCCGCGCCCGGGTGATCGAGGAGGCGCGCGCCCACGGCTGCGACGTCGAGCAGGGGCGTCACGCCGATGGCCTCGACGCGCGCCTTCGGACCGATGCCCGATCGCAGGAGGACACCGGGCGTCGCGACGGCGCCGCCGCAGAGCACCACGCGCTTCGCGGCCACCATGCGCACCACGCCGAGCGACTCGTACTCGACGCCCGTCACGCGGCCCCCGCGGGCCATCACCCTCCGCACGAGCGCGCCGGACTGGATGCGCAGGTTGGGCCTCGCGCGGACCTCGGGCGTGAGGTAGCAGCGCGCGGCGCCCATGCGCTCGCCGTCGATCTTGTTCATCGGGTGCGCGCTCGCGCCCGTGGCCTCGGGGTGATTCGAATCGTCGGTGCGAGGGAGCCCCATGCGCTCGCACGCGTCGAGGAACGCGGCCTGCCACGGGACGAGCTCGTCGCGCGTGTGGCGTCGAATGGGGATCGGCCCGTCGGCGCCGTGCCACTCGTCTCGACGGTCGAGGTCGCGCTCGAGGCGCTTGAACGCGGGGAGGCAGCGCGCCCACGTCCAGTCGTCGAGGCCGAGCGCGGCCCACTCGTCGAAGTCCGAAGGAACGCCGCGCAGCGCGATGCAGGTGTTGACCGCGGACGACCCACCGACGACGCGCCCCCGCGGCAGCGGAAAGCGCAGCGCCGCCACGGAGTTCACGCGGTGCTTGTAGCCCCAGTCGTGGAGCTTCGTGGAGTTGCGCGTCCCGTCGCGGAGGTCGCTCGGGAGGTCGTCGGGCGAGGGGTAGTCGACGCCCGCTTCGAGGAGGAGCACCTCGTGGTCGCTGCGCTCGGTCATGCGCGCGGCGATCACCGACCCGGCGGCGCCAGCTCCGATGATGACGGTCTCCGCCGATCGCACGTGCGCACACTCCCGGTTCCGCTCCGCTCGCGGGTCGCGGGCGCATCCTCGGACGAATCGCGTCGCCGATCCAGCGAAGAGCGCCTTCGCCTCCACCCGAGCTCCGCCCTCCCGAGGGGTGTGTGGCGCCCCGCCGAACCGCCGAACCGCCGGGCTACCGGGCCTTCGCGTCTCTCGCCCGCGCCAGCTTCGCGCGCTGCGCCTCGGGGAGCGACCGCGTCGCCTCGCGGAAGGTCACGCCCGACGCCCGCTTCGCCCTCGGGAGCATCCACGCCGCGACCAGGGCCGGGCGCTTCTTCGCCACCTCGCGGAGCACCCACCCGATGGCCTTTCGAATGAAGAACTCCCGCTCGGCGAGCATCGCGTCGGCGTAGCGGCCGAAGCGGTCGAAGTCTCCGCCGCCCTTTCGCAGCGGCACGAGCAGCGCGAGCAGCGCCGAGCGACGGAGCCAGAAGTTCTCGTCGGTGGCCCACCGGTCGAGCGTCGCCGCGAGCTTCGGTGAGCGCTCGACGAGGGCGCCCGCGACGTTGGCCGAGAGCACGTCGACGAAGGCCCACGTCTTCGAGTCTCGCAAGAGGCGCTCGACGAGCCCGAGGTCGCCGTCTTCGAGGAGCCTCACCCGCTGCACCAGCAGCTCGATCGCCGCCGAGCGCCGCTCATGAACGGGCTGAGACCAGAGCGCCGCCACCGCGCGCACGAGCTCCGCCCGCGTGAGCTCGGGCGCCTCCGCGAGCGCGGACTTCACCGCGCGGCGCATCGCTGGAACGGTCACGCCGTAGTGCGTGAGCTCGCTCTTGAGGTAGCGCTTCTCCTGCGCGGCGCGCTCGGGCGTCCCCGCGTCGCGGAGCACGTCATCGATGCTCCGGTCGAGGCTCATGGCGAAGGGGGGAGCACCATGATCTCGCTCATCATCCCGCGCTCGGCGTGCTCCGAGATGTGGCAGTGGACCATCCAGCGCCCGGGGTTTTCGAAGTACGAGAGGATCGTGACGGGCTCGGCGCCGCGCACCAGCACCACGTCTTTCAAGCCCGGCTCGAGGCGCGCGCGCGACTGCGGCGCCACGATCTGAAAGAACTGCCCGTGCAGGTGAAACGGGTGCTCGGGGCTCACGTCGCTCCGCAGCGTGATGCGCACGGGACGGCCCTGCGGCACCCGCTCGATGTAGTCGTGCGCCGCCGTGTGGCTCCCGTGGCCGAGGCCCGCGACGCCATTGATGGTGAACTCCACGCCCCCGTCGACGACGCGCCCGCTGAGCGCCCAGTTGAGCGCCTGCGCCATCTCGGGGGCCGCGTTGGGGAGCGTCACCGAAGGCGCGACCCACGCGGGCCTCGGCGCGACCTCCCCGTCGAGCGTGACCGAGGCGAGGGTGTAGTCGCGGTCCGCGAGGCCGCCGTCGGCGAGGCTCGTGAGCACCGTGGTGACGAGCGTGGCGGCGCTCGCGGAGCCGTCTTCCATGCGCACCTCGAGGTCGTAGCGCTGACCGGGCCCGACCACGATCTCGCTCGCCTCGTAGGGCGTCGGGAGAAGTCCGCCGTCGGTGCCGACGACCTTCCACATGGCGCCGTCGACGCGCACGCGGAGGGAGCGCGCGTTGGCGGCGCTCACGATGCGCCAGCGCTCGACGGCGTTGCGCGCGGCGGTGGCCGTGACGGGCGTCGTCTGACCATTCGTGAGGAGCACGTTGCCGTAGCGTCCGCGGCCGATGTCGGGGCCGCTCGCGAGGGCCGGCGCGATCTGTCCGCTCGACGCGAGCTTCACGTCGTCGAGCACGTAGATCCGCTCGCGGTCGACGACGGGCGGCTCGGCCTCGTGGACGACGAGCGCGCCGTAGAGCCCCCGCTCGATCTGCTCGGCCGTGCCGATGTGCGAGTGGTACCAGAAGGTCGCCGCGTCGGGGACGACGAAGTCGTAGGTGAACTCTCCCCCCGGTCGGACGGGCTCTTGAAGCGCGGGCGAGCCGTCCATCAGGTCCGAGATCCGAAGGCCGTGCCAGTGCACGGTGGTGTCGTCCTCCATCTCGTTGCGAAAGTGAACGATCACCCGGTCGCCGACGCGCGCGTGGATCATCGGTCCGGGGGTGATCCCGTTGTAGGCGAGCACGTCGGTGTCGACGCCCTCGCGCCAGTGCGCGACGGCGGGCGCCGACGTGAGGCTCACCTCGACGATGCGGGGATCGGGGTTCATGTCGGGCAGCTCGGCGATGCCCTCGATCGCAGGCAAACGGCGGACTGCGACGTCGGAGACATCGGTGACGTCGGTGACGTCGGCCGCGTCGGGGGTGACGTCGGGCGTGGGCGGCGAGTCCGCGAGGTCGTTGCCCGCGTCGCGCGGGGCGGCGGGCTCCGACGAATCACACGCCGCCAGGAGCAGCGCCGCAACGATGGGACGAAGAGAAGGGAGCGCCATGTCGAGGGCGCGGATCGTACGGGATGTGTGACGTCGCCGCGAGTCACTCCGCGGCCGCTCGCGACGGGGTCGCTCAGCCCTTCGCGGCGAGCCTGAAGATGGGGCCGCCGGGGGCCATGACGTAGGGGTGCTCCGTCATGCCCTTCACGGCGGAGCCGCCGAGTGAAATGAGCCTCTCGGCGGTGGTCGCGGGGTCGTCGACGATGAACTCGAGCCACACGGCCTTGGCCCAGAGCGCGGGTTCGAGCGCGCCGCCGTCGACGTAGAAGACGCCCAGGCAGCCGCCGTCGTCGAAGTCGAAGAGGTCGAACTGCTCCTTGGGGCTGCGGCGCTTGCAGCCGAGGCCCTCCTCCCAGAAGCGCCGCACGGCGTCGCGCAGCCCGTTGTCGACGTCGACCTTCATGTTGCGTCCGAAGCTCGTCATGGTGCGTGGTCCTCTCTCAGCGCATCGAGGCGATGAGTCCGTAGATGCCCGCGCCGGCGATGGTGAGCCACGTCAGCACCGCGCCGATCGCGCGCAGCGGAGAGGGCTTCGACCCCACGCCGATCGCGTGCAGGATGCGCCCGAGCGTGAGCGCGCCGCCGAGGGCGTAGAGCGCCGTCGCGCCGCCGCCGGCGAGCTCCGCCACGAGCATGAGCAGCAGGGCGAGGGGCACGTACTCGGCGTTGTTCCCGTGGCGCCGCGAGGCGAGCAGGAGCGCGTCGGAGTCGCCCGTGCCGAGGAAGATGTTCGACCGGGCGCGGGCCCTCGTGACGCCGATCGCGAGCGCGACGTTGAGCACACCGTGGATCGCACCGAAGAGCGCAGTGACGGGAATCGCCATGACGTGTTGACCTCCGTGGGAGCGGCGTCGCGTCCGTCGCGTCGCCCTCACATTCACAGAGACCTGCGCGCCCGCGGAGACTCATCGGTGAATCGTCACGACCCGTACGAATGCCTCCCGCGGAGCGTTTTCGTGGTATCGCGGTGAGCCATGGAACAGGGCGTCGACGCGTCTCTCCTCGAGGCCGTGCGCGCAGGGGACCGCGGCGCCTTCGACGCGCTCGTGAACCCCCACCGCAAGCGGCTCCTCGCGCACTGCTACCGCATGCTCGGCGCCGCCGGAGAGGCCGAAGACGCTGTGCAGGAGGCCCTCCTCCGCGCGTGGCGCCACGTGGGGTCTTTCGAAGGGCGATCGTCGTTTCGCGCGTGGCTCTACGCCATCGCGACGAGGGTGTGCCTCGATCACCTCGGCGACCGCCCCGCACGTCGCTATCCCTCGCTCGACGACAGCGGTCCCGCAGATCCCGCGTCGCCGCCGACCGATCCGCTCCTCGATCCCGTGTGGCTCGAAGCGCTCCCCGACGCGGCGTGGTGCGAGGGAAGCCTCGACGTGGGCGAGTGCCCCGAGGCTGGACTCACCCGTCGTCAGAGCGTCGCGATCGCCTTCCTCGCGGCGATCCACCTGCTCCCCGGTACGCAGCGCGCGGCCCTGCTCCTGCTCGAAGTCGCCGGGTGGAGCGCCGCCGAAGTGGCCGAAGCGCTCGACATCACCGTCGCCGCGGTGAACAGCGCCGCGCAGCGAGCCCGCGCCACGCTCGACGAGCGCGCGCCCTCGTGGCGGAGGTCCGCCCGCGCGCCGAAGCCCTCCGACACCGACGTTCTCGGTCGCTACGCCCGCGCGTGGAGAACGGGCGACGCGACGCTCCTCGCCTCGACGCTGCGTGACGACGCGACGCTCGCGATGCCTCCTTCGCCTGCGTGGTACGCGGGTCGCGAGGCCGTCGAGCGCTTCCTCTCGGGCTTCGTCTTCGCGATGAAGGTCCCCTTCGACATGATCGACGGGCCGTCGGTGAACGGGGCTCCCTCGCTGGCGCTCTACGCGCCCGACCGCGACGACCCGAAGACGCTGCGCGCCCACAGCGTCCACGTCATCGAGCTCGACGCGTTCGGCGAGATCTCTGCGATCCGCGTGTTCATGGAGCCCGCAGCCGTGGGCCGACTGGGCCTCCCGATGACCCGCGCTCAGACCGTGTGACTACCGCGGCTTCGTGTTCGAAGCGTCGAAGTAGACGCCCTTGGCCATGAGGCTCGTCTCGGCCTCGGCGCGGCGCGCGTAGATCTCCGAGCGCGCCGCGGTCACGCCTGCATCGTCGGGTGCGGCGCGCGCGGCCCACTCCGCGAGGTGACACGCGAGCGCGTGCTCTCCCTGTGAAGAGAGCTCCGCCGCGCGCGATGACAGCTTCGACGCGCCGCCCGTGAGCGCCGCGATCTCTCGCGCGAGGGCCTCGTCGCGCGCGGGCTTGAGCCGCGAGGCGTCGCCGTCCCACCAGCCGCCGTACTGGCGCCACACGTTGCGCACCACGAACTCGGGCTCGTCGTACACGGGGCGCAGCCACGGGCGCTCGAGGAGCTCTTTGGGGGCCTTCACGCTCGCGATGATCGCGTCGAGCGAGAGGCCCTCGTTCATGCGCGCCACGGTCTCGTCGTGGAGGTGTCGCAAGAGCGCCGCCGTCGTCGTGAGCGCCTCACGCACGCGCTCCGCGCCCTCGATCGCGGGGCCGTGACCGGGAAAGAGCAGCTCGCCACCGAGCGCGGCCATGCGGTCGAGCGCCTCGGCCTGATCGCCCGCGAAGCGCTGCACCTTCTGGGGATTGCCGCAGTTGGGCGAGGCCCAGATGAAGAGGTCGCCCGTGCACACCGCGCGATGCTCCGGGATCCAAAGCCACGTGTGGTCGTCGGTCTCGCCGCGCGCGTGGTGGAGCTCGAAGCGCACGCCGCCCACGTCGAGGTCGAGGCTTTCGTCGTAGACCGCGTCGGGGGCGCGATACTCCGTGGGCCACTGCATCGCCGCGCGGAACTGTCGCGCGTTGATCGCGCCGTTGTACCCCGCCGTGCGCTTGTACCGCGCGAAGCGCGCGTTGACCGCGCGGTGCGCCACGACGCGCAACGGGGCGGCGCCCGCGGGCCTGTCCTCGGCTTCGAAGGCGCCGATGCCCGTCGCGTGGTCGACGTGGCCGTGCGTGTACACCGCCGTGTGAATGGCGTCCGTCGACCACTCGCGGAGCTGCCCGCGGATCATCTCGCCGGAGAAGAAGCTCCCCGTGTCGACGAGCACGATGCCTTCGCCGGTGCGCGCGGCGACGACGTTGGCGAAGCTCGACACGAACGCGAGGCCGGGTCGGTACTCCTCGAGCCCCACGAGGGCTGTGAAGGGGTGCGCGTCCGTCGTGTCGATGGAGCCGTTCCAGAGAGCGTTCGTGAGTTCGCGTACCTGTGCCATGGGGCCGCGAGTGTACCCGCGCTCCGCCCTCGCGACGCGCGCGTTCTCGATCGCGACGCCATCCGACGCACATCCCTCGCCGGTGAGGCCGTGCGACCTCGCACGAGCGGGCCTCGCGGCGATCGTGCGGCGCTGCACGACGGGTTCTCGGGAACACCGAAAACGCTGTGATTCACGGGGTCGGCACGAGGCGTGGAGAGGGAGCGCGGCATGACCGACCTCCTGATCCTCGCGCTCACGGCGGGCCTCTACGCGGCGACCGCGGGCCTCGTGACGCTCTTCGACCGGATGTGACCGCCATGAGCCTCGACGTGATCCTGGGCCTCGCGACCGCCGCAGGCACCGCCCTCTACCTCTCCTACGTGCTCGCCCGACCCGAGAGGTTCTGACCATGACCCCGCGCCTGTGGGCCGTCATCGCCGTGTACTTCGCGCTGCTCGCCGCCGTCGCCGTGCCCCTCGGCCGCTACATCGCCCGCGTGTTCGCGGGTGAGAAGCACCTCGGCGCGCGCCTCCTCGGCCCCGTCGAGCGCGCCCTCTACCGCGCCGCCGGCATCGACCCCGCCGATGAGCACGACTGGAAGCAGTACGCCTTCGCGCTCCTCGGGTTCTCGGCCTTCACGCAGCTCATCACCTACGCCCTGATGCGCGCGCAATCGGCGCTGCCCATGAACCCCTCGCGCCTCGGGGCCGTCGCGCCGTGGCTGGCCTTCAACACCGCGACGAGCTTCACGACCAACACCAACTGGCAGAGCTACGGCGGCGAGACGACCATGAGCCTCGCGTCGCAGTCCGTCGCGCTCACGTCGCAGAACTTCTTCTCCGCGGCCGTCGGGCTCTGCGTCGCCATCGCGCTGCTCCGCGGAATCGCGCGCCGCGAGACCGACAAGCTCGGCAACTTCTGGGTCGACCTCGTGCGCGCGCACCTCTACGTGCTCGTCCCGATCAGCGTCGTGTACGCGTTGTTCCTCGTCTCTCAGGGCGTCGTGCAGAGCTGGGGCGACGCCGCGCACTGGACCACGCTCGACGGCGCCGCGCAGTCGATCGTCCGCGGCCCCGTGGCCTCGCAGGAGGCCATCAAGATGCTCGGCACCAACGGCGGCGGCTTCTTCAACGCCAACAGCGCGCACCCCTGGGAGAACCCGTCGCCGCTCACGAACCTCGTCGAGGTCTTCTCGATCTTCGCGATCCCCGCGGCGCTCTGCGTGACGCTCGGCGAGACGCTCAAGAACCGACGCCACGGCGCCGCGCTCTTCGTCGCGATGGCGCTCATCTCGATCGCGGGCATCGCCCTCATCGCGCGCTTCGAACAGCAGGGCAATCCGCTCCTCACGCGCCTCGGCGTCGACCACGTCGCGAGCGCGCTCTCGCCGGGCGGCAACATGGAGGGCAAGGAGCTCCGCTTCGGCATCGCGGACACCGCCCTCTTCGCCGCGGTGACCACCGACGCATCGTGCGGCGCGGTCAACGGGATGCACGACAGCTTCACGCCTCTGGGCGGTCTCATCCCGATGCTCGACATCCAGCTCGGCGAGGTGGTGTTCGGCGGCGTCGGCGCGGGTCTCTACGGCGCGCTCGTGTACGTGATCATCGCGGTCTTTCTCGCGGGGCTCATGGTGGGCCGCACGCCCGAGTACCTCGGCAAGAAGATCGACAGCCGCGACATGCGCTTCGCGTCGATCTACATCCTCGTGTCGGCGGTCGCGATCCTCGGGTTCACCGCGGTCGCGGCGCTCACCGGGGCGGGCCGCGCGGGGGTCTTGAACGTTGCCACTTCGAGTACGCCAGGACCCGCGTGGCACCCGCACCCGCACGGGCTCTCGGAGCTGCTCTACGCGTTCAGCTCGGCGGCGGGCAACAACGGCAGCGCCTTCGCGGGGCTCACGGCGTACTCCGACGCGCACCCGATCTTCTACTCGCTCACGCTCGCGCTCGGGATGTTCGTCGGGCGCTTTCCGCTCATCATCGCGGCCCTCGCCATCGCAGGGAACATGGCGAAGAAGCGCCTCGTCCCCGCGGGGCCCGGGACCTTTCCCGTCGATGGCGCGCTCTTCGTCGGGCTCTTCGTCGGCGTGATCCTCGTGGTGGGCGCGCTGACCTTCTTCCCGGCCCTCTCGCTCGGGCCGATCGTCGAGCACTTCATGCTCGCGCACGCATAGGCGCACTCATGACAAGCCATCAGGTACACCGCTCGGCGTCGCTCTGGGACGCGAAGATCGTCCGCTCCGCCCTCGTCGACGCGCTTCGAAAGCTCGACCCCCGCGTCATGGCGAAGAACCCCGTGATGTTCGTCGTCGAGGTGGGGAGCCTCCTCGTCACGACGCTCTTCATCTACGACCTCGCGCGCGGCGCCCATGTCGACGTGCGCTTCAACGCGCAGCTCATCGCGTGGCTGTGGTTCACGGTGCTGTTCGCCAACTTCGCCGAGGCCATGGCCGAAGGACGCGGAAAGGCCCAGGCCGCCACGCTCCGCAAGATGCGCACGACCACCACCGCGCGACGCATCCGTCACGCGGGCGACGAGACCCCGCTCGCGCCCGGACCCGACCCCACGACGGGCGGCGAGGTGAGCGCCTCGGACCTCAAGCGAGGCGACGTCGTGTACGTGGCCGCCGGAGGGCTCATCCCCGCCGACGGAGAGATCATCGAGGGCATCGCCTCCGTCGACGAGAGCGCCATCACGGGCGAGAGCGCTCCCGTCGTGCGCGAGGCCGGAGGTGATCGCAGCGCGGTCACGGGCGGAACGCGCGTCACGAGCGACTGGCTCAAGATCGAGGTGATGCAGGACCCCGGCGGCGGCTTCGTCGACCGGATGATCGCGCTCGTCGAGGGCTCCGAGCGGCAGAAGACGCCCAACGAGATCGCGCTCACGATCCTCCTCGCGGGCCTCACGCTGATCTTCCTCGTGGCGACGGTCACGCTCGACGCGCTCGCGCGCTTCTTCGGCGGATCGCTCGGCGTCGGCGCCCTCGTCGCGCTGCTCGTGTGCCTCATCCCCACGACCATCGGCGGGCTGCTCTCGGCCATCGGCATCGCGGGCATGGACAGGCTCGTGCAACACAACGTGCTCGCCACCTCGGGTCGCGCCGTCGAGGCCGCGGGCGACATCGACGTGCTCATGCTCGACAAGACCGGCACCATCACCTACGGGAACCGCCAGGCCGCGGAGTTCCTCGCGGTGAAGGGCGTCGAGGAGCGCGAGCTCGCTGCGGTGGCCGCCCTCTCGTCGCTCCCCGATGAGACCCCCGAGGGTCGGAGCATCGTCGCGCTCGCGGAGCGCATGGGCGTCACGCCGTCGCTCCCCGCGGGCAGCGTGTTCGTCCCCTTCACCGCGCGCACCCGCATGAGCGGCATCGACGCGGGCGACCGCGTGCTTCGAAAGGGCGCCAGCGACGCGGTGCTCTCGCACGTCGGCGGACGCGCCAACGCAGACATCCCCGCGGACCTCCAGCGCCTCGTCGACCGCGTCGCCAACGTCGGCGGAACGCCCCTCGTCGTGGCTGACGGCCCGCGCCTCCTCGGCGTCGTCTACCTCAAAGACACTGTGAAACCCGGCATGCGCGAGCGCTTCGAACGCCTCCGCGCGATGGGCATCAAGACCGTGATGGTGACGGGCGACAACCCCCTCACCGCGAAGTCGATCGCGGCCGAAGCGGGCGTCGACGACTACCTCGCCGAGGCCACCCCCGAGGCCAAGCTCGCCTACATCCACAAGATGCAGGAGGGCGGACGCCTCGTCGCGATGACGGGCGACGGCACCAACGACGCGCCGGCCCTCGCGCGCGCCGACGTGGGCGTCGCGATGAACACCGGCACGCAGGCCGCGAAGGAGGCCGGCAACATGGTCGACCTCGACAGCGACCCGACCAAGCTCATCGAGGTCGTCGAGATCGGCAAGCAGCTCCTGATGACGCGCGGCGCGCTCACGACCTTCTCGGTCTCCAACGACGTCGCGAAGTACTTCTCGATCCTGCCCGCGATGTTCACGGGCCTCGTCGCCTTTCAGACGACGCGCGGCGACGCGCACTCGTCGCACTTCTGGGCGCTCAACGTGATGCGCCTCGGCTCGCCGCAGAGCGCGATCCTCTCGGCGGTGATCTTCAACGCGCTGGTGATCGTGGCGCTGATCCCCCTGGCGCTGCGCGGCGTCGCGTATCGCCCCCTCGGCGCCGCGGCCCTCCTGCGTCGCAACCTCGTGGTCTACGGCGCGGGCGGTGTGGTCGCGCCCTTCGTCGCGATCAAGGCCATCGACGTGGTCGTCAGCGCGCTCGGACTGGCTTGAGAGGTGGGTGTTTCGATGAAGCTCATTCGTCCCTGTCTGGTGGTGACCGCGTTCCTCCTCGCGCTCTGCTGCGCTGGGTATCCCGCACTCGTCACGGGCGTGGCGCAGGCCGCGTTTCCGCGCGAGGCCAACGGGAGCCTGATCGTGCGTGACGGCCGCGTTCGCGGATCGATGCTCATCGGTCAGACCCTCGCAGATCCGTCGGCGCACCCCGAGTATTTCTGGGGCAGGCCCTCGGCCGCGACGGTCGACGGCGCGACGGGCGTCACGTACTCGTCGGGCAGCAACTACGGCCCGCTCAACGTCTCGCTCACCGACGAGGTCTCGGCCCGCGTCGCCGCGCTGCGCGCCACGGGCGTCACGGGACCGATCCCTGTCGACCTCGTGACGAAGAGCGCGAGCGGGCTCGATCCGCACATCTCTCCCGCGGCGGCCGAGGTGCAGGTCCCTCGCGTCGCGAGGGCGCGCGCGATGTCCGAGGCTTCGCTGCGCGCGCTCATCACGACGCACACCGAGGGGCGCACGCTCGGTCTCTTCGGCGAGGCGCGCGTGAACGTGCTCGCGCTCAATCTCGACCTCGACGCCCGCGCGGGGCGCTGACCGCCGACCGCGAACACGGAGATCACCAGATGAGACCTTCTAAGCGGCTCGCGAGCGCGCTCGCGACGATCGGATCGCTCTGCGCGCGCGTCGCGTCTGCGCAGACCTCGGACGCAGCGACACCCGCGGCGACACCCACCCCGGCGCCCGTCGCCAACGTGTCGGAGGGGACGTCTCGGAGCACCACCCGCCCCGACATCACGCTCTCGGGCTACGTCGAGACCTTCTATCAGTGGAACTTCAACGCGCCCTCGAACGGCGTCACGAACTATCGCGGCTTCGACAACCGACACAACGCCGTGACGCTTTCGAACGTCGTGCTCGACGCCACGGGGACGCTCGGACCCGTCACGGCCCACCTCGCGCTCCAGTTCGGCCACACGCCCGAGTCGTACTACCTCGGCGAGCCGTCGTTCGCCGGGGCGAGCGGCGCGGGCGCGAGCAACAGCAACGTGTGGAAGTTCATCCAGCAGGCCATCGTCGGGTGGAGGGCGCCCGTGGGCGCGGGGCTCCTCGTCGAAGCGGGGATCTTTCTCTCGCCCATCGGCCCCGAGGGGATGGCGGTGAAGGACCAGTGGAACTGGTCGCGCTCGAACCTCTTCTTCGGCCTCCCGTTCTATCACACGGGCGCGCGGCTCTCGTATCCCCTCGGCGACCGCACGACCCTCTCGCTCGCGGGCTACAACGGCTGGAACAGCGTCGTCGACAACAACGACGAGAAGTCCGTCTCCGTCGCGCTCGACTACGTCGTGACCGATCGGATCACCGTGCACGCGCTCTACTTCGGCGGCGTCGAGCGCGCTGCGGGCGCCCCCGAGCGCGCGGGCTCGACCCCGTGGCGCAACGTCTTCGACGCGTACGTGGCGCTCTATCCGACGCCGTGGCTCTCGCTCCTCGCGCACGCCAACGGAGGCTTCGAACCGAACGCCTTCGGCGTGTCGTGGTGGGGCGCCGGTGCCCTCTACGCCCGCGTCAGGCTGCGCCCCTGGCTCTTCGTCGCCGCGCGCGGAGATGCCTTCTACGAGAGCGTTCCGAGCAACGGGGCGGGCGCGGCGTCGCCGATCTTCTGGCCCTCGGCGTGGGTGAGCTCGCAGACCCTCACCCTCGACGCGCGACCCCACGACAACGTCTCGATGCGCCTCGAGTACCGCCACGACCAGGCCGACGGAGACACGTACTTTCGCGGCGCCGTCTCGAACGACGCGACGACGCACGCGCCCATCGCCAACGCCCGCGCGCAAGACACGCTCACCCTCGGGATGACCGCGTGGTTCTGACCCGGTCGCAGCGCGCCGTGCGGGGGCGCACGGTCACCGCCGCGGGCCTTCGTGCATTTCGCACGACCACGACGCACGCGCGCCGCGATTCGCACGCTCCCCGCGGTCGGCACCGCGTGTGCTCTCAACGCTCACCGTGAAGCCCATGGAGCCGAAGTCGCCCGAAGAAGATGAGGACCGTACGCTGGCCCGCTACGAGGTGATCGTGTGGCTGCTCGCCGGAGCGTCGACCGCCGCGCACCTCTACACCGTGCTGCGCGCGCGGAGCATCGTCGGGAGCGTCGACACGCTGGCCGCGATGCTCGTGGCGGTGACCCTCGTGATCGTGGTGCGATGGCTGCGCGCGAGGCGATCGTGACGGCGCGAAGACCCTTCCGAAAGAGCGCGTGACGCGATGGGCGACTCCTTCCTCGACGGGCTCCGCACGGCCAGGCAGGGGAGGCTCAAGGTCTTTCTCGGCATGGCCGCGGGCGTCGGAAAGACCGTCGCCATGCTGCGCGACGCGCGGCGCCTCCGCGACGAGGGCGTCGACGTGGTGTGCGCCTTCGTCGAGACGCATGGCCGCAAAGAGACCGTCGACGAGACCGCGGGCCTCGAGGTCATCGCCCGACGCACCATCGAGTACCGCGCCGTGCCCCTCGAAGAGATGGACCTCGCCGCCGTGCTCGCGCGCAAGCCCGACGTCGCCGTCGTCGACGAGCTCGCGCACACCAACGTGCCGGGCAGCACCCACGAGAAGCGCCACCAGGACGTCGAGGCCCTCCTCGCCGCGGGGATCAGTGTGCTCTCCGCCCTCAACGTGCAGCACCTCGAGAGCCTCCACGACCTCGTGCTGAGGGCCACCGGCGTCGACGTGCGCGAGCGCGTGCCCGACCGCGTGCTCCACCGCGCCGACGAGATCGTCGTGGTCGACCTCGCGCCCGACGAGCTTCAAGAGCGACTCCGCGCGGGCAAGGTCTATCCGCCCGCGAGGGTCGAGCGCGCGCTCCAGGGATTCTTTCGCGCCGACAACCTCACCGCGCTCCGTCAGCTCGCGCTGCGCGAGGTCGCCAACGCCGTCGAGCAGCGGGCGAGGGCGCGCGCCAACGCCACGCGCGGACGCGACGAATCTCGCGGCCCGCTCTCCGTCGTCGACGCCGAGCGCGTCATGGTCTCGATGTCCTCCGCGCCGAGCGCCACGCGGAGGCTGCTGCGTCAAGGCGCGCGCCTCGCGGGCGGCCTCAACAGCCGCTGGTTCGTGGTGTACGTGCGCACCCGCGACGAGACCCCCGAGCGCATCGAGACCGCCGCGCTCCGCTCGCTCACCGAGAACATCCGTCTCGCGAAGGAGCTCGGCGCCGAGGTCGTTCGCCTCGAAGGCGGCGACGTGGCCGAGGCCCTCGCGCGCTTCGCCCGTGAGCGAGGGATCACCCACGCGGTCTTCGGCCGCTCGCGCAGGTCCGCCTGGCGCGATCGGCTGATGGGCTCGGTGCTCGAACGCTTCATGCGCACCGCGCCCGAGGTCGACGTGCTCGTGGTCGGCACCCGCGACGACGACCACGGCACCACGGAGGCGCCATGACCCGTCGGCTCCTCGTCGTGGAGCCCGACGCCTCGGGACGCGCCATGCTCGACCGCGCGCTCACGGCCGCGGGATACTCCGTCGAGGAGTTCGCCTCGGTCCGTCACGCACGCGTTCTGCTCGATGAAGACGCCTTCGAACTCGCGGTGATCGACCAGCTCGCGGGCGACGGCGCGCCGCTTCAAGAGGTGCGCCTGCTTCGAACGCAGTTCCCCCGCGTCGCGGTGATCGTGACGGGCACCACGCTCACGGCCCCGGTGCTCGTCGAACTCTTGCGCCTCGGCGTGTACGAAGCGCTCCCGAAGCCCTTCACCCCCACCGAGCTCCGCGACGCCGTGGCGCGCGCGCTCGTCCGCGCTTCGCCCGGTGAGACCTCGTCGCTCGACCACGCCGCGGCCGTGCGCGCGGCCTCCGTCGCCCTCTCGCAGAACGCACCCGCACGCGCCGCGGCGCCCCTCGCGCGCGCCTGGGCCCGCGCCCCCCTCGACGCCGAGGTGCTCTCGCTCGAAGCCCTCCGCGCCGAGCTCGAAGGACGCGACGACGACGCCCTCCGCGCCTACCGCGCCGCCCTCGCGTTGAGGCGCGACGACGACCTGGGCCTCGACCTCCACGACGCCATCGCCCGCGTCGAGCGCTACGACGGCGCGCGCCCGGTTGATTCCCTCGACGCGCGTTTCTCCCATGTGCCGCAGCACGTTTCGGAGCACCCTCGACGTGACCAGGCGC
Organism: Myxococcota bacterium; assembly: GCA_052035985.1. Classification (GTDB taxonomy): domain Bacteria; phylum Myxococcota_A; class Polyangia; order Polyangiales; genus CAISKJ01. Next base: position 21,093 of record JBPOHC010000604.1, on the reverse strand, counting down.
CCTCCGACGAACCGAGGATCACCGTGATGACCGCCTCGCTCTCCCTCGACACGCCGCCCGCGATGCACCTCCGCGTAAGGGGCCGCGAAGCCTTCGCGCTGTGTCTCACCGACGCCCGCCCCGAGCGCCTCGGCCCCCTGCTCGCGCGCCTCGGCGACGGCCCCCTCACGGCCGACGCGCCCCTCGACGCCGCGGCCCTCTTCGAAGCGCGCGAGGCCGCCCGATGAGCGCCCGCGGACGCGTGCTCGTCGTCGACGACGAGGCGAACATCCGCATGATGCTCCGCGTGTGCCTCGAAGGCGCGGGCTACAACGTCACCCTCGCGCCCGACGGCGAGGCGGGCCTCTCGGCTGCGCGGCGCGCACCCCCCGACGTGGCCCTCGTCGACCTGAGGATGCCGGGCCTCGACGGCCTCGCGGTGGTGCGCGCGCTCGCCCACGACGCGCCCGCGACCGCCGTCATCTTGATGACCGCGTACGCCACGATCGACAACGCCGTCGACGCGATGCGCGCGGGCGCCGTCGACTACCTCGCCAAGCCCTTCACCCCGGCGCAGGTGCTCCACGCCGTCGAGAAGGTGCTCTCGCAGGCGCGCGTTCAGCACGAGCTCGCAGAGCTCAAGCGCGCGGGCGGCCGCGGCGTGCGCGCGCGCTTCGACACGCGCAGCCCCGCGATGCAGCAGTGCCTCGCCGTCGCCACGCGCGCCGCGGCCACCGACGCGACGATCCTCCTCCTCGGCGAGACGGGCACCGGAAAGGGCTTTCTCGCAAGGCACATTCACGCGCTCTCGCCGCGCCGCGACCGGCCCCTGGTGACCTTCAACTGCGCCGTCGTCGCCGCCTCGCTCGTCGAGAGCGAGCTCTTCGGACACGCGAAGGGGGCCTTCACCGGCGCCGACCGCGGGCGCGTCGGACACGTCGAGGCCGCGGGCAACGGAACCCTCTTCCTCGACGAGGTGGGCGACCTCCCGCGCGACGCGCAGGGCAAGCTCCTGCGCCTCCTCGAAGAGCACGAGTATGTGCGCGTCGGAGACTCCGAGCCGCGGCGCTTCGACGCCCGCGTGATCGCCGCAACGCACCGCGACCTCAAGGCCTCCGTCGCCGCGGGGACCTTCCGCGAAGACCTGTATTTCAGGCTCAACGTGGTCTCCGCCACGCTCCCTCCGCTGCGCGATCGGCGCGAAGACCTCGCCGACCTCTGCGCCGCCGCCGTGGCCGACCTCGGCGCGCAGCACCGCCGCGGCGCGCTCTCGCTCACCCCCGCCACGCGCGCGGCCCTCTGCGCCTACCGCTGGCCCGGCAACCTGCGCGAGCTCGCGAACGTCATCGAGCGCGCGGTGATCCTCTGCGAGAGCGACACGATCACGCCCGACCTCCTGCCCGAAGAGATTCGCGGCGGCGCGCCTGCGGTTACGGCCCTCGACGACGACTCCCTCGAAGCGGCCGAGCGGAGGCACATCGCCGACGTGCTCGCGCGGACGCCCTCCCTCGACGCCGCGGCGAAGGCCCTCGGCATCGACCCCTCGACGCTCTACCGCAAGCGCGAGCGCTACGGCCTTCGCTGAGGCGACGACGATGCAACGCTCGCTGCGCGCCCGCGTCACCTTCGCCCTCGCGGCGATCACCGTCGCGCTCGCCGTCGTGGCGGGCTCGGCGATGGTCTCGCTCACGCGCCTCGGCGGCGCCATCGACACGATCCTCCGCGAGAACTACCGCTCCGTGGTCGCGTGCGACGGGATGAACGAGGCCCTCGAGCGCCTCGACTCCGCGGCGCTCCTCGCGTCGACGGGCCGCGACGACATCGCGCGCAGCATGCTCGAACAGCACCGCGCGCGCTTTCAGACGGCCTTTCGCGCCGAGGCGTCGAACATCACCCTGCCCCCCGAGGGCGCCGCGGTGCGCGAACTCGACGCCCGCTATCGCGCGTACGTCACCGCCGTCGACGAGGCGCTCGCGAGCCCCGAGCAGGGCCGCCGCGCGACCTACCTCCGCGAGCTCCTCCCGCGCTTCGCGGCCGTGAAGGAGGCCGTGCTCGCGGTGCGACACATGAACCAGGCCGCGATGGAGGCCGCCAATCGCGACGCCCGCGCCCTCGCGCGCCGCAGCACGCTGACGACGCTCTCGCTCGTGGCCGCCGCGCTCGCGCTCGCGCTGTGGGTGGCGTGGCGGGTGCCCTCGGGCATCGTGCGGCCCATCGGCGCGCTCGCCGCTGCGGCGAAGGCCATCGGCGACGGCGAGCTCGACGTGGTGATCGAAGACCCCGAGGTGCGCGAGCTGGCGCCCCTCGTCGAGTCCTTCCAGAAGATGCTCACGCGGCTGCGGGCGTACCGCGCGAGCTCCCTCGGCGAGCTCCGCGCCGCGCAGGACCTCGCCGACGCCACCGTGCGCTGCCTCGTCGACCCCGTCGTCGTGTGCGGCGAAGGCGACTCGGTGCTGCTCGCCAACGAGGCCGCCGTGCGCACCTTCGGACTCCGCGCCGACGCCGAGGGAGCGCCCTCACGCGACGCGTCGCTGCCCGAAGCCTTCGCGCGCGCCCGTGACGAGGTGCTCGCCGCCGGTCAGCCCGTCACCCCGCGCAACCTCTCCGAGGCGATGCGCTGGCGCGACCGCGGCGGCGATCGGTACTTCCTCGTGCGCGCGGCGCCGCTTCGAGGCGACGGGGCGACGCTTCGCGGGGCCGTCGTCGTCGCGCAAGACGTCACGCGCCTGCGACGCATCGACGAGCTCAAGAGCGACATGGTCGCCACCGTGAGCCACGAGTTCAAGACGCCGCTCACCTCGCTGCGCATGGCGACGCACCTGCTCCTCGAACCCTCGGCGGGCGCGCTCACCGACACGCAGCGCGAGATCGTGACCTCGGCGCGCGACGACACCGAGCGCCTCCGCGCGCTCGTCGACGAGCTCCTCGACCTCGTGCGCATCGAAACCGAGGCGGGCGACCTCCGACGCACCGCGGTTCAACCTCGGCGCCTGCTCCTCTCGGCCATCGAGATGCACCGCGCCATCGCGCGCGACAAGGGCGTCTCGCTCGACCTCACGGAGCCCGGCGCCCTGCCCGACGTGAAGCTCGACGTCGAGAAGATCGGCATCGTGCTCGCGAACATCGTTTCGAACGCGATCCGTCACACCCCGCGGGGGGCGACGGTCACGCTCGGCGCAACGTGTGACGAGCGCGCCCTCTCGATCTCGATCGTCGACACGGGCGAAGGGGTCGCCGTCGACGAGCTCGCGCGCATGCTCGACGGCGAGAGCGCGCGGCAGCGTCCCGCGCAGTCGGGCGGCTGGAGGCACGGGCTCGGCATGACCATCGCGCGCGAGATCGTGCTGCAACACGGCGGCGAGCTCCGCGTGCAGAGCGCGCCGGGGGCGGGGAGCACCTTCACCGTGACCATCCCCCGCGACGGAGCGTGAGGCCCCAACCGCGACGATCGTTCAGGGTGCGAACCATCCGGCGACGAGAGAGAATCTTGCGAGAAACCAGTAGGTAGACGCGACGCCGATGCCGTAGGTGAGCGCCGATCGTACGGTGTGCGAACGATCTCGCGAGAGGCGCTCCACGGCGGCGAGCGCTGCGAGCGCGAAGGCCACGAAGACCACCTGCCCGAGCTCGACGCCCACGTTGAAGAACAGCAGCGCGAGGGGAACGTTCCGCTCTGGGAGCCCCGCCTCCGTGAGCGCACCCGCGAAGCCGAAGCCGTGGAGCAGCCCGAAGCCTCCCGCCACGAGCCACGGAGCCCTTCGCGTGAGCGTCTCGCCGCCGTCGTCTCCCCGCGAGAGCTCGACGGCCAGGAGGAGAATGCTGAGCGCGATGACGGCCTCGACGGGCGCCGACGCGACGCGAACGACGCCGAGCGTCGCGAGGGCAAGGGTCACGCTGTGCCCCACGGTGAACGCGGTCACCGTTCGAATGAGCGCGCCGACGCCTCGCACGAGGAGGAGCAATCCGAGCACGAAGAGCAGGTGATCGGCGCCCGTCGCGATGTGCTTCACGCCCTCGCCGAGGTAGCTCCGCGCGACGCGCCACGCAGACCCGCCCGTCGACCGCGGAAGCTCCAGCGAGGGAGCGCCCGCGCGCAGGAGGCCGGTGTATCGCTGCCCCGACGCAAAGCGCAGCGAGACCATCACGTCGCAGCCGCGTCCCTCGGGGCTCACGAGGGTGACCGTCGCGCCGCCGATTCCGCCCGGTCCACAGTCGACGGCGTAGCGATCGATCACGGCCCCCGGGACGCTCGCGGGCTCCCTCCGCGCGACCTCCCGGCATGCGCGCGGGAGTCGCACGCTCACGGGCTCTCTCCCCTCGACGCCGCCCTCTCCCGCGAGAGGGACCTTCCAGAGCACCTCGACCCTCCCGTCCGCGCGCTCTCGAAGTTCGAGATAGGCCGGTGAGAACCCGTGCGCGCGCGCCGCCGACGGCGCCACGATCAGCGCCGCAAGAAGCGCCGCGACGCGCGCCTTCACAGCCCCTCCACGCGCACGCGGGAGGTCTCCGCGACGCGCCGATACGCCTCGCGGTTGGCCCGCTCGCGGTCGTCGATGCGCCAGTCTGAGATCACCCGATCGCGCACCTCGTCGAGGCTCCGCGCGGCCCCCAACGTGCGCGCCGTGACGAGCACCAGATGGAGCCCGTACGACGACGCCACGGGCCCCTGCCAGCTCCCCGTCGAGAGTCCCTCCACGGCGCGCGCGAAGCCGTCTCCCAGATCGCCCGCCACGCGCGACACCTCCGCGTCGACGACGGAACTCCCGTTCACGAAGGGATCTCCGAGCGTCGCGGGATCGTGCCCGCCGCGGAGCGCCGCGAGGGCCGCGCGGGCGTCGGCGTCGAGGTGGTCGCCGCGTCGTCCGCGGTCGAAGAAGACGTGGCGGAGGCTCACCCGTGGCGGCGACGCGTAGCGGTCTGCGTGGGCTGTGAGATAGGCACTGAGCGTCTCGTCCGAAGGGCTCCGCGGGGGCGCGACGTCTTCGAGAAAGAACTCCATCTTCTGCACGAGGCGCCGTCGGATGATGAGGTCTCCGCGGTCGAGGCCGAGCGCGAGGGCCTCGCGGTAGAGCACCTCCTCGCGGACGAAGCGGTCGACCTCGGCGCGCAGCTCGTCGCGCGTCGGCGCGCGGCCGTAGCGTCGCGTGTACTCCTCGCGCATCCCGGTCACGTAGGTGGCCGAGACCTCCACGTCGCGCGGAGAGGTCCTCGGGCGTCGCCACGCGTCGAGGGCGAACACCCCTGCGCCGAGGAGCACGAAGTGAAGGGCGGGCTCGCGCCACCAGCGGTTACGCGGGGTCATTCAGGGCGTCGGCGAGTAGTAGATCGGCGAGCTCCACGCGCGCTCCTGGATGCTCCGCGGAATCGACCCGTCGGTGCAGGCCGCGGGACGGCTCGACGCGGAGAGCGCGTTGCACGCCCAGGTGCTCCAGCGGCACGTGGGGTTCTCGAGGACGCGGGCGTAGTAGGCCGCGCGCTCGGCGGGGTTGTACTGGTCGTCGGTCCACACGCCGCAGAGCGACATCTGACCGGAGCCCGGCGTGGTGGCGCAGGTGTTCGTATCGACCGACGCGCCGTTCGAAGCCGACCCCGCGGCGGTGACCACGCGCTCGCGCGCCTCGCCTGCGGCGTCGATCCAGACCTTGATGATCTCGACGCGCTGGAGCGGCGTCGCGTCGGCCGTCGCCATCACCACGAAGCGGGGATTGTTCGTACCCGAACGAGCGGGGAGAGCACCTCCCTGCGCGACGCCTTCGGTGTATCCGCGACGAACAAGTTCGGGGTCCGAACAGATCGAAGCGGGGTAGGTCCATCCGCCGAACATGCGCACCCTGATGCGGTTGCCGCTGGTGGCGAAGGTCTCGCGTCGGCGGAGCGCGTCGAAGATCGCGTCGCGGGAGTTCTCGACGGCCCACACGCCCACGAGGCCGCCGGGGCTGAAGACCTTGATCGAGTCGGCGAGCCGCTCGTCGGGCGCGTCGTCTTGCGTCCCGACGTGACCGGGAAAGGTCTGCTCCGCGGTGTTTCCCGGCGTGGAGTTGTGCGTGTCGGTCGACGCGATGAAGCCCAGGCGGTGAGGATTGACGCCGAGGCGCCGCTCCTCGCTGAGCCCTGTCTGAAGGGCGTATCGCACGTAGTCTCCGCGCCCGACGCAGCCGCCCATCCCCGGCGGCATCGAGGTGCACATGGGCGCGTCGTTGGCCATCTCGAAGCCGCAGGCCTCGTCGGTGGCGCTGAAGGCCCGGCTGCACTCCGACGCGCCCTTGTGCTGCACCATCTCGACGAGGGGCTCCATGTCGGCGCGCAGCGAGGCCAGCATGCGCTGCTGCGCCATCGTGGAGCCCGACGGGTACTCGACGGCGAAGGCGCGGTTGTTCGAGAGGTTCGAGTTGTGCGGGATCGCGAGCACGTCGCAGCCCGGCGTCGAGGCGTTGCAGCGCTGACGGAGCGTGGTCCAGAGGCCCGGCGCCGTAGGCTCGTCGATGTACGTGACGGGCCTCGCGGGCACCTGCCCGTTGCGAAAGATCACGTTGCGGTGGAGCGTCGCGCCGCCCGTGGTGCCCGTCCACTCGTAGGCGACGAAGGACGTGAAGCGGCAGTCGGCGGTGCGGTCGTACGCGCCCTCGGCGGCGCTCTGGACGCCGCGCCACACGCGCCCCTCGGCGGCGAGGCAGTTGGCGCCCGCGGCGCCGCAGAAGGGGTATCGCGAGGGATCGGTGCGCGCGAGCTGGAGGCCGAACTCCGCGAAGCCGATCATTCCCCCCGAGCGGAAGCCGCGGCAGATGGTCGAGTCGTAGCCCGTCGCCGCGGGGTCGTTGCAGATGCTCACCTCGCCGAGGAACTCCGAGTGATCGGTGACCGCGGTGAAGTCGAGCGGACGCTCCAGTCGCACCGGGCGCGTGCCCTGCCCGTCGGGGCCGAGGGGCGCGAGTCGGATCGTCTCACCGCGCGCGAAGCGGTACGCCGCCGACGGGTCGTTGCGGTTCTCCCACCCGTACGCGTCGAAGGACAGCGACGTGTGCACGTGAAAGTCGCCGAAGTACGCGTTTCGCAGCGGATTTCGATCGCGACACGCGGCGCGCGTCTCGGTGTACGTCACCGACGATCCGGGGATCACCGCGGCATCGGGCGCGTCGGTGATGGGCGCGTCGGTGATGGGCGCATCGGTGACGGGTGCGTCGGTGATGGGCGTGTCTGCGACGGGCGCATCTGCGACGGGCGCATCAGTGACGGGCGCATCGACGGAGACGTCGGCCGCGGGTGTGTCGCTGGTCTGCGGTCGATCGGCGGAGGCGTCGGGCGTGGTCGACCCGTTGTTGCCGCAACCGAACAGGAGGAGCGTCAGCGCGATGGGCGATCGATTGCGCATGGGTCTGTCGTCGGTGTGTGGAGTGGGAGGAGCGGTCGTCTGCGAGGACGCGGCGAGCGTACCGCGGCCAGGGCGCGGCGTTGCACGCGCTCAGCCAGACTGAATTCGCGTCGATCGCAGCGGTGCGGTGGGCGTGGCGGTGAGGTGGCGGCGCGACAGGTGTCGACGGTCGTCGACAGGCGCCGATCAGCGCAGGCAGGTGGCGAGGAGCGGGGTCTTGTAGTTGGTGAAAGTGGCCCTGAAGGTCGCGCCGGGGGAGGGGCGGTACTCGACGCCGTTGACGGTGAAGTAGTACTCGAAGCCCGTCGAGACGAGCGTCCCGTCGGGCGAGGCCGTGAGCGCGAAGCTCGGGCACGCCGTGAGCGCGGGGAAGTCGGGCAGCGGGTCGACGCCGCGGAGGTCGACGGTGTAGCGCGCGTTGTTGCCGACGCGGCGTTCGAAGCTCACGTAGCGCATCGCGAAGGCGCCGGTGGTGCCGAAGCGGTAGCGCATCTGCACGTCGAGCTGGCGCCAGAGGTCGGGGTTGTCGCGGTCCGTGACGCCCTGCTTCCACACGTCGAAGGAGACGGTGCGGATGGCCGCGCGCTGACGGGCCCAGGTCTCGTAGGTCCACGGGGTGGTGATGGCCCTGCGGTCGCTGTCGCACGCGAGGCCGTTGTTGCAGGTCGCGCGAGAGATCACCACGGCGCCGTCGCCGATCCAGCCCGGCGCGCGCGCGTTGGGGCCCACGCGGAACGTGTAGTTCGCCCCGTAGTTCGAGTCGTACGCGTTGCAGCCCCAGCGGTTGTTGTTCTGGAACCACATCTCCAGCGTGCCCTGCACGTCGGGCAGCGTGATCACCGCGGGCGTCGGCGTCTGCACCGACGCGGGCGCCACGGGGAAGCTCTGCGCCGCCCCGCCGTTCACCCGGTAGTACCCCGTGATCGACCAGAGCTGATAACCGTTCTGCTCGCCGCGACACTGGGGCAGCCGCGCGGCGTCGTACACCACGCGCACCGCGCTCCCCGCCGTGAGCTCGCCGGTCACGCTGCGGGTCCAGTCGGCCCTGAACGTCAGCGTCGGCGACTCCACCGCGGAGATCGTCGCGCCCTCCTCGTCGAGCGTCTCGTGCCCGCAGCCCGCGGCCATCGACAGCACCAGCACCCAGCTCATCGCGCGCATCGTCGTCCTCGATTCCTGTCTCTCGACGGGCGCGACGCCTACATCAGAATACATTGAAAGTCAACGGCGTTTTCAGCGCCGCTGCCGCCTGCGCGCCGCGTCTCTGCGCTGCCACACGGCCCCTGGACACCCGCGCGCGCCCTCTGCGACAACGGGCGTCGCTGGGAGAACTCTCGCATGACGCACTCGTCCTCGCGCTCCGCCTCGCGCTTCGCGCCCCTCGCGCTGCTTTGCTTCGCGGCCTGCTCGTCGTCGATCACCGCGACCCCCGACGCGGGCTCCGACGCGCCCGTCGTCGACACACCCCCGCTCGACACGCCGACCGCGGACGCGCCCGTCACGGACGCGCCCGTCACGGACGCGCCCCTCCTCGACCGCGCGACGAGCGACGCCCCGCTCGATGTGCCTGCGCTCGACACGCCCGCGCCCGATGTGCCCGCGCCCGATGTGCCTGCGCCCGACGTGCCTGCGCCCGACGTGCCCGCGCCCGATCTCCCTCCGACCGACGCGCCTGCGAGCTGCTCGCCCACGGGCGATCTCGACCTCCTGTTCATGATCGACAACTCGAACTCGATGGCCGAGAATCAGGCCAACGTGGCGACCCAGTTCGGCTCGCTCCTCGACGGGCTCATCCGCGGGGACTCGTCGACGCCGCCGCTGCGAGACCTCCACGTGGGCGTGGTGTCGAGCGACCTCGGGACGCCCGGCGTGGTCGTGCCCTCGTGCGCCAACAGCGACGTGGGCGACGACGGGCTCCTCAACCCCATTCGCAACGGCCTCGCGCTGCGGGCGCACCAGCCGTGGACCACCGCGCCGCCGGGCCGTCGCCCCGCGCGCTGCACCATGGACCCCACGCAGTACCCGAGCTTCCTCTCGTACGCGTCGGCGACCTCCGACGCGACCTCGTTCCGCGACGACTTCGTGTGCAACGCGTACCTCTCGATCGGAGGCTGCGGGCTCGAACAGCAGCTCGAGTCCGTGTACCGCGCGCTCGTCGTCCGCAACCCCCGCGAACAGGTCGGCAACCGCGACCCCAACGCGGGCTTCGTGCGCAACGACGCCGTGCTCGGGATCCTCTTCGTCACCGACGAAGAAGACGGCTCCGCGCGCGACTGCCGCTTCGCCGAGGCGGGCCAACCCTGCTTCGACGCGGTCTCGGTCTTCGACTTCCTCTCGCCGAGCTGGTCGTCGACGGACCTCAACCTCCGCTTCTACATGTACACGCCCGGCGGACCGCAGGACCCCACGTGGTCTATCGATCGCTACATCGACCCCGCGCGCCCCGGCCGGGGCTTCACGTCGCTCAAGCCCGGCCGCCCCGACCTCGTCGTCGTCGGCGCCATCGCGGGCGTCCCCCTCGCGCAGCCCCGACGCGCCGACGGATCCACCGACTGGGACGCGCTCCTCGGACGCAGCGCCGACGGCTCCGACGGCTACGTCGCCATGAGCGCCGAGGGCCCCGTCTCGATGCGCCAGCGCAACATGGACCCCGCGTGCTCCACGCGCGTCGTGCCCGCCTGCCGCCGCCAGGGTTCGGCCCCCACGACCGGGTGCTCGACCACAGAGCAGTACTTCGCCTGGCCGTCGCGACGCGTCGCGCAGGTCGTCCGCCGCTTCGATGACCGCTACGGCAACGGCGTCATCGGCTCCATCTGCGCGAGCTCCTACGCCGACACGATGGCGGGCTTCGCGTCGCGCGTCCGCCGCCGCATCTGCCGCCCCTGACCGCGGGCCGACCAACGGCCCCGACGCCCTCGCGCCTCGGGGGCGTTTCTGCCTCGTGTTTTCTCCGTGTTCCGCCGTTGAGCTCTGGTGAGAGCGCCGTCGGGGTCGCCGACCGCGGAGGCGCGCGGGAACCGCACTTCACCCCTCACAGAGAGAGTCACGATGAGCGACCAGGTGTCACCTGAGCCGTCGAAGAGCGCGCGCGGGCAGCGAGAGCGACGCCTCGCGTTGCCCCGGTGGTTCGCCTCGCGAGAGGCTTCATCCGCCCCGTCGCCCGGCGCCGATCGCCCCTTCGGAGAGTCTCTCCCGGTGATCCTCGCCCTCGTGTTCTGCGCCCTCGGCGTCTTTCTCACCGTGGCCGCCATCGGACGCATCACCGCCGCGTCTCGCCCGCCCGCATCCCCGCACCGCGCCGAAACGCCCGCCGACGACGCGACCGCCGACCTCCGCGGAGCGCGGTCATGATGGTCACCATCGCGCTCGTGGTCGGCGCCGTCACGTCGACCCTCCTGGCGGGCTACCTCTTCGGCCTGTGGCGCGGTCACGGCGCCCGCGAGGCCCTGCGCGTCGAGCTCGAAGGCACGCGCAAATCGGCCTTCGACGCGAGGTCCGTCGCCTCCACCGCGCACGCCGAGGCCGAGTGGCTGCGCGGCTCCGCGGCGGAGGCGAAGGTCGAGGTCACGCGGCTCAACATCGAGCTCACGCAGGCCCGCACGACCCTCCAGCGCACGCGGAAGACGTGCATGTCGCTCCAGTCGGAGGTGGCGCGGATCCGCAAGCAGACCGACGCACCTGTGACAGAGAAAGACCCCGCCGAGGCGCCCGACGGGCAGCTCCGGGATCAGGTCGTGAAGCTCGAAGACGAGCTCGCGACGCTGCGCGCGGCGTACGCGTCGCTCCAGGCGGTCGACGACCGCGCGAGGGCCGAGTGCGAGCGCCTCCAGGCGCAGGTCGAGCGGCTCACCGCGGAGCACGGCCAGTCCAGGGAGAGCGCTTCGAAGATCACCGCGGAGCTCACCCGCGCGCGCAACGACGCGGGGCGATACCGGCTCCTCGTGAGCGCGCTCACCGACGACCTCCGCCGCACCAAGGAGTCCGAAGAGCGCGCCCGCTCGCTCCTCGGCCGCGCGAACGAAGACGCCCGCCGCAGCCGCGAGGAGGCCGATCAGGCACGCGCCGACGCGGCCAGCGCGCGCAAGCAGCTCGCCCGCGCGGACCGTCAGTCGCCGAGGCAGCGCGACGAGGCCACCACGGGTCGGCGCCTCACGCACCGCGACGCGCAGGAGGTCGCGAGCAACGCCCGCTGGGAGGAGACCGCGCGAGAGATCAGCGCGATGCGCGCGGCCCTCTCGGCGATCACGCTCCGCCTCGCGCTCATGTCCGAGGGGCCGAGCGCGCGAGACACCGAGCGGCCCGAAGAGATCGGCGACGCCGTGGGCAACGACGACCTCCTCGGGAGCAGCGAGCGAACGGGCACCGCGGGCTGAGCGCCGACGCGGCGGGTCAGCGCCACTTGTTCGAACAGTCGGGGCACATGCCGTGGGTGAAGTGCGCCTCGGTGTGCTCGCTGAGGTAGTGCTCCAGGCGATCCCAGTAGCCCTCGTCGTTGCGGATCTTCTTGCACCACGCGCAGATCGGCACGAGCCCGCTCAGGGTCTTCACGCTCTGGAGCGCCTCGCGGAGCTGACGCTCCAGGGCCTTCTGCTCCGACACGTCGCGGCTCACCAGGAGGTACCCCGTCACCGCGCCGTCGGCGCCCCGCAGCGGGCTCGCGATCACGTCGAGGTCCACCGACGTGCCGTCGCTTCGGCGCAGCGTGTGGCTGGTGCGCGCGCTCTCCCCGGCGCTCATGCGCGCGACGAACTCCGCGCTCGAAGCCTCCGATGCGTCGAGGCCGACGCCCGTGAGCGGATCGCGCCCGAGCACGTCGGCCTCGCGCACGCCGTAGATGGCCTCGGCGCCGCCCGCGAAGCGCGTGATGCGCAGCCGCGCGTCGGTGACGATCACCGCGTCGCGCATGTTCGAGATGAGCCCCGCGAGGAGGTGCCTGTCGGCGTCGACGCGGAGCTCCTCGGTGAGGTCCCGCACGAGGCTGTGGAGGTACCGCGCGCGGTTCACCGTGAAGGGCCGCGAGCTCACCTCGACGGGGAACACCGTCCCGTCGCTGCGCACGTGCTCGGCCCGAAAGCGCAGGCCGCCCTCTCGGATCGTGCGCTGCATCATGGCCGCCACGTCGCCCCGCGCGTGCGGCGGGCGCAGGTCGCGGATGTTGCGCGCGCGGAGCTCCTCGAGGCTCAGCCCGTAGGCCGAGACGGCGTGGTCGTTGGCCTCGACCACGGAGCCGTCCTCCGCGAGCACGAGCTCGATCTCGTTCATCCGGTGGCCGAGCCCCTCGAGGCGCGCCCGCTGGAGGGCCTCCTCGCGCTCGTGGTCCTCCTGCGCGCGGCGCTCGACCGCGAGGAGGTGCGCCGCGGTGACGTCGCGGGTGCGCGTCACGACGTACTCGGCGCCGGCGTCGTTGACGAGGATCGCCTGCGCTTCGAGCACGTCTTCGCCGCCGTCGGGCCGGGGGAGGGGCCCTCGCGCTTCGAAGTGTCCACGCTCGCGGAGCATGCGGACCGTGTCGACCCAGCGCTCGAAGGTGAGCGTCGGGTCGACGTCCCACACCGCGCGGCCGACGATCTGGTCGAGGGGGAGCCCGAGCAGCTTCGCCGCGGACTCGTTGGCGAAGACCACCACGCCGTCGGGCGTCGTCACCGAGAGCCCCTCGCTGGCGTTGTCGATCGCGAGTCGGACGACTCGAAGCGGGTCGGTCGCGATGTCGAACGGCGTCGGCGCGGTGGAGGTGCTCTTGGACATCGGGCTCGTGCGCAGCGACGCGCGGATTGGCCCCGTGGCTACCACACGATGAAGCCGCGGATCGAGACTCCGGCGGCGCAATGCGCGGCGCCGCGGACCGACGAAACCCTGGCGGGGGCGGCGCACGGCTTGGTCCGCCGCACGAACGCCCGCGACGGATGTGCGCGGGATGGGCGGGGATGTGGGCGCTTCTGCGGCCGCAGCGCGTGCGCACCGTACTTGCAGCGGAGCGCGCCCACGAAACGTCCGTTTCGTTGGAGGAACACGTGGAAGGAAAGACCCTGCGCGCACCGCGCGTGGCGGCCCTGGTCGGGCCGTCGATGACTGGAAAGACCTCGCTGCTCGAGGCCCTGCTTCTCTCGTGCGGGGCGCTCGCGAAGAAGGGCAGCGCGAAGGACCACAGCACCCTCGGAGACATGGCCTCGGACGCGAAGACCCGCGGCGTGGGCGCCGAGCTCGCGGTCGCGAGCGCGGAGTACGAGGGCGAGCGATGGACCTTCATCGATTGCCCGGGCTCCTCGGAGTTCTGGCAGGAGTCGATGCACGGGCTCCTGGTGGCCGACGTGGCGGTGGTCGTGGTCGACGCAGACCCGACGCGCGCGGCGGCGGCGTCGCCCCTGCTGGCCCTGCTCGACGAGCGGAAGATCCCGCACGTGGTGTTCGTGAACAAGGTCGACGTCCCGGGCTCGGCGGTGAAGCTCAAGGAGACGCTCTCGGCGCTCCAGGCGCTCAGCGCGAGGCCCCTGGTGATGCGAGAGCTCCCGCTCCGTGACGGGCAGAACGTGACGGGCTTCGTCGACCTCGTGAGCGAGCGCGCCTACGGCTTCAAGGGCCACGAAGACGCGGCCATCGCGCAGCTCCCCGAGGCCGTTCTGCCCGAGGAGCACGAGGCGCGGCGCGTGATGCTCGAGCACCTCGCCGACCTCGACGACCACCTCCTCGCCGAGCTCCTCGACGACGTGAACCCGCCGCCCGAGGAGGTCTACGCGAGCCTCCGCAACGACCTCAAGCAGGACCTCATCGTCGACGTGTTCTTCGGCTCCGCCGAGCAGGACAACGGCGTGCGCAGACTCCTCAAGGCCCTGCGCCACGAGGCCCCCGAGGCCCACGAGTCGGCCTCTCGCGCCGCGCTCCCCGTGGCCGACACGCTGGTTCAGAGCTTCAAGACCGTCCACGCGCAGCACGTCGGCAAGCTCAGCTACGCGCGCGTCTGGCGCGGCGAGGTCACCGACGGGATGACCCTCGGCAACGACCGCGTCTCGGGCGTCTACAAGCTCCTCGGGTCGAAGCAGATCAAGGTGCAGAAGGCCGGCGCGGGCGAGGTCGTGGCGCTCGGTCACCTCGACGCGCTCCACACGGGGCAGGGCGCGAGCGACGCGGACATGGTGGCGCTCCCCTGGGTCGACGCGCTTCAGCCCCTCGTGGCGCTGTCGCTCAAGCCCATGCGCGCGGGCGACGACGTGAAGCTCTCGGGCGCGCTCGGCAAGATCACCGAAGAAGACCCCAGCCTCCGCGTCGAGCAGAGCGCCGAGGCCCACGAGCTCATCCTCTGGGGCCAGGGCGACAAGCACCTGCGCCTCGCGCTCGACCGCCTCAAGACCCGCTTCGGCCTCGAGGTGCGCGCCGAGGCGCCGCAGGTCCCCTACCGCGAGACCGTGCGCAAGAAGGTCTCGCAGCACGGGCGCTTCAAGCACCAGAGCGGCGGCCACGGCGCCTTCGGCGACGTGTTCATCGACATCGTCCCCATGGGCCGCGGCGAGGGCTTCGCCTTCGACGAGACGGTCACCGGCGGCGCGGTGCCCAAGCAGTACTTCTCGTCGGTCGAGAAGGGCTCGCGCGAGTACTTCAAGCAGGGCCCCCTCGGCTACCCCGTGGTCGACGTGAAGGTCGTCCTCACGCACGGCAGCTACCACGCCGTCGACAGCTCCGACATGGCCTTTCAGCAGGCCACGCGCGTGGCGCTCACCGAGGCGATGCCCAAGGCCGAACCGGTGCTCCTCGAGCCCGTGCTCGCGCTCCACGTCATCACGCCGAGCGAGTTCACGCCGCGCGTGCAGCGCATCGTGACGGGCCGCCGCGGAGGCCAGCTCCTCGGCTTCGACCAGCACCCGCAGACGAAGGGGTGGGACGTCGTCCAGGCGCTCGTTCCGCAGGCCGAGCTCCGCGAGCTCGCCACCGAGCTCCGCACGGTCACGCAGGGCGTCGGCACCTTCACGTGGTCGGTGGATCACATGCGCGAGGTCGACCCCAAGGAGTCCGAGCGCGTGGTCACCATCCGCCGCAAGGCCCTCGCCGACGCGAGGGGATAGCGCGCCTTCCTCTCTCTCCGATACGCTCGCCGCGTGTCACAGAAACCCCTCCGTCGCGTCGGTGTGATCGGCGACGTTCACACCGAGGACGCCTCCCTCGAAGCCGCGCTGCGCCACTTCGATTCGATGTCGCTCGACGCCGTGCTCTGCGTCGGCGACATCGTCGACGGTCCCGGCGACGCCGAGCGGACCTGCGAGCTCCTCCAGGCGCGCGGGGTCATCTGCGTGCGCGGGAACCACGAGCGGTGGTTCCTCGCGGGCGGCGAGCGCTTCGTGCCCGAGTGGACGCGCTTCGAAGCCGTGTCCGAGCGCTCAAACGCCTTTCTCGCAGCGCTCCCCGAGACGTGGCCCTTCGAAACCGACGCGGGCCCGGCGCTCCTCTGTCACGGCATCGGCCGCGACGACATGGCCTGCCTCACCGCCGACGACTACGGCTACGGCCTCGAGAACAACACCGCGCTCTGGCGCCTCCACGGCGCGGGCGACGTGCGCTGGATGATCGGCGGCCACACTCACAGGCGCATGGTCCGCCGCTTCGATCACCTCACGGTGCTCAACGCGGGGACGCTTCACCGACCCCACGACCCCTGCGTGATGGTCGTCGATTTCGCCGCGCTCGAAGCTGAATTCCACGACCTCGGGCGCGACGGGTTCAGCCTTTCGAAGCGGGTGGCGCTCCGTCCGTGAGGGCTCCGCCGCCCTCGACGAGCCGCTCGGGGTGCTCCATCAGCCAGCGGAAATAGGTCACCGCGCGCACGGCGTTGAAGCCGTCTTCGATGCGCTCATCGAAGGTGAAGCGCACCCGCGCGAGCGTGCGAACGACGGCCCTGCCCTCGCGCGCCACGACCTCCTCGGCGGTGCGCCCGAGCATGCCGAAGAGGGGAATGTCTCCGTACTCGTAGAGGTGATGCCACGCCGCGTTGCCCCCGACGCTCCCGAGGTTGCTGATGAAGCAGCTCGCGAAGAAGGGGTCGGCGCGCGTGAACGACGCGGGCAGCAGGCCCATCGCGTCGGCCCACGGCGCCAGCGCCAGCAGCCGTCGCAGGATCGGGTGCGGGACCTTCAGGAGCACTTCGAACTCGCGATCGGCGTGGCTGTCGCCGTGCGCGCGCACATCACGGATCCGCGCGTCCATCGAGCGCGCGAAGTCTTCGAGCGACTCGTGCGCGTCGAAGCGGCGCTTGACCACGACGAGGGGCGCGGCGGGCTCCATCGAGCGCTTCGCGGTGAACGACAGCCACACGCCGTCGCGCTGGTAGAGCCGACCCGCGGCGACGAAGCGGTTCATCCGAGGGTGCACGTGCAGCGTCTTCGCGAGCGCGTGGAGCGCGAGGATGAAGAGCGTCACGCGCGGTCGCCCCTCGGCGTTCCATCGCTCGATCCACGGGAGCGTGTCGGTGACGTCGATGGCCTCTTCGAAGTAGACCGCGGACTCATTGCGCCGCGTGAAGAGCATCGCCGCGAGACGGCGGTACGGCGGGACGTCGGTAACCAGGGTTCCGTTGCGCGCCACGTTGGGTTCCCTCTCGATGACTGCGTCGCGCCTCGGGCGTCGTCGCGCCGCGATCGTACTCCGATGACGCCGGGGCGGCGTTCTGAGACAACCGGGTCGATGCGTCTGCCGCTCCTCCCGCTCGCCCTCGTCGTCGCGTGCACCTCGTCGCCTTCGCCCTCGGGTGACGCCTCGTCGCCCACGGACGCCCTCCGAGACGCGTCTTCGGATGCGCCCGCCGACGTCGCTCCGTCGTGCGTGGAGCGCGCGGGCGCCTTCGCGCCGCTCACGACCCGCTGCGGTCATTTCATCGACGCGCAGGGGCGCGCCGCGCTGATCTTCGGCGTCAACGCGCGCGTCGACGGGGTCTTCGACGTGGCGCTCGACATGGGGCGCGCGCCGCTCGAAGAGATCCCCGCATTCACGCTCGACGACGCGCGGTCGATGCGGGCCCTCGGGTTCAACGCGCTCCGTCTGCCCATTCAATGGTCGGCCATCGAGCCCACCGAGGCGGGAGGCTTCGACGGCGCGTACCTCGATCGCGTCGCGGCCGTCGTCGCGATGTGTCGGCAGGCCGGAGTGCTCGTGCTCCTCGACCTTCATCAAGACGCGTACTCCAAGGAGATCGGCGAAGACGGCGCCCCGCGCTGGGCGATCGTCCCGGCGCCGGAGATGCTCCTCGGAGGGCCGCTCGGAGACCTCGCCGCGCGGCGAACCTCACGGCAGGTGCTCCGCGCGTTCGAAACCTTCTTCGGCGACGGGGCCGACGGAGAGCGTCTCAGGGCGCGCTTCACCGCGGCCGCGGCGCACGTCGCGAGGCGCTTCGCGGGCGATCCCACGGTGCTGGGTTACGAGATCTACAACGAGCCCATCGGCACCGACGCGCAGGTGACGCGCTTGAACGTCGCCGTCGCGAGGGCGCTGCGCGAGGCCGACCCGGGCCACCTCATCGCCTTCGAGCCCGACGTGACGCAGCGTGGGTTCTTCAACCGCTCCGAGGTCTCTGCGACGCCCTTCCCCGTGGCGGGGGGCGTGTATGCGCCGCACGTGTATCCGCTGTCGTTCACGGCCACCGACGCGCAGCGCATGAGCTTCACCGTCGAGTCGCTCGCGCCCGCGACGGAGAGCGCCAGAGACGAGGCCCGCGCCTGGGCGACGCCGCTGCTCATCACGGAGTGGGGCTACGACCCGAGCGGCATCCGCGCCGACGAGTACTACGATTTTCAACAGACGCTCCAGGAGCGTTCGATGGCGAGCGCGATGCTCTGGGTGTGGAAGGAGAGCAGCCAGGGAGCCTGGGGACTCCACGAGTACGCGGGGTCGTCGTGGACGCTGCGCCCCTCGATGCGTCGTCGCATCGCGCGCGTGCGCCCCGAGGCCGTCGCCGGAACACCCCTTCGCTACGGCTACGACCGCGCCGCCCGACGCTTCACGATGGAGCTCCGCGGAGACCCCGCGGTGACCGCGCCGAACGTGCTCTACGTGCCCGCGCCCGAGGACTTCTCCGCGAGCTTCGAAGTGACCTGCGACGGTCGCGCTGTGACCGTCACGCGAGACGCCGCGACGGGGCGCGTCGAGGTGCCCTGCGGCGGCGAAGGCGTGCACGCGATCGCCGTCGCCGCGCGGTGATCTCAGCGGTTTTCGAACGCGCCGTCAGAAGATCTTCATCTTGCGCCAGCCGTCGCTCTCGAGGTGTGAGTCGAGCTCGCTGGAGTTCGATCCGAGGATGCGATCGTCGCGCGTCCAGTACGTGTCGGCGCCCGCGTCGACCTTGTAGGAGTACCCGTCGGAGTCGAGCACGTCCTCCTTGCCCATCACCGTGTTGTATCCGACGCGGCTGATCTCGGCGTTGGTGGCCTGCCTGTGCGACACGATCTCGGCGTCGACCTTGTGGATGTAGTCCATCGTGTCGCGGAGGATCTTCGCGCGCTCGGCCTCGGCGCGCATGCGGTCGGCGACCATGCGCTGACCCGCGCGATCCATCTCGCGGTGCTCCCATCCCGCGTCGGCGTGAAACGACCGCGCGATGGCCGCGAGGATCGGGAGTGTTGTTTCGAACTGCGCCGCGGGGGCGCGCATCACGGGCCCCACGGAGATGAACCAGCTCCCCGCGGGCGCCATCGGTCCGCCCATGTGAAAGCCCGAAGGGACCACGCGCCACGCGACGACGATCGCGCACTCCCTCCACGCGACGCCGCCCTCGTTGTAGCGCGTGTAGGCGAGGCAGGTGCTCACCTCCGCGACGCCGCCGAGCCTGCGCGCGGGCTCCTCCATCTGCGCTCGGGTGATGCGCTCGACCTCGGCGTCGGGCGCGGTCTGCTCGACCACGATGTCGGGCCGCTGCTGTCGCACGATGGGGAGCAGCACCTCTCGCACGCAGGTCGGCGCGTCGCAGAAGGGGCGCGCGTTCCAGCCCATCCCCGGCGCGCCGAAGCCCATCATCGCGCCCATCCAGCCGCCCATGGCGGGCTCCTGCATGGGGATGATCGTGCCGTCGTTGCCCACGCTCGCGCCGCTGCGAGGGTCCTCGACGCGCCACACGATGATGCCTCCGCCCTGCGCCTTCGCGCGGTCGACGCCGCCCGTGACGCGCCACCCTTCGGGGTGATCGACGCTCCACGCGCCCTCGCTCGGATCGACGGTGCGCTGTCGTCGCGGCGCGGGCACCGGGGTGAAGCTGCGCGCGACGCGCTCGATCGTGGGGCGCATCTCGGACTGACGCTCGGCGCGGGTCTGAAAGCCCCGAACGAGCACGGCCTCGGGGCCGTGGCGTTCGACGCGCAGCACGCCACGCAACGTGGCTCCTGCGCGGCTCGCGCGGCGGAACATCACGGTCTGCGAGCGTCCTCCTGCGGGCGCGCCCCAGGCTTCGAAGGTTGAGTCTCCAGCGGCGAGCTCGCGCACCACGTCGTCGGTGGTCGACGCCAGCGACGCCTCGCCGCGCGTCGCGCGGGGCCAGAAGAGCACGGCGTCGTCGGCGTCGTCGAAGGCGTAGACCTTCGCCCCGTCGATCACCACCCGCCAGCCGGGAGGGAGGTCGAAGGCGAAGCCGTTCCAGCGGTCATCGTGACGACGCCAGCCAGGAGGCAGCGCCGTCGCCTCGGGTTCGCGCGTGGGCAACATGGGCGAGGGAAGGTGCTCGGGATGTGCCGCGGAGCGTGTGCCCTCAAGCTTCCCGCGGTTTGTCGCGATGGTGCGTCAGGCGCGCGCACAGCGAATCCCCGAGAGCGACGCATCAGGTTCGTGTGGCAGAACGAGGTTCGCGGGCCATTCACCGACGATGACGACCGCGGAGAGAAATCCCCGGTACGACCGAAGAAACGCGCGATCTCCGTGGCAATCGAGCCCGCGCACAGGCGTTGCAGAATCCCATGATCTGCGATTGTTCATTGAGCGTCTAGACCCCGCGAAACCTTCGGATGGAGACCCGGTCATCACCGATCGCCGCACAGGCGATGGAGCACATGCCTGCGGGCGTCGTCGTGGTCGACGCAGCGGGGATCGTTCGCTATGCGAATCGCTTCGCGAGCACGTTCCACGGCCCCGCGGGCGACGGGCTCGAAGGGATGCCCGTGAGCGCGTTGCTCGCGCCGATGGAGCAGCTCCGCGAGGGCGCGCGCAACAAGGAGCGACGGGGTGAGCTGTCGGTCACCGACGCCGCGGGGCGACGGCGGACGCTGGGGTACTCCATCTCGGGGTGGAAGAGCCCCGACGGTGAAGACCTCACCGCGGTGCTCTACCAGCAGATCGACGGCGTGCAGGAGATCCGCACGCAGCGCGACAGGCTCTTGCAACTCGCCGTGGTGGGAGAGGTGCTCCCGTCGCTGCTGCACGAGCTCAGAAACCCGCTCGCGGCGGTGACCACCACGCTCGAGGTGCTGGTCGAGGAGGCGCCCGACGGGCTCCAGCAAGACCTCCACGCGGTGCTCTGGGAGCTGCGTCGGCTGGGGCTCGGGCTCCAGGGGATCGGCGGGCTCAACCAGCACGTGCACGGCCTCGTGCCCGAGGCCATCGACAGCGCCGTCGAGGAGGCTTGCAAGGTGCTCGCGTCGAGCGCGAGGGCCGTGGGCGTGTCGCTTCGGACCGCCGTCGAGGCGATGCCCCTGCTCTTCCTCGACCGCGCTGCCATCAAGGGCGTGGTGTTCAACCTCGTGAGGAACGCCATCGACGCGTGCAGGTCCGGAGATCAGGTCGTGGTC
>JBPOHC010000134.1:0-25496 GCA_052035985.1 Myxococcota bacterium | reverse complement strand
CCGCCCCGTGCATGGGTGAAGGTGACTGCGCTCCAGGCGAGACGCGACGTACGAGCGCGGGGTGCCCGCTCGGGCAGACACGGCTCCTTCGCTGTAGCGCGGCATGCGCGCTCGTGGAGGAGGCTGAGCCGTGCGCCTCGCAGAGGCTCGTCGACGTCATGATTCTGCTCGACGCCACCTCCTCCTTCTCCGGCTATCTCGGAAGGGGATTGCCGCACATCAGAACGCGTCTCGTCGCTCCGCTCCTCGCGATTCCCGAGGCATATGTGGGCGTCTCATCATTCGACGAGTTCCCCGTGCGGCCGTACTCGATGGACCCGCTCGACACGCCCTTCCTCGGAGGGGTTGAGCCGACGACCTCGGCCGACTCGATCGGACTCGCGCTATCGACGCGTGTGGCTCTGACCGGCGGCGACGGGCCTGAAGCTACGGTCGAGGCTCTGTCGGTTCTCGCCGGACGGCCGATCCACCCTACCGTGACGACCCCGCTCACCTGCTCATCGGGACGCGAGCCTGGTGGGTGCTGGCGGCTCGGCGCTCGGCGCATCATCGTCGTCTTCACTGATGCGTCGATGCACAACGCACCGATCACGGGAGGATCCATCCCGTACCCCTACACGGGCATCACTCCCCCTGCCGCGACGTGGTCACAGGTGTCGAGCGCGTTCCGAGACTCCGGGACCGTGCTCCTGGTCATCCTTCCTGGCGCAGACTCCACGGCTGACGAGCAGTTTCGGCGCATGCTCTCCGATCTCGGCCAGCCGACCACGGACATCTTTCGGCCGACCGAATTCACCTACGCGGAGACGGTCGACGCAGTCTTCTCACGGATCACCGCGATTCGCGGACCGTGACCTATCCCCAAGCCGTCGACGCACGACGCATTCGCGGAAGGGTCGCAGAAGCGCGTCGCGAGGATGTCGACGTTCTGTGCGGGCCGCGGGTTGCCGTGCAACGTGCTCGCGAGACAGCCGAAGGTCGTGGCGCTCAACACATGCGCGGGGATGAGCCGCAGGGCGTGGACGCTGCGGACATGGCGAAGCAGTGGTCCCCGCATGCGCGGGGATGAGCCGCCCGTCACGAACGCGCGAACGAAGGCGGCAAGTGTTCGTGGCGGACGTCGATCGAAAGCGCCTCTCTCTGGCGTCCTGCGCGCTTCCTCACGCGACTGCGCCGTCGGCAGCGTTCGTCACTCATGCCCGCGCGTACCAGTGCGCGTCGTGCTCACGGCCCTCGCGCGTCGCCACCGTTGCCTCCGCACGACGTCGCCCCGTCGCGACACAAGTGCCGGACCTCGTCCGGCACGTCGCTCATGAATGAGCCCGGGGTGACGGACCCTCGGAACCCCGGCACGACTTCGATCGCGATATCGTCGTCCTGGCCCGGGGGATACCCCATGCGCGTGAGCGCCTCCGAGAGCGCCTCATAGGTCTCTCCGCTCGCGAGGATGCCCTCCGTGCGGTGAACCGCGATGCGCAGTCCGCGGTAACGCGCGACCTCCGCGCGGTGCGCGTCGAGCCACGTCTGCCAGGGATCGTCCGCGAAGGGAGGCGTCACATCGATCAGCTCCGTGGAACCCACG
Source organism: Myxococcota bacterium (assembly GCA_052035985.1). Lineage (GTDB taxonomy): Bacteria > Myxococcota_A > Polyangia > Polyangiales > CAISKJ01. The sequence goes on along the minus strand of JBPOHC010000134.1, from coordinate 23,914 downwards.
GCGCCGAGTCTATCGAATCGGCCCGCATCTCACGCGTCGCCTCGCGGCCCCCTCGCGCGACGTGATATCAGGATGGCGCTGTGAGAACGGCCCCCGCGCGCTACTTCAACACCGCCGGTCCGTGCGACCGCGACGAGCACTACATGCTCCCGCCCGAGCGGCGCCTCGGTCGCCCGATGGAGCTCATCGAGCAGGCGCGCTGGTTCGTGCTCGCCGCCGGGAGGCAGACGGGCAAGACCACCTCGCTCCGCTGGCTCGCCGAGCACTACAAGACGGGTGACGGACCGCGCGCGCTCCTCGTCGACATCCAGGCCGCGCGCGAGATCGCCGACGTTCCGACCGCGGTGCGCTCGGTGCTGAGCGAGTTCGATCGCTGGATCGAGCTCCTCGCGCCGGACCTCGCGCGCCCCGACGCGGCGACCGTCGAAGGATGGCTCGCGACGCCCACCACCGCGCTCGTGCGCTACGTGTCTGCGCTCTGCGCCGCGAGCGAGCGCCCGCTGGTGCTGCTCATCGATGAGGCCGACGGGCTCGTGGGCGCTGCGATGGTGTCGTTCCTCACGCAGTTGCGCGCGCTGTACATCTCGCGCAGAGCCGCGCCCGCGCCCGCGAGCGTCGTGCTCGTCGGGATGCGCGCCATCCGCGACTACACCCTCTCGCAAGAGGACCGCCGCGCGGTGACCTGGCTCGGCACCTCGTCGCCCTTCAACGTGACCGCGGAGCTCGTCACCCTCGCGTCGTTCACGCGCGCCGACGTGGCCGAGCTCCTCGCGCAACACACCGCCGCGACGGGGCAGCGCTTCGAAGACGACGCGGTCGAGCGCGTGTGGTTCCTCTCGCAGGGCCATGCCTGGCTCGTGAACGCGCTCGCGGACTACGCCGTCGACCGCCTCGTGCGCGACCGCGCGACGCCCGTCACGGCGGCCTGCATCGACGTCGCGAAGGACGCGATGATCCTCGACCGCCGCACGCACCTCGACTCGCTCTTCGCGCGCTTGCAGGAGCCGCGCGTGCGCCGCGTGCTCGACCCGGTGCTCGCAGGCGGGCGCCTTCCCTTCAACGACATCGACGCCGACCTCCAGTACGTCGTGGGCCTCGGGCTCCTGCGCAAGGTCGAGGGGCGCTGGGAGGTGGCGAACCCGATCTACCGAGAGGTGATCCCGAGGGCGCTCACGTCGTCGGCGCAGGAGTCGCTCGATCAGCCGACGGCCTGGTACGTCGGCGCCGACGGGCTCCTCGATGTGCCGAAGCTCATGGCCGCGTGGCAGACCTTCTGGCGCAAGGATGGTCACCTCGCCGCCGAGGGCTTCTCGTACAAGGAATCAGGGCCCCACCTCATGCTCATGGCCTTCTTGCAGCGGGTCGTGAACGGCGGCGGACGCATCGAGCGCGAGTACGCCCTCGGCAAGGGGGCGCTCGACCTCCTCGTGGCGTGGAAGACCCAACGCGTCGTCGTCGAGACGAAGCTCCGTCGCGACACAGAGACCGAAGACGAGGCGCACGAGCAGATCGTCCGCTACCTCGACGCGCTCGGGCTTCGCGAGGGGTGGCTCGTGCTCTTCGACCTCCGCGCGACGGCGCCGTGGAGCGAGCGGCTCTTTCAACGCGATCGCCTCGTCGACGGACGCACGATCCATGTGATCGGGTGTTGACCCGGCGTCACGCCGTCGATGGGTGTCGACGCCGTCGCGGAATCGCACTCCGATCATCTCGCGGACGCATGAAAAACGTCGCTTGCGCGCGATCGCGTATCTGGCAATGTGCGGCGCGCGTGGGCGCTCCCGAAGCGGGGAGCGCGCCGCGCACGAGGAGGCCGCGCACATGGTGAGCAAGGTTCAGCAGTGGGATGACAGCTCGTGGGGAGACACCGTCAGCGCCGTGGGCGTGGGCAGCAAGCTCTACACGGTCGAGAAGGACGGGACCCTCTACTCGACGCACGCGATGTCGGGCGAGTCGAAGGTGCTCGGCGAGGGCTACAACACGCGGCTCCTCATCGCCAACGGGCTCACCGACGGCGACCTCTTCGCCATCGAGCGCAACGGCAACCTCTACAAGATCGACCGCAAGACCGGCGACTGGGAGGCCCTCTCCGAAGACGGCGACTGGTCTGACACCGTCGCGGGCGACGCCAACGGGAACAAGCTCTTCACCATCGAGCGCGACGGCACGCTCTACGTGACCGACCTCGACAACTTCGACGACGACTCCGAGGAGCTCGACGAGGGCTACGACACGCGCGCCATGTGGGCCGCGGGCGACTACGTCTACGTGCTCGAGAAGGACGGGACGCTCTACAAGGTCCACGGCGAGACCGGCGACAGCGAGCGCTTCGGCGACGCGGGCGCCTACAGCGACACGCTCGCGGCGACCATTCACAACGGCATCTTCTACGCGGTCGAAGACGACGGCGCCCTGGGCGCTACGAACCTCGAAGACGCCTCGTACGAGGAGCTCACGGGCGACGACCTCAGCGACGTGCGCAGGCTCTTCTCGGCCGCGGGCAAGCTCTACGCGATCGACAGCGCGGGCACGCTCTCGGTCATCGGCCTCGACTGATCGCCGCAGCACACGGAGACGAACCGACGTGACCCTCGCACACGAAGACGACCTCAGGCTCCTCTTCCTCGACGCGCGCACGCACAACGGCTGGCTCGACAAGCCCGTCGACGACGCCACGCTGCACCGGCTCTACGAGCTCGCGCGCATGCCCCCCACGGCCGCGAACTCCAGCCCCATGCGGCTCGTGTTCGTGAAGAGCGCCGCCGCCAGGGAGCGCCTCCGCCCCGCGCTCGCCGCGGGCAACGTCGACAAGACCATGGCCGCGCCCGTGACGGTGATCGTGGCCTTCGACGTCGCCTTCGCGGCGAAGATGGGCGAGCTCTTCCCCGCGCGTCCCGAGATGGGCGCGTCGATGGCGAAGATGCCCGAGGCCGCGCGCGACCGCTTCGCCCTCATGAACGGCTCGCTCCAGGGCGCGTACGTGATCCTCGCGGCGCGCGCGCTGGGCCTCGACGCGGGCCCCATGGGCGGCTTCGACAACGCGAAGGTCGACGCGGAGTTCCTCGCGGGCACCACGTGGCGGTCGAACTTTCTGCTCAACCTCGGCTACGGCGACACGTCGAAGCTCTACCCCCGCAACCCCCGCCTCTCCTTCGAAACCGCCTGTCGCATCGAGTAGCGCGGCGCTCCTTTCGAAGCTCCTTCGAAACGCGAAGCGACCGCCGACACCCCCTCGCGGTGAGGGCGTCGACGGTCGCCTCGTTGTCAGCTCACGCGTAGGCCGGGCGCGCGCCGCGACCCGCGCGGATCGCCGTGCGGACGCGGCTCGACTTCTCGGTCTTGATCTCGACGGCGGGCTGCTGCGAGGCGGTGTTGGTCTTCATGGTGCGTTTCTCCTGTCGCCGCGTCGTGCGGTCGACGCAGAGGCTCATCGCACCGCGCGTGCCACGCTGTGATGCTCGCGAAAATAGCTTTCTTTAGAGCGTTTCGACGTGCAGAACGGGCAGCTTGCGCATCGCCACGGCGGGTTGAGAAGCGCGCTGCGCAAGTTGTCTCCGCGGGTCTCCCTCAACGTCCGCAGACACGGGGGCACACCGGAGCGCGTGAGCGCTCCAGGCCGTGGACCAGGCGACCATTGGATGCCGCCACGTTTGGATGCGACCTGGAGCGCTTGCGCGCTCCGGTTTGCCTGTGTTTTCGGACGTTGCGCGCGTGGCACGTCGACTGCTCCTCGCAGACGCCCATGCTGCACGACCACGCGATCACCCGGACGCTCGACCTCGACGCCACGACGACGACGCACTCGCACCGTCCGCTGCGGGTCTTCGTCGGCACCTTCGAAGTGTCGGGCTTCACCTACGAGCTCGCCGACGGCATCGAGCGACTCGGTCACGAGGTGAACACGGGCCTGCGCGTGGCGCACTCGAACTTCATCGACCGGGTCTACAACCACGACCTCACCGACGACACCGGGTCCGTCGACTGGGAGGCGCTCTCGCGCGAGATCCGCGGCGGCACCTTTCACGCGCCGAAGCGCTTCTCGAAGCGCGCGACGGCGACCGATCGCATGCGCTGGATCCTCGCGCGTCACGACGTCTTCGTCTTCGTGTACGGGAGCCTCTGGCACGACCGCGTCGCGCCGCTGAAGTTTCAGGGACAGGGCCGCGAGTACGCCCTCCTCGAACGCCTCGGAAAGCGCATCGTGTCGTACTTCGTGGGGCCCGACGCGCGTCACGCCTCGGCCTACGACCAGCAGCTCGCGCAGCTCGGCGGAGCGTTCCGCCCGCTTGGGGAGATCCTGCCGTCGTGGGGCGCCGACCCCGTGTCGCGCGCGATGCGCAACGTGAGGCGCGCCGAGCGCTACGCCCACGCGATCTTCTCGCAGCCCAATCAGGCGGGGCTCGCGCTGCGTCCGTACGCGCACATCCACGCGCCCGTCGACCTCTCGCGCCTCACCGCGAAGGTGCCTGGTCGCGAGGTTCCTGTGATCGTGCACGCGCCCTCGGAGCGCACGATCAAGGGCACCGCCGACATCGTCGCCTCGCTCGAGCGGCTTCGCACGGCGGGACACCGCTTCGAACTGCGGCTCCTCACCGACGTGCCCAACCACGAAGTGCTCGCCGCGCTCGCCGATGCCGACGTGGTGATCGATCAGCTCCACCTCCCGATGCACGGACGCCTCGGCGTCGAGGCGATGGCGTCGGGCTGCGCGCTCGTCACGGCCGACCGTCGCGACCTCGAACCGATTCCCGCAGAGAGGCCCGTGTGGGCGATCGATCCTCAGGGGCTCGAGGCGCAGCTCCGCGCGATCGTGTGTGACCGCGAGCTCCGTGTGCGACTCGGTCACGAGGGGATCGCGCACGCGCGCCGCTACCACGACCACGTCGCCATCGCGCGCCGCGTGATGGCGTGCGTGAGTGATCCGAACGCGCCGATGGAGCACACCCCGAGCTTCTTCGCGCGCCACTACCGGCTGCCCGATGGCGTGAAGCTGCCGACGCGACTCAAGGCGCTCACCGCGCAGGTCGCGCGACGTTGGGGGCTGCCCGAAGGCGTGACGCTCGAAGACCTCCGCGCACGCGGTCTCGCGTAGCGCTCAGCGCGCGGAGGACTTGCGTGCCGGGGCTCCGGAGGACCGTCACCCGGTCCCGCTCACCGCGCCGACGTCTCGTATCCCTCGACGCGATCGAACCTCCGCGGCGATCCCGCGCGGCTCCACAGCACGATGCCCGTCACCAACGCGGCGACGCCGACCGCCGCGACGCCGACCCCCACGGTCAGCCCCACGCGATCGCGGTAGAGGTCATCGTTCGCCGCGACGCGATCGCTTCGAATGCGCTCGGACATCGCCGAGTCGCAGGCCGTCCGCTCGCACGCCACCAGCGCGCCCTCGGCCTGATCGACGCGCGCTGAACTGTCAGAGAGGCTCGACGCGAAGAGCCCCGTGAGCACCGCGCCCGCCACCGTCGCGACCGCGCCCGAGATCCCGAACGAGAGCGACACCGTGCGACGCGCGCGCACGTCCGAGATCCACCCCTCGCGGAACGACGGCGTCGGGTCGAGCCACGCGCGGACGCGCAACACCTCGCGCGGACTCAGCGTCACGTCGCGCTCCCAACGTTGAAACGATCCCCGCGTCACGCGGAGCACGTGGCGCCCCGAAGGCACCGCGTCGAGCGCTTCGAAGCGTCGTCCGTCGAGCTGCGTGACCGCGCCGCGCTCGTTGGTCTCGACCTCGACGCGCGCCGCGACCGAAGCATCGACGGGCTCGGCCCAGGTGAGCGACGCGTCGACGCTCGCGCCGAGCCCTCGCGCGTCGACCTCGCGCGTGAAGGTCGCGTAGCCCGCGCGAACGAGCTCCACCGCGTGCCGCCCCGTCGACACCTCGACGGACGAAGAAAGCGGCGTAACGCCTACCGCGCGACCGTCGATGCGCACCTCGGCGTCGGGCACGTCGCAACGGATCGCGATCGATGACATCGCGGCTTCGAGCGCGGTGTCCATGCCGACGACCTCTCCGCCCGCGACGCGCACGTCGACCTCGCGAGGCAGTCGCCCCGCGGCGCGCATCACCACGCGGTGCGACCCCGCCGAGAGGGGAACGCCCGTGCGCAGCGCCTCGATCGCGCGCGACTCCCCGTCGATCGTGACGGCGAGACCTTCGAGCGATCCGTCGACGCGGAACGTGCCGATGCGCGTCGGGAGGCGCGTGAGCGCGGCCTCCATCTCGACCCTGTGCGTGGCGATCGCAGAGGCGGGTGCGCGCTCGGAGAACTCCCGCATGGCAGCGAGGGCCTCGACGTAGTGGCCGAGGGCCTCGTGCGTGACGGCGATGTTGAAGAGCAGCGAGGCCCTTCGTCCGAGGAGCTCCCAGGCGCGCAGAAACTCCGTGAGCGCGGCGCCCGCGTTGCCTTCGCTGTAGAGCGCGACGCCGCGGCTGAAGCGATCGCGCGCCTCGATCGCAGGAGGCGTCTGCGCGGCTGCGGCACCCGTCGCGAGCGTGAGGCACAACGTGAGCGCGAGACGCTTCATGGCGGAAGCTCCGTGTCGATGGGCCTCGACCCGCGGCGAAGGGGCGCCGCGGTGGGCTGCGTGTTCAACCGTCGCGCGGGCGTCGTAGCGTCGCGTGCGGCGGGAGCGCTCGGCGCGTCGGCCGTGAGCTGCAGCGTGAGCGACTGGTCGGTGTCGGCGCGCAGCACGTCGAGGTGAGGCGCGAAGCCGGGCGCTTCGATGCGCAGGTCGTGGCGCTGCCCGCTGCGAGGACGACGCACCGCCGCGTGGCCGACGCCCACGTACGCGCCATCGACCGTGATGCGCGCGCTCGCGGGCGTGACGTGCACGGTGAACACCACCTCGTCGATCGATGCGTCGCGCGTCACCCGCGTAGGCGTCGCGGGCTGCGTGTGCGGCGACTCCGTGCGACGGAGCGCAAAGGCCGTCACCGCGATCACAGACATCGCAGCGAGCATCGCGGCGTAGCGGTGCCACGCGGGCGGCGGCGGAGGCGGCTCGCGCTCGGCGACCAGGTCTCTCGCGATCGGCTCGATCGGCGGCTGTGCGGGCGGCGCGTCGGGCGGCGGTACCGCGGGCGGCGGCTCCGGGGGCGGAGGATCAACGGGCGCGAGGGGCGCCTCGGCGGTCGCATCGAGGCCCGGCGCGCGCGGCGGCGCGGTGATCGGCGGCGCGGTGACCAGCGACGGAGCGACGGCGTCGGAGGCCGTGTCTCGCAGCGCTTCGGCGAAGTCCTCGATCGACGGAAAGCGCGCGGACACATCGCGTGAGAGCGCGCGCATCACGACGGCGCAGAGCTTCGGAGAGAGCGACGGGCGCAGTGACGCGAGGTCGTCGGGGTCTTGCGAGACGCGCCGCGCCACGAGCTCCGAGAGCGCGTCGCACTGATGCGGGATGCGCCCCGAGAGCATCTCGTAGAGCATCGCCGCGGCCGACCACTGGTCCGCCGCGGGGGTGAGGGGCGCGCTGTTCCACGCCTGCTCGGGGGCCATGTACGCGGGCGTCCCGAGCATCACGCCGGTCTGCGTGAGCTTCACGCCGTCGGCGCGCGCGCCCCGCGCGATGCCGAAATCGAGCAGCTTCGCCACGGGCTCCGACTCGCCGGGGATGCGCGCCAGAAACACGTTGTCGGGCTTCACGTCGCGGTGCACCACGCCGCGCGCGTGCGCCCACGCGAGCGCCGAGAGCACAGGGTCGACGAGCTTCAGCGCCACGTCTTCGTCGAGCGGACCCTCGCGGTCGAGGAGCGCCTGGAGCGACTCGCCTTCGAGCAGCTCCATCACGAGGTAGAGCCGCCCGCCGTCGTCGCCGAAGTCCGTCACCTCGACGACGTTGCGGTGCCGCAGCTCGCTCGCCGTCCGCGCCTCGGCGCGAAAGCGCTCCGCCGCGACGCGATCGGCGCTGAACTCGGGGCGCAGCACCTTCACCGCGACGCGCCGACCGAGCTCCGCGTGGAGGGCCTCGTAGACCGCGCCCATGCCGCCCTCACCGAGAAGACGCAGCACCTCGTAGCGCCCCGCGACCCGCTGGCCGGGCGAGAGCGAGGCGCCCGAAGGGACGTTTCCTGTCACGGCCCTCCGACCCCTCCGTCTGCGTCGAGGTAGTTGGGGTTGTCGGTGCAGAGGAGGATCGTCGTGTCCTGCCGCGTGGCCCTGCACTGCGCCGCTCCTCCCCGGAGCTGGCAGTCGTAGCTCGTGGCGCACTGCGACCCGCAGCGCCCCGTCGGGCCGCACACCGCGGGCGCCTCGCAGTCGCTCTGCGCGACGCAGAAGCCTCGCTCTTCGGGCGCGAAGCAGGCCCGCAGCGCGCCCTGTCCCGCGAGCCTGCACCGCCAGCCGTTGGCGCAGTCGCGGTCGTCGCGGCACGGCGCTCGGCAGCGGTGATCGGAGCACACCAGCGACCCCTCGCAGTCGCTGTTGAAGATGCAGTTCTCGCCGAGCTCGCTCGTCGGCGCGGCGCAGCTCGCGAGCGCGAAGAGGGCGCCGAGCGTGATCGCGGCGCGGCTCATGGCGCGTCGCTCCATCGCACGCGAACGGGCACGGGGCTGGTGAAGACCCCGGTGACGCCGGGGTTGCGGCCCCAGCACCAGAGCTCGGCGCCGCCTCGCCACGCGCATGCGGTGCGATCGCGCCCCCAGAGCCTCCGCACGCCCGTGAGACCAGGAACCGCCGCGGGCGTCGCGCGCCCCGGGCTCGTCGAGGCCGATCCGTCGCCGAGCATCTCCGCGTCGCCCCAGCACCACACGCTGCCGTCGGTGCGGCGCGCGCAGTTCGTACCGTTCCAGAACCCCGCGAGCTCTTCGACGTCCGTGAGCCCCGCCACGGCGAGCGGCGCGGCGCGCGTCTCAGGAACGGCGCCGCCGTTCCACACGGTGCCGAAGCAGCTCACGGTGTGGTCCGAGAGCAGCGCGCAGGTGTGGTGCGCGCCGGCCGTCACCGCGATCGCCGCCATGGGCAGCGCGATCTGCCTCGCCGCGGTCGTGTAGCCCGCATCCGCGACGCCCGTGGCCGCCGAGCTCTGACCGAAGCACCACACGGCGCCGCCCCGGAGCGCGCACGCGTGACTGCCTCCCAGCGAGAGCGCGTCGACGTTGTCGATCGTGAGGTTCTCGACCGCGCGGGTGCGCCCCGCGGTCGACCCGTCGCCGCTGAGCGACACGCCCGACGGGCCCCAGCAGAAGGGCCTCCGCGCGCTCCCTGCCAGCACGCACGCGCCTCGCCCGATGGTCATCGCGACGGCCGTCACCCCCGTCACAGGACCCTCGTCGGGATACACCTCGACGGTCACGGGATCTGCGCTGGGCCGCGCGCCGTTCCCACCGTTGCCGAGGAACCCGGCGCCCCAACAGCGCGCGGTCCCCTCGGCGGTTCGAAAGCACCCCGTCCCCGAGTTCACCGAGAGCTCTCGCGCCGTGCCTCCGATGAACCGCACCGTGGGCCGCTCGCACACCGCGCCGGGCGCGCCCGTGATCAGCAGGTTGCTCGGGTCGTTGCCCCAGCATCGCACGCTGCCGTCGGTGAACCACGCGCAGGCAATGTCGCCCCCCATCGAGACGCCCTCGACCGCGCAGGTGTCGCCCGGCGTGCAGGCGCCCTCGCGCTCCGTCGGACAGCGCGTCGCGCCCGCGTCGCCCGCGTCGACCCTCGGCGCGTCGGGGGTGACGCGAACATCGGTGACCGCGTCGGAGGTCACGTCTCTCGGAGCGTCCATCGAGGCGTCGGCGAGCGCGCCTCCGTCGCGCAGCCACGGGTGGTTCTCGCACACGCCCGCCGTGCCCCCCTGCGGCAGCGCCACGGAGACGCATCGGAGCGCGCCCGACGCGCTGTAGCGCCGACAGTCTTCGGCCACGCGGCACTGCTCGACGCACGCGCCCGACGAGCCGCACACGAGGGGCTCGCAGTCGCCGTCGAGGGCGCAGTACCCGCGCTCGTCGGAGGGCAGGCACACGCGCCTCGACGCGACGCCGCTGCCGAGGCACCGCCAGCCGTTGACGCAGTCGCGGTCGTCGCGGCACGGCGCCCTGCAGTGCCGCCCCGCGCAGATCATCGGCGAGGCGCAGTCGCCGTTGAAGATGCAGGCGCCGCCGAGGCCCACGGGGTCGGCGTCGACGAAGACGCACGACGCGCCGAAGAGCAGACACGCGAGAGATCGCAATGAGCGGCTCACAGCCCCCTCCCGGTCCAGCTGACGCGCGCGGGCAGCGCGGTCGCGATCGAACCCTCGCCCGGAGACGTGCCCACGCAGCGCAGATCGGCGCCGCCGTACCAGCCGCAGAGCCCGAGCGACGTGGCGTCGTTGCCCCCCGCGTAGACCCGCATGGCCCCCGATCCGAGCGGCATCGCCGCGGGCGTCGGGTGCTGCTCGTAGCTCGTCGGGTTGACGAGGTCCTGCGCCCACGCGCCCCAGCACCAGACGCTCGCGTCGCCGCGCCTCACGCAGATCGCGTGTCCGCCGCTCACGATCTCGACGGCGTCCGAGACGCCCGTCACCGCCCTCGGCGTCGTGGCGTTCATGAACATCGGAGAGCCGTCTCCGAGGCCGCCGAAGGCGTTCGAGCCCGCGCACCACACCGCGCCGCTGGTCGCGAGCGCGCAGGTGTTGATCACCGTCATCACCACGGACCTCACGCTCGGAAAGAGCGTCCGTTGGGGCGTCGCGCGAGAGCCCGTCGCGTCCCCTCCGTCGGCGAGCTGCGCGCCCTGGCCGAAGCAGTACGACGCGCCGTCCGCGAGCCACGCGCACGTGGCGCCGCTCGAGAGCGCGACGCCCGCAGCGCCTGTGAGACCAGAGACCTCCGCGGCCGAAGGGCGATACCCCGAGACGCCCGGTCCGAGCGCGGCGCCGCCGTTGCCCCAGCACGCGACGCGTCCGTCGGCGCCGACGATCGCGCACGCGCGGCCCCCGCCCGCAAACACCGCGCGGACGTCGGAGAGGGGCGTCCCGTCGGCGCGCAGCACCACCGTCGGGGTCTCGACGTCGGTCGTCGTGACGGCGCCGGTGCCGCACTGACCGATGACGTTCCAGCCCCAGCAGCGCGCGTGCGCGTCGGCGTCGACGACGCAGGTGAAGCCCTGGCCCGCGGCCACGTCGCGCCACGGTCCCGCGTGCGAGATTCCGGGGATCGCGCAGGCGCCCGCCACGCCTCGCGCGCCGCTCTGCCCGTGCACGTTGTCGCCCCAGCACCGGAGGCTCCCGTCTTCGAAGAGCGCGCACGAGTGCGTGGCGCCGCGAGAGACCTTCGTGATCGCGCACCCCGCCGCGCCGGGGGCGCACGCGCCCGGTCGCTGCACCACCGCGCACCCGAGCGCCGTGACGGTCGCGTCGGGGTCGACGTCGCGCGCAACATCGACGGAAGCCTCTCTCGCATCGGCACTGACGTCGCGCGGAGGCGCCGCGTCGAGGGGCGGCGCGTCGGTGATCGCGGCGTCGGGCGCGTCGACGCTCGCGTCGCTCACGGTCACCGCGGGCGCCTCGCAGAGCGCCCCTCCGCCGTCGCGGGCCACGCACCGCGCGCCGCGCCCGAAGCGGATCGCGCAGGTGTCGTCGGAGCCCGGAGTGCAGGTGTAGCGGCAGGTGTCGTCGGGGCCGCAGACCATCGCGGGATCGGCGCAGTCGCTGTCGGCGAAGCAGAGCTCGGGGCCGCCGGGCTCGACGCAGAGGCGCAGCCGCGGAGGCGGACACGGCGCGTCTCCGCAGGTGGTGCGAATGAGAGGGCGGCACGTCCACGCGTTGTGGCAGTCGCGGTCGTCGCGGCAGGGCGCGCGGCACCGTCGCGCCGCGCACACGAGGGGAGACTCACAGTCGCCGTTGAAGATGCAGCTCTCTCCGTCGGCTCGCCGCGCGAACACCCGCTCGCAGTCGGTAGCGCCCATCACGAGGAGCAGCGCCCAGAGATGCCCGCGCTTCACGTCCCGGAGTCTCACACGACCGCCCTCCCTCGCTCAACGATCTACGGAACCGCCGTCCAGAGCTGCTGCGCGCTGAACGTGCACGCGACCTGGCGGAGCTGCGTGCTGTTGGCGCCCGAGGTCGCGGCCTCGACGCAGAGGTTGGTGCCCGCCCGGCGGATCGCGAAGGCGCTCCCCACGTTCACGCGCTCGAACTGCTGCGCGCCGAAGCCGTGACACGAGAACTGCTGGAGCCCCTCGCCGCCGCTGGTCGCGCCCCAGGGGACGTCGACGCACTGGCCGCTCCAGTCGTTGATGACGAGGACGCGCGAGGTGCCCGGCACCGTCCAGAAGTACCAGCGCTGGTTGGCGCGCCCGTGGCAGTCGAACTGGTTCACCGCGGCGCCCGAGCGGCGGCTCGCGCTCGCCACGTCGGCGCACTTGCGCGTGAGCGAGTTCCGCAGCGTGAAGGTGGGCTGCGGCTGCGTGTTGGTGAGCAGCCGCACGGCGCCGGCGATGTCGGTCTCGCTGAGCCCGTTGCGCTGCGTGACGAGCGCCTGGCCGTCGTTGCGCGTGATCGTGGCGAGCCCGTTCCGTGAGAACGCCGTGGCGTTGTAGTGCATGATCGAGCCGAAGTCGTAGTCGAACATGTCGCGACCGTCTTCGCCCTGCTGCACGTAGGTGTCGAAGTTGAACGACATCCCCGCCGTGATGTTGGCGTAGTTCACGGTGACGTAGCTCCCGCGGTCGGCGCGCGACTGCTCGTGCCAGAGGCCCACGGCGTGACCGATCTCGTGAATGGTCGAGCCGCGCCCGCACGTGGCCGCGAGGTTGATGGTCTGCTGCCCGCCCTGACGACCGACGTTCGAGCTGCACCCCGTCGAGGTCACGAAGCGCACGTAGTCCGTCTCGCCGTTGCGCGGGCGGAACCAGTAGGGCGTCGACTGGTTCCAGTGGTCCATCGCCGAGAGGATGTCGGCGCGCTGCGCGCTGCCGATCGCGCTGTCGATCTCGTAGGGCACGACGCCGTTGGGCCAGCGGAAGCTCACGTTGGTGCGACCCGCGCTGCGGAGCTCGCCGGGCGTCTCCGGCGCGACCTCGCCGAGCACGATGTCGCCCTCGGTGACCGCCACACCATCGACGACCTCGTAGCTCGCGAGGCGCGCGCCCTGCGGCGTCGCGATGATCGCGCGGCGCACGTCGCCGTGACGCCCGGGGAAGGCCACCTCCTGCGCGGTCGAGGCCGTGTCGTCGGCGTCGTCGCCGTTGCCCGACATGCAGGCGGGAGAGAGCGCGAGCGCCGTGAGCGCGAGGGTGCGGAGCGGGAGCCTGTTCATGATGAACTCCTTTCAGAAGAGACCTTTTGAGTTGTGCGGAGGGAGCGGCGAGGCGGCGCGAGGCTCAGCGGCGGGAGTGCGCGAGGCCGTCGTAGGTGAAGCCGCTGAAGGGCGCGCAGTAGCTGGTGATGGGCGCGTTCGAGGCGAGCCTGAAGGTCACGCACGTCGCCCGCGTCGGCCACGCGACGACGGAGGCCGTGCCCGCGGCCCACTGCGTGCCGTCCTGCACGCCGCGCCACCGCGCGAGGCCGTCGAAGTAGAAGCTGTTCTCGTGGAGGTTCCCGTCGCCGCCGACGAAGAGGCCCGACGAGAACTGCCCGGTGCTCTGTCCCCAGTTCGTGATGAGGTCGCCGAGCGTGACGGACCCGACGGTGAGCGTGCCGACGCCGCCCGCGGTCACCGACACCTGGCCCACGAGCGCCTGCGGAGGCAGCGACTCGGCCCGACCGTTCACGCACCACCCGAGCACCACCGCGGCCGTCACGAGCCCCGGCATCACCGTGAAGTCACGGCTCGACCCCGCGACGATCGGAGACGCACAGTCGCCCCGCGACACGCCGTTGATCGCCACCGAGCCGAGGTCGTACTGGCTCGTGTTCACGACGCGGAGCACCGTCGGGGCGGGCGGCGGCATGGGCTGCACGACGGTGAAGCTCGACGCCGACGCCGAGAGCACACCGAGGTTGTCGATGAGCTGCACGGCGCCCGTCACGGCCTGCGCGGGCACGACCACCTCGAGCTCCGTGGGCGAGCGCAGGGTCAGCGTCGCGGCGCTCACGCGGGTGTTGTTGGTGCCCGCGAAGGTCACCGCGTAGCCGAGGTTCCCCGCGAGCACGAGGCGGCCCGAGCGCGCGCGGTCGAGGCTCGTCCCCCGGAGCACGATGCGGTCGCCGATGCGCGCCGACGAGGGCGTGAAGCCCGTCAGACGCGGGTTGCCGAGGGCGATGGGCGTGGGCAGCGTCGAACCGAGCGTGGCGCCGAGCGTGAGCACCGCGTCGTGCGACTGCGTCACGGTCTCGTCGGCCGCGTCGTCGACGGGCGCGCACGCGGCGGAGAGCGAGAGAACCATCGAGGCCGACAGGAGGCGGAGGGTGTTGGGCTTCATGCCATCCCCTAGAGCGACCCTCGTGCCATCCCTGATTTTAAGGTATTTCGCGAGATCCGAGGGGAGCCCTGTCCGCTCGGGCAGACAGCTCGCGGGGGCGCGGTGTCCGCTCGCTACGACAGGCGCGCGTCGATGGCGCGTCGCACGGCGTCGACGTCGGCCGCGAGCTCGATGGGGGCGTTCGCGTGGCGCGCGTCGGCGCCTTCGAGCGTGCCCGTGTGATACGCGCGCTTGAACTCGGTGAACTTCAGCCCGTGCGCGGTGCTCACGACCACCACGCGGTCGCGCGGCGTGATGCGCCCGTCGCGCGCGAGCTTCTCCATCGCGGCGAGGGCCACGCCCGTGTGGGGGCAGTTGTACATCCCCGTGCGGTCGGCCCGCGCGACGGCGTCGGCGAGCTCGGCCTCGGTGGCCTCCTCGACCACGCCATCGCACGCCTGGAGCGCCCTGATCGCGCGGTGGATGCTCACCGGGTCACCGATCTGAATGGCGCTCGCGGCGGTGCGCTGCGCGACGATGGGCTCGTAGCGGTCGAAGCCCGCCTTGTACGCGCGATAGAGCGGATTCGCGTTGGCGGCCTGCGCCACGCAGAGCCTCGGGAGGCGCGCGATGAGCCCCAGGTCGCGCATCATCGCGAAGCCCTTGCCGAGCGCGTACACGTTGCCGAGGTTGCCGCCGGGAATCACCACCCAGTCGGGCACCTCCCAGTCGAGCTGCTGCACGATCTCGATGGCGACGGTCTTCTGCCCCTCGATGCGGAGGCTGTTCATCGAGTTGGCGAGGTAGATCGAGCCGTCGTCGGTGATCTCCTTCACGATGCGCATGCAGCCGTCGAAGTCGGTGTCGAGCGAGAGCACGAGGGCCCCGTTGGCGAGCGGCTGAAGGAGCTGCGCCACCGACACCTTGTTGCGCGGGAGCAGCACCAGCGCAGGCACGCCCGACGCAGCGCAGTAGGCCGCGAGGGCCGCCGAGGTATCTCCCGTCGACGCGCACGCGATGGCTCGCACCGAGCGCCCGCGCCGCATCATCTCGCGCACGGCGGAGACGAGCACGGTCATCCCGAGGTCTTTGAACGAGCCCGTGTGGCTGTTGCCGCACTGCTTCACCCACAGATCGGGGACGCCCACCGACCGACCGTAGCGATCGGCGCGCAGGAGGTTCGAGCCTCCCTCGGCGAAGCTCACGATGCTGTCGTGGTGGATGTCGGGGTAGACCCACTCGAGCTTGCCCCACACGCCCGAGCCGTGGGGCCACGCGGTGCGCATCCAGCGGTGTTCGAAGAGCTCGACCCACGCCGCGGCGGAGCGCTGCTTCAGCGCGTCGAGGTCGTGCTCGACGTCGAGCAGGGCGCCGCACCTGCGGCAGCGGTAGATCACTTCGTCGAGGGGGTAGCGCTCGTCGCATCCAGCGAAGCAGGCGAATCGTGCGGAGGGCTTCATCGGTGTCCCGTTGGTGGTGTGATGAATGGCGGCTCAGCCGACGACGCCACGCAGCGGCATCGTCGGGAGCGCCGAGTCTCCCATGAGGTCGCGGTCGATCGCGCGCGCGGCCTCGCGGCCCTCCCAGATGGCCCACACGACGAGCGAGGCGCCGCGTCGGGCGTCGCCGCACACGTAGACCCCGGGGAGGTTCGTCGCGAAGTCTGCTCCATCTCGCTTTTTCGGAACCGCCGCGCCCATCGAAGCGCCGTCGGCCCCCGTGAAGCCCATCGCGAGGAGCACGAGGTCGCACGCGATCTCGACGCGCTCCTCCCTCGCGGGACGGAGCGCTCTCCGCCCGCTCGCGTCGGTGAAGAGCTCGACGCGTTCGGCCTCGATGCCCTGCACGCGACCGCGCGCATCGCCCGTGATTCGCAGCGTGCGGAGGGCCCACTCGCGCGTTCCGCCCTCTTCGTGGCTCGTCGACGTGCGGAGGATCATCGGCCACCGCGGCCACGGATTCGCGGGATCGCTCCCCTCGGGAGGACGCGGCATGATCTCGATCTGCGTGACGCTCGCGGCGCCCTGACGGTGGCTCGTGCCGACGCAGTCTGCGCCCGTGTCTCCGCCGCCGAGCACCACGACGTGACGCCCCGTGGCGCGCACCTGATCGGGCACGGAATCACCCGCCACGACCTTGTTCTGCTGCGTGAGAAAGGTCATCGCGAGGTGCACGCCGTCGAGGTCTCTACCCGGCGCGTCGAGCTCGCGCGGAACCGTCGCGCCCACGCAGAGCGCCACGGCGTCGTGGGTGGCCCTGAGCGCCTCGAGCGACACGTCGTGGCCCACGCGAACGCCCGTTCGAAAGCTCACGCCCTCGGCGCGCATCTGCGCGACGCGCGCGTCGATGATCGACTTCTCCAACTTGAAATCAGGGATTCCGTAACGGAGGAGGCCCCCGATGCGGTCGTCGCGTTCGAGCACCGTGACGTCGTGACCGGCGCGCGCGAGCTGCTGCGCGCACGCGAGGCCCGCGGGCCCCGACCCCACCACGGCGATGCGTCGACCCGTTCGACGCGAGGGCGACACGGGCCTGATCGCGGAGCCCTCTTCGATGCCGAGGTCGGCCACGGCGCGCTCGATGGCGCGAATGGTCACCGGGCTCCGCGCGATGTTCAGCACGCACGCGGCCTCGCACGGCGCAGGGCACACGCGCCCCGTCACCTCGGGGAAGTTGTTGGTTGCGTGAAGCGCCGCCGACGCGTCGGAATCACGGCCGCGATACGCGTGATCGTTCCAGTCGGGGATGGCGTTTCCGAGCGGACACGCGCCGTGGCAGAAGGGGACGCCGCAGTCCATGCAGCGCGACCCCTGCGCCTTCACCGTCGCGATGGGGAGCCTTCGCTCGACCTCGCGATACCCCTTCACGCGCTCCTCTGCGGGAACCTTCTCGGGGTTCTCCCGCTTCGTTTCGAGGAATCCGGTCACCTTGCCCATGACGGCCTCGCCTTCGCGGTGCGCTGCGCGTCGAGGGCGCGGCGATAGTCGACGGGCATCACCTTCACGAAGCGACGGCACCACTGCCGCCACCCCGAGAGCACCCTCCATGCGAGCGCGCTCTGCGTCCGCTGCGAGTGCCTGTGCACGAGCCCACGGAGCACCGGGAGGTCCTCTGCGTCGAGCCCTTCGAGCTCCACCATCGCGCGGTTGACGTTCGCTTCGAAGCGCCCGTGCTCGTCGAGCACGTAGGCCACGCCGCCGCTCATGCCCGCCGCGAAGTTGCGCCCCGTCGGGCCGAGCACCACCACGCGTCCGCCCGTCATGTACTCGCAGCCGTGGTCGCCGCAGCCCTCGACCACCGCCGTCGCGCCGCTGTTTCTCACGGCGAATCGCTCGCCCGCCATGCCTCGCACGAAGAGCTCTCCGCGCGTCGCGCCGTAGAGCGCCACGTTGCCCACGGCGATGTTCTCTTCGGGCACCCACGCGGCCCCTTCAGGCGGATGCACCACGATGGTTCCGCCCGAGAGCCCCTTGCCGCAGCCGTCGTTGGCGTCGCCCGCGAGAATGAGCTCGACGCCCTTCGCCAGAAACGCTCCGAAGCTCTGCCCCGCCGAGCCCGTGAAGCGCAGCGTGATCGTCCCGTCGGGCAGTCCCTCGGCGCCGTAGCGCTCGGTGAGCTTCGAGCTCAGGAGCGTCCCCACGGCGCGGTGCACGTTTCGAACGGGCATCGCGATCTCGACGCGCTCGCCACGCTCGATGGCGGGCCGTGCCTGCTCGATGAGCACGGTGTCGAGGCTGAGCTCGACCTCGTGATCCTGCGTCTCGACCTGCCTGCGCGGAGTGTCTGGCGCGTCGGGCGCGAAGAGGATCCGCGACACGTCGATGCGCGCGGCGTGGCCCGTGAGGTCGGCTCGACGACGCAATCGCTCCACGCGTCCGACCATCTCGTCGACGGTGCGAAACCCGAGCCGGGCCATCCAGCGACGGAGGTCTTCGGCCACGAAGGTGAAGAAGTTGATGACGGGCTCGGGCGCTCCCGCGAAGCGCGCGCGGAGCACGGGGTCTTGGGTGGCGACGCCGACGGGGCATGTGTTGAGGTGACACACGCGCATCATCACGCAGCCCATGGTGATGAGCGCGATGGAGCCGAAGCCGAACTCCTCGGCGCCGAGCATGGCCGCGATGGCGACGTCGCGTCCGGTCTTGAGCTGACCGTCGGTCTCGAGCCTCACGCGCCCGCGGAGGCCGTTCATCACGAGCACCTGTTGGGCCTCGGCGAGACCTATTTCCCAGGGTGTTCCCGCGTGGCGAACGGAGGTGAGGGGAGCCGCGCCCGTTCCGCCCGCGTCGCCCGACACGAGGATCACGTCGGCCCTGGCCTTCGCCACGCCCGCCGCGATGGTGCCCACGCCCGCTTCGCTCACGAGCTTCACGCTGATGCGCGCCCTCGGATTGGCGTGCTTCAGATCGTGAATGAGCTGCGCGAGGTCTTCGATCGAGTAGATGTCGTGGTGCGGCGGCGGCGAGATGAGCCCCACGCCAGGCGTCGCGTGACGCACCCGCGCGATCTCACGATCGACCTTGTGCGCAGGGAGCTGACCGCCCTCGCCGGGCTTCGCACCCTGCGCGACCTTGATCTGGATCTCGTCGGCGTCGACGAGGTACTCGATGGTCACGCCGAAGCGTCCGCTCGCCACCTGCTTGATCGCGCTGCGTCGAGACGTTCCGTCGGCGTCTGCGACGAAGCGCGCGGGGTCTTCGCCGCCCTCTCCCGAGTTCGACCTTCCGCCGAGGCGGTTCATCGCGATGGCGATGGTCTCGTGGGCCTCCTTCGAGATCGACCCGAACGACATCGCGCCGGTCTTGAAGCGCCGCACGATGTCACCCACGGACTCGACCTCATCGAGCGGAACGGCTTCGCCCTCGACGAAATCGAGCACGCCGCGGAGAAGTCCTCCGTCGCGGGCTTCGTCATCCGCGCGTCGCGCGAAGGCTTCGAAGCGCGCGAAGTCGCCCGACCGCACCGCGTGTTGAAGGAGCGCGATGGTGTTCGGGTTCCACGCGTGCTGCTCGCCGTCGCGGCGGTAGCGGTAGAGGCCCGCGTGATCGAGCGCCTCGCCCGCGACAGGGAGCCTCGACGACGAGAAGCCCGCGCGATGCCTCGCCACCACGGCCTCTGCGAGCTCGGCGATTCCGACGCCGCCGATGCGCGACGGAGTGCCCGGAAAGAAGCGCTCCACGAGGGCGTCGTCGAGCCCGAGCGCTTCGAACATCTGCGCGCCGCGGTACGACTGGATCGTCGAGATCCCCATCTTCGACATCACCTTGAGCACGCCCTTGTCGACGGCCTTCCGATAGCCCGCGTGGGCCTCCTCGGCGGTGATGCCTTCGAGCGCCCCGTCGGCCACCATGCCCGAGAGCGTCTGGAGCGCGAGCCACGGATTGACCGCCCCCGCGCCGAAGCCGATGAGCATGCAGACGTGGTGAACCTCGCGGGCCTCCGCGGTCTCGACGATGAGCCCGCAGCCCTGACGCAGATCGACCGCCGCGAGGTGCCTGTGCACCGCCGCCACCGCGAGCAGCGCAGGAACAGGCGCGTGCGCGCGATCGACGCCGCGATCGCTGAGAATGAGCAGCGCCGCACCATCCCTCACGGCCCGCTCCGCATCGCGCTGAACGCGCTCGATGGCGCGCTCCAGACGCTCCGCGGGAGAGCGTCCGTCGGTGACTTCGAAGAGCAGGCTCACGGTGCTCGCGCGAAGACCTCCGCGGTCGAGGGCGCGCACGCGCTGAAGCTCCTCATCGGTGAGCAGCGGCGCGTCGACCTGGAGCTTCCGCGCGTGGCTCGGAGACTCTTCGAAGAGGTTGCTCTCGGGCCCGAGGTTCGACACGAGCGACATCACCAGGCGCTCACGAATCGGGTCGATCGGGGGATTGGTCACCTGCGCGAAGAGCTGCCTGAAATAGTTGTAGAGGAGCTGCGGCCTCTCGGAGAGCGGGGCAGGGGGCGCGTCGTTGCCCATCGACCCGATGGCCTCCTCGCCGCGCGCCATGGGGGCGAGCACGACGCGCAGGTCTTCGGCGGTGTAACCGAACGCGCGCTGGAGCTTCGCGCGCGACGACGCATCGAGCGGTTGCGGCACGGCGTCGGGCTGCGGCGCGAGCTCCTTCACGCGCACGAGCTGTCGATCGACCCACTGTCCGTAGGGTCTGCGCGCGGCGATCGACGCCTTGATCTCGGCGTCATCCACGATGCGTCCGCGGGCGGTGTCGACGAGGAACATCCTGCCCGGTTGGAGCCTGTTTCGCGCGATGACCCGCTCGGGCGCGAGGTCGAGCACGCCCGACTCCGAGGCCATCACCACGAGGCCGTCTCGGGTGACCGCGTAGCGCGCGGGACGCAGCCCGTTGCGGTCGAGTACGGCGCCCACGAGCCGCCCGTCGGTGAAGACGATGCACGCGGGGCCGTCCCAGGGCTCCATCACGCACGAGTGGTACTCGTAGAACGAGCGGCGCGCGGGGTCCATCGCGCCGTGCTCCTGCCACGCCTCGGGGATCATCATCGAGATGGCGTGCGGCAGCGACCTCCCCGTGTGCACGAGCAGCTCGAGCACGTCGTCGAACATCGCCGAGTCGCTGCCCCGCTCGTCGATCACGGGGACGAGCTTCTGCACGTCCTCGCCGAACACGGGGGCGCGGAGCACGGGCTCGCGCGAGGCCATCCAGCGCACGTTGCCGCGCAGCGTGTTGATCTCGCCGTTGTGCGCCACGCGGCGGTACGGGTGCGCCCTCGACCACGAGGGAAAGGTGTTCGTCGAGAAGCGCTGGTGCACGAGCGCGATGGCCGTGAGCGCGCGCGGGTCCGCGAGGTCGCGGTAGAAGCGCGGGAGCTGCTCGGGCGTGAGCAATCCCTTGTAGACCACCGTGCGCGTCGAGAGCGAGGCGAAGTACGGCGCGTCGTCTTCGGTCGACGTGAGCGCGCGCCACGCGGCCTCGACGCGCTTGCGGATCACATAGAGCTTTCGATCGAGCGCGGCGTCGTCGGCGGGGAGCGTCCCGGGGCCCACGAGGAGCTGCGCGATCACGGGCATCGACGCGCGCGCCGCGGGCCCTGGCGCCTTCGGTTCGACGGGCACGTCGCGCCACCCGAGCACGACCTGTCCCTCGTCGTCGACGACGCGCTCGGCGGCCTCGACGCAGCGCGCGCGGAGGGCCTCATCGCGCGGTAGAAACAGCATTCCCAGGCCGTAGGTGCCCGGCGGTCCGATGGCGATTCCGCGCTTCGAAGCGTCGTCGGCGATGAGCTCGTGGGGAATCTGAATGAGCACGCCCGCGCCGTCGCCCGTGAGCGGATCACTCGCAGCCGCGCCCCGGTGTTCGAGGTTCTCGAGCACCGAGAGGGCCATCACGATGAGGCCGTGTGAGCGCGCGCCGTCGAGCTGCGCGACGAAGCCCACGCCGCACGCGTCAGACTCCCGGTCAGGGAGGTAGAGCCCCTCGCGCGCCGCGCGTCGTCGCTCGGCGGAAGAGACGGGTGTCGATGGAGGGCGTCGATCGCGCATCGGCGGTCACTCTCTGGGGCGATGGGCGCGTGTGGCGCGCGGTTCCTGCGTGGATGCTGGTTCGGGGCGGGCCTTGCGTCGCCGCGGGGTCTCCGAAGCGGGCGCCGGGAGCTCGATGCGCTGCCGCTCGACGAGCGTGTCGAGCACCACCATCGTCTCGGTGCGCGCGACGCCGGGCAGCTCGCGCAGCGCCTCGATGAGCCTGTGCAGCGAGGCCGTGTTCTCGGTGCGGATCTTCACGAGCAGCGTGTGCCGCCCCGTGACGTGGTGGACCTCGAGCACCTCGGGCATCGCCCGAATGGCCTTCTCGAAGCCCGCGATGCTCCTCGGGTGGTCGATGCCGACGCCGATGAACGCGCCGATGTCGAGCCCCGCGGCGCGCGCGTCGAGCACCGCGTGATACCCGCGGATCAGCCCCGCCTTCTCGAGCCTTCGGATGCGTTCGAGCACCGTCGGCGCCGACAGCCCGACGCGCTCCCCGACGCTCGCGAGGCTCTGCTTGCAGTCCGCTTGAAGACCGTCGAGGAGCGCGCGGTCCGCGTCATCGAGCTCGATCGGGGCGGTTGCCTCGCGCGACATCGACTGCCGGATGTACCGATCACGTCGTGACGCGTCAACAATGTTCTTCGGCCGTCACCGCGAGACAGAGTGAGATATTTGGTTCGGTGACAAACAACCCGAAGATTGTTCGGCCAGTGCGTGAGCGAAGGGGCGTCAAACCAAAGATCGTTCGGAGGGGCGACGATCGCGCTGCGGCGCCGTGCGGGCGGTCGTCGCGGAGCCCAAATGCGACGAGGCCCGAAACCCCTTCTCGGGTGTTTCGGACCTCGTCTGGAACCATCGATGCGGAGGGGAGGCAGTTAGGTAGCAGCGAGCACCTCTGGCGTGGGGGGGACCGCCGGCGTCGCCGCCTGACCTTTCCTATGTGCAGCCGTCGTGCCGACGAGAGTTTCTCGGAATGAGCGAGAGAATCAGCGTTTGTTTCCCGAGGGATCTTCGGCCTCGTTGCAGACCCGAAGGAAAAGGCATTTCAGCTTTGAAACGGCGCGCTGTTCCGCTTCGAACCTTGGATTGTTTCAAAGCGGTACTCGGCGGGAGGCGGGCGCTCGCTTCAAGACAGAAAGATCCCCAGCGCGTTGCGCATCGCGGGGAGCGCGTCGGCGAGGAGCGAGCGCGCCGCGAGCGCCGTCACCACCACCCCGATCACCGCGACCGCGACCGGAACGATCCCCGGCGGAGGCGGCGAGAGCGAGGCGTCTCGGAGCTCGACGACGTCGCCCGCCACGAGCTGCGCATCGACCTCGTCAGCCTGTGACGGTCGCAGCGAGGAACGCATCCGCGCGAGGGCGAGGGGAGGCCAGTTGCGAAACCTCGGGAGCCCCGAGAGCAGCGCGTGCCTCCGCATCGCCGACACGCCCTCCGCGGCTTCGAGACCCCCGGCCACGAGCGCCGTCGGAAGGAGCACGTACCCCATCGCGTAGAGCCACGCCGCGGTCACCCCGAGCACCGCGATCAACGCCGCGCCGATCGCGTCGTCGAGGCCCGCGAGGAGCCTCCCCACGCGACGCGCCACGTACGCGCCCGGAAAGGGCCACGACGGCAACGCGCAGAGGAGCGCCACCGCGATCGCCCACGCGCGCACGGGGTCGGGCACCATCGACTTCAACGGATAGACCACCACCATCGCGGCCATCGCGCCCACGGCGATCGCGGGCGGCGCGCCGACCTCCGACTGCGAGCCTCGAAGGTCACGCTGCATGATGAATCGCACCAGCGCGTGCGGAGCCACCACGGCCATCGCGCCCGCGCAGAAGGCCATGAGCGCGTCGGCGTCGACGATGCCCCGCAGGAGCCTGTGGGCCACGAGCGCGGCGATCCCGAGGCGCAGCGTGGCGACGGGCGACGCGGTGATCCATGGGCCTGCGCGCTCGGCCTCGTGGCTGCGTCCCGCGGGAGGAAAGAACTCGCTCGCGTCGAGGCGCTCCGCGATGGCGCCGAGGAGGAGCTCGGGGTCGCCCACGTCGTGAACGGGCGAGTCTCCCTCCACGGTGCGGAGGTGCGGCGAGCCGAGCGGAGAGAGGTCCGCGAAGGCCAC